>NZ_JAKTII010000007.1:0-33680 GCF_027855175.1 Acinetobacter sp. AOR14_HL | reverse complement strand
GTCGTTGACCGAGCGGGTAACCGTAGTACAGAAGTTAAGCAGAATGCTTTGATTGATGATATTGCACCAAATCCGATTGAAAATATTGTACTTGATGCGAACGGACAGAACTTTACAGCTCAGGCAGAAGCAAACACTCAGATTGAAATCAAAAATGCTGCTGGTGAAGTCATAGGATATGGTTCAACCGATAGCATGGGTAATGCTTCTGGTTACTTATATCAGGTCTATTTACATGGTGAAGAACTCACTTTTGTTGTCGTTGACAAAGCGGGGAACCACAGTACAGAGGTCAAGCAGAATGCCTTGATTGATGACATTGCTCCGAACGCGATTGAAAACATTATCTTTAATGAAAATGGTCAAAACTTTACAGCGCAAGCAGAAGCAAATAGTAAAGTTGAAGTTAAAAATGCTGTGGGTGAGGTTGTAGGTACTGGTTATGTAGATAGTGCTGGTAACGTCTCGGGTTACTTGAATCAAGTTTATTTAAAAGGTGAGGAACTTACTTTTGTTGTGATTGATCAAGCCGGTAATCGCAGCGTTGAAGTAAAACAAACAGCCTTTCTTGATAATACTGCACCGGAAAATGCGACTAATTTAGTATTTAGCGAAGATGGTTCATATCTAACTGGTATGGCTGAGCCAAATGCTACGATTCAGATATTTGATCAGAATGGTCAATTGGTAAATCAGTGGAATAATAATGTTAATTGGGATGGAACATTTACCATCTCTTTATACAGTAACTACTTGCATGGCGAAGAGTTTAAAGTGGTTGTAGTAGATCGGGCTGGTAATTTGAGTGGTGGGGTTACTGTAAAAGCACCACTTGATGATATTGCTCCTGTGGCTGCAAGTGATCTGCTCTTTAATGAAGATGGTTCATCCCTTTCTGGTGTAGCTGAGCCAAATACCTTCATCCAGATTTTTGACCAAAATGGCCAACAGGTGAATACGTGGAGCCATAGCGTAAACGCTGATGGTACATTCACTTTTTCTTTTGGTACTTACAATTTACATGGCGAAGAATTTACAGTCACGGTTAAAGATCGAGCTGGAAATGTGAGTGAAGCTGTTTCAGTTAAGGCTCCACTTGATGATATTGCGCCAACTGCAATTACAAATATTATATTTGATGCGGACGGTCAAAGCTTTACGGCACAAGCAGAAGCAAATAGTCAGATTGAAGTTTTTGACTCATTGGGTAATCAGAGAGGTTGGGGAGTTACAGATAATGCTGGTAACGTCTCTGGCTCTTTCAATCAAATCTATTTACATGGAGAAGAACTTACTTTTGTTGTCATAGATCGAATGGGTAACCGCAGTGTTGAATTTAAGTTAAATGCTTTGATAGATACTATTGGACCGAATCCGATTGAAAATATTATATTTGGCATAGATGGTCAAAGCTTTACGGCACAAGCAGAGGCAAATAGTTTTATTAGTGCCAAAAATGCTGCGGGTGAGTTTGTCGGTTATGGTGATGTCGATAGTACTGGTAATGTGACAGGTCACTTCAGCCAAGTTTATTTAAAAGGTGAGGAACTCACTTTTACCGTTATAGATAGAGCAGGTAATCAAAGTATTGAATTTAAGCAAAATGCTTTGACTGATGATGTTGCACCGAATCCGATTGAAAACATCGTCTTGAATGAAAACGGTCAAAACTTTACAGCGCAAGCGCAAGCAGATAATCGAATTGAAGTTAAAAATGCTGCGGGTGAAGTGATAGGTTCTGGTTATGTAGACATTACTGGTAATGTTTCAGGTTATTTTAATCAAGTCTATTTACATGGAGAGGAGCTTACTTTTGTCGTCGTAGATCTCGCCGGTAATCGCAGTATAGAGGTCAAGCAAAATGCTTTGATTGATGATATTGCACCAAATCCGATTGAGAATATTGTGCTTGACTCAAACGGCCAAAACTTTACGGCGCAAGCAGAAGTAAATACTCGGATTGAAGTCAAAAATGCTGCGGGTGAGGTGATAGGTTATGGTTATGTAGATGGTATTGGTAATGTGTCGGGTTATTTTAATCAAGTTTATTTACATGGTGAAGAACTCACTTTTATTGTAATAGATCGAGCGAGTAACCGAAGTATCGAAGTTAAGCAAAATGCTTTAATTGATGATGTCGCACCGCCAGCTGCTGTAAATATTACGTTAACCTCAGACGGATTGCTTTTTGGCGAGGCTGAGCCAAATGCAACTGTTGAAATTATTGATCAATATGGTGCAGTTATCACAACAACTTATGTTTGGTACGATGGCACATTTAATCAATGGATCAATCTGAGTCAATATCAAACACAAAATTTAAGTATTGTTGTCAAAGATATTGCTGGCAACCGAAGTGAAGTTGTTCACGAATTAGTGCCTGTATTTACCAATTCACCAATTGCTGCAACAGAGCTAAAACTGGATATAGATGGCCATATTTTGACAGGTAAGGCAACAGCCGGAATGACGATTGTTGTTACATCTACTGGTGGTCAGACCATTAATGGAGGGTGGAATAATACTGTGAATGAAGATGGTAGTTTTGCTATTCCGTTAAATGACTATTATCTACAAGAACAGACATTACAAGTTCGAGTTTATGACCTGAATACGAATCAATATAGCCTAATCTCTGAAATTAGTGCGCCTTTAGACAATATTGCTCCAGTAATTAATGATGTGGTGATTAGTAATGACGGTTATGGCATTACAGGACACACTGATCCGAAAGTAATCATTAAAGTAATGGATGCGGATGGAGATTTTAGAGCAGAATTTCAATCGGATGAAGCTGGATATTTCAATGCTAGTATTTATCCACCTATATTACGTGGAGAGCAGTTATTTATCACGGCAACAGATTTAGCTAAAAATATAAGTTCTCCATTTAATATTACTTTTAATGCAGATATTAATGCACCTCCATCAGCAAATCATGTTGTGGTATCTGAAAATGGTTTCTTTGTTGAGGGAACTGCTTCACTAAATAGTGAGGTGCGCATTTTTGATGTGTATAGTAATTATATTGGTGGCGGTTCTGTAGATGAAACAGGGCATTTTAATATCCAGTTATACTCACCTCAGGCGAATGGACAAACTTTACGCGTTGTTGTGGAACAAAATGGCTATCAAAGCGTTTATACAGAAATTAAGGCACCTATAGACACTGTCGCACCAAATGCAGCAACTCAGCTTGTATTAGAGGATGGAAATATACTTTCAGGGCAAGCGGAAGCATATTCAACTGTTAATATTTTTGATGCTAATAATAATCTGGTTGGGCAAACTACTGTCGGAAGAGAAGGTAGTTTCTTAACACAATTATGGTCACAATATTGGCATGGTGAAATATTGACGGTTAAAGTAGTTGATGCCAATCAAAATGAGAGTGGGGGTACAACGGTTGTAGCTATAAATGATACAACGGCACCGAAGATAGCCACACAGCTTGCCATGAATGGATGGGGCGAGCTCACGGGGCATGCAGAAAGTAAGGCTACTCTTGAAGTTACATATCATTTTGCTGATCAAGAACCTTTTGTAACAAATACTATGGTCATGGCAGATGGAACTTTCTCTACTTATATGTATGAGAATGCGACATCATTTGATATTACTGTTATTGATCGTGCAGGAAATCGTAGCGAAACTATCAGCAAAGCGATTAGTGACTTACATACGATCACGGTTGATCAGTTTATAGGTGATGCTACAGATAATATTTATATAGTTGATCATATAAATGATTTTGTTCAAGAATATATTGTTGAGCCGTATGAAATATATAAAGATGTCTGGATTGATAATAGTTATACATATCCAGAATGGGTCACTGAAGGTCATTATGAACAGATATGGCTTGTTGATGGATATTATGAACAACAATTAATAACAGATGTATTTTATGAAACGCAGTGGATCACAAGTGGTTATTCCACTATGCAAAAAATATATATAAATCAGGATAATATAACTTATATAGATAATGGCACGGCAGAGAGCGACTACAGTCGATATGTAGAACAACATTATGATGCTGTAAATGAGCAATGGCAAGAAGGCTACGAACTGACTTATATCCGTTCAGAGGAAGGTTGGGTTGATACTAGTCATTTTGAAGATGTTTATACTGAATTCAGTCATTATCAAGATGTTTGGGTGGATGCTAGCCGTTATGAAGATATTTGGGTAGATACTAGCCACTATCAAGATGTTTTCGTAGAAAGCGGTTATTGGGAAAGTCAACTTGTTGAATCTGGCTATCGAGATGTTGATTTTGGTGGACACGATAAAATAATTAGCTCTGTGAGTTATAGTCTGGTTGGATATTCTGATTGGTCGACAAATATAGAAAGCGGTCGTTATGTTGAAGACTTGGAGTTAGTTGGCTCTGCTCATCTAAATGCAACAGGCAATGCTTTAGATAATCTTTTAACAGGTAACTCTGGTAATAACATTTTGAATGGGCGTGAAGGTAACGATACCTATATCACCCATGAAGGTACAGATACCATTCTGTTCCAATTGCTAAATAGCCAAGATGCAACTGGCGGGAATGGACATGATACGGTGTTAGATTTTACTTTAGGTGATGTAAGAACTGACCTCCAAGCTGACAAAATCGATTTAAGTGAACTATTAATTGACTATTCTAAAGATGTGAGCACATTGGCGAAATTTATTAGCGTAGAACAAGACGCTGGAAACACGACTATTAGTCTTGACCGAGATGGTGAAGGTACAATGTTTAGTAGTATTTCATTGATTACTTTGAATCATGTAAATACAACATTGGATGAATTGTTAAATAACCAACAACTTGTTGTTTAATATTGTTATTTTTTTTAATAAAAGGGGCTATGAAAATAGTCCCTTTTATTTTGTGCTTTAAATTTAATAAAAACTCTTCACAACCTGTTAAAAAATGACCAAAAAAGATAAGTTTTTTTTCATTTTCCCCTTGAAGCGTTTTTTTTCATCCCCACAAAAGTGACATCTAAATATTTTGTTATTGCTCTGGATTATGGCAATAACGATTAATCAAAAAGACTTAGTCTGGTGGAGTTAATTATGAGCAACATTCGTCCATTACATGATCGCGTTGTAATTCGTCGCGTAGAAGAAGAAACCAAAACTGCTGGTGGTATTTTACTTCCAGGTTCTGCTGCAGAGAAACCTTCGCAAGGTGAAGTAATTGCAGTAGGTAATGGTCAAATCACTGAGAATGGCGTACGTGCTTTGGATGTTAAAGTTGGTGACAAAGTATTGTTTGGTACTTATGCAGGTACAACAGTGAAAGTAAGTGGTGAAGAACTCTTAATCATGAAAGAGTCAGATATTTTAGCTGTGTTGGAAGGCTAATCAATCCATAACTCAATCCATTATCAGATTCAGTATTTAAAAAGATTCGGAGTTTAATATGTCAGCTAAAGACGTAAAATTTGGTGATTCAGCTCGCTCAAAAATGATTGCAGGCGTAAACGTACTTGCAGATGCTGTTAAAGTGACTTTAGGCCCTAAAGGTCGTAACGTTGTTATTGACCGTTCTTTCGGCGCTCCACACATCACTAAAGACGGTGTAACTGTTGCTAAAGAAATTTCATTAAAAGACAAGTTTGAGAACATGGGTGCTCAACTTGTTCGTGAAGTTTCAAGCAAAACTAACGATATCGCTGGTGACGGTACAACAACTGCAACTGTACTTGCTCAAGCAATTTTAAATGAAGGGATCAAATCTGTAACTGCAGGTATGAACCCAATGGATTTAAAACGTGGTATCGATATCGCAGTAAGAACTGTAGTTGAAAATATCCGTTCAAATGCAAAACCTGCTGATGATTTTAAAGCGATCGAACAAGTTGGTTCTATCTCTGCAAACTCTGATACTACTGTTGGTAAACTTATCGCTCAAGCGATGGAAAAAGTAGGTAAAGAAGGCGTAATCACTGTAGAAGAAGGTTCTGGCTTCGAAGACGCATTAGACGTTGTAGAAGGTATGCAGTTTGACCGTGGTTATATCTCTCCGTACTTTGCAAACAAGCAAGATACTTTAACGGCTGAGCTTGAAAACCCGTTCATCCTTCTTGTTGACAAAAAAATCGGCAACATCCGTGAATTGATTTCTGTTTTAGAAGCAGTTGCGAAAACTGGTAAACCACTTCTTATCATCGCTGAAGATGTTGAAGGCGAAGCGCTTGCTACTCTTGTTGTAAACAACATGCGTGGTATTATCAAAGTATGTGCTGTTAAAGCTCCTGGCTTTGGTGACCGTCGTAAAGCAATGCTTCAAGACATCGCAATCTTGACTGGTGCAACTGTTATTTCTGAAGAAGTTGGTATGTCTTTAGAACAAGCGACTCTTCAAGATTTAGGTACTGCGCACAAGATCACTGTTTCTAAAGAAAACACTGTTATTGTTGATGGTGCTGGTGATGCAGCTGCAATCGCTGAGCGTGTTCAACAAATCCGTGCTCAAATTGAAGAATCTTCTTCAGAATATGACCGTGAAAAATTACAAGAACGTGTTGCTAAATTAGCTGGCGGTGTTGCTGTAATTAAAATCGGTGCGGCAACTGAAGTTGAAATGAAAGAGAAGAAAGACCGTGTAGACGACGCACTTCATGCAACTCGCGCAGCAGTTGAAGAAGGTGTTGTTGCTGGTGGTGGCGTTGCGCTAGTACGTGCTGTAAATGTATTAGACAACCTAAAAGGTGCTAACGAAGATCAAACTGCGGGTATCAACATTTTACGCCGTGCGATCGAAGCTCCACTTCGTCAAATCGTTTCAAACGCGGGTGATGAGCCATCTGTAGTGATTAATGCAGTTAAAGCTGGTGAAGGTAACTTCGGTTACAACGCTGCAACTGGTGAATATGGCGATATGTTAGAAATGGGTATTCTTGACCCAGCTAAGGTAACTCGTTCTGCACTTGAACACGCTGCTTCTGTAGCTGGTTTAATGTTAACTACAGAATGTATGATTACTGACATTCCAGAAGATAAACCAGCTGTTCCAGATATGGGCGGTATGGGTGGTATGGGCGGTATGATGTGATAACGCATCAACGCTTTAACTAAAAAAATCCCTGCAAATGCAGGGATTTTTTATTTTTCACGTAATTTTAAGAAATCTTTAAGTTCAATAATTTATATTAAAAAACAGGAACAGCAGCTAGAAGTTCCTCTTTGTTACAACCATGCTTATTTACTTATAAGCATGGTTTTTTTTATCCAAATAAAATAATCAACCATGTAATGGCAATGATAGAAAGTGCAACAAATTGAGCAGCACTTCCCATATCTTTTGCATTTTTAGAAAGCTGATGCTTTTCAAGAGAAACTCGGTCAACTACAGCTTCAATAGCCGAATTGAAGAGTTCAACGATCATTGCAAACAGACATACAATAATGAGTAAGACATGTTCACTGCGGGTTACATCAAGAAAAAAACTGACTGGAATTAAAATAAGGTTAATTAAAACAATTTGACGGAAAGCTGCCTCATTTTTATAGGCTGCTTTAAATCCCGAAATAGAGTAAGTCGTTGCATTTAATATACGTTTGAGCCCACTTTTACCCTTATAAGGAGAATAGCTATTCATTTACTTATATTTCTGACACTTTTCATGCATTATACAATTTGCGTCTTAAAAAATTATTAAATCTTTTTTAAAGATTTTGACTTTATAACTGAATAGAGAAGAAGAGATGAAAAAATTATGTGTAGCTTTGGGCCTTGCATTTTGTAGCATGCACGCAACGTATGCTGAGCAAGCTCCTACCCAGCAAGTACCAGGTTATTATAAGCATCAATTTGGCAAATACCGTGTAACTTCTTTACTTGATGGCACGATTTATCTGAATCCTAACTTGTTTAAAAACTTAAATCAGACTCAGAAAACTAAAATATTAACTAAATATGCTGCTGTGAATGAGAAGGGGATTCAAACTTCGGTCAATGCATTTTTAGTAGATGATGGCAAAAGCTTAACGCTTGTAGACAGTGGCGCAGCAAGCTGCTTTGGTCCACAGCTTGGCTCGATTGCAAAAAATATTGAATTGGCAGGTTATCAACTGGCAAATGTAAAAACAGTATTGCTTACGCATTTGCACCCAGACCATGTATGTGGTATTGCTCAAAATGGAAAAGCTGTATTTCCAAATGCAACCGTTTATGCACATGAACGCGAGGCTGATTATTGGTTAAATCCAGCTTCTGAAAAAACAGTGCCAGCGGATAAAAAAGAAAGCTATTTAGGTACTGTGAAAAATGTAAAAACTGCTCTTGCTCCATATCAAGCAAAAAAAGCATTCAAGACATTTAAAGATGGTGATGTCATTCAAGGCTTTGAAGTGATCGATACACGTGGCCATACGCCTGGTCATCACAGCTTTCGCTTAAAGAGTAATGATCAGCAAATTATTTTTGTTGGAGACATTGTTCACTCACATTCTTTGCAGTTTGATGCTCCAAAAACAGGAGTGGATTTTGATGTGAATTCTGAGCAGGCGATTAATACCCGTTTAAAAATGTTTGCAGAAATTTCAAATAAGCAGCAATGGGTCGCAGCGCCACATTTACCATTCCCAGGCATTGGTCATGTTTATAAAGTAAATGCTGAGCAATATCAGTGGATCCCACTTTATTTTGATAATGTCGTAGAGAAATAAAAAAAACAGGGCATTTATTGCCCTGTTTCTTCATAACTTTATTTATCTTGCAGTTTTTTCATAATTAATAACGGCTTCACGGCCAAGTGCTGGGTCATCTGTAAAGACACCATCAACACCAGCTTTGAAATAGGCTTCAAACTCTTTTAACGCACCAGATGGACAGCGCTCAGCTGGTTTATCTTGACTGCATTTTAAAGGGGTTGGTAAGAAATTATTTTCTGGACGGAAAGTATAAGGGTGTACTTTTAAGCCAGCCGTATGAGCATCAGAAATAAATGAAGTTGTTTGAACTGAACCCTTGTCATTAAAGCTCAGAATATAACCTTTACTTGGTCCTACACCGTTTGCATATTTAGCAACATCTTTTAAACCTTGTGCTGTGGCTAAATCGGCATAAGTTTTAGTGTCGCCAGATTCAACAAAGTCGGCTGGTTGTGAAGTCTTAGCATCATATAATTGAATGATTTGTGCATGTTTAATCGTTTTATGAAGGTCGAGTTGATCTTTTAAATATTTTAAATTACTCACTTCAAAAGACTGTAAATAGACAGGCGCAATATCACGCGTATATTTATATTTAGCTAAGGTTTTAAGAAGAGTATCTTCCATTGCCAGTTTCTGGTTTTTAAAGTAAGTCGGATGTTTAGTTTCAATATATAGACCAATAATTTTTCCCGTTTTCTTATAATTTGCTTCAGCCAGTTCAATCACTTGTTCTAGAGTTGGGACAGGGTAAAGGTCGTTATAAGCTGTGTTTGCTGGTCGAAACTCTGGAATACGTTCACGGGCTTTAAGTTGCTGTAATTCACTTAAAGTGAAGTCTTCTGTAAACCAACCTGTTAAGTCTTTACCGTCAATATTTTTTGTTATTTTACGATCTGCAAACTGAGTTAAAGTACTTACATTGGTTGTTCCACCAATCTCATTTTCATGGCGAGTAACCAATACACCATCTTTTGTCGATACTAGATCTGGTTCAATAAAATCTGCACCATCATCTATGGCTTTTTGATATGAAGCTAAAGTGTGTTCTGGACGTAAAGCGCTAGCGCCGCGGTGTCCTACTACTAGAATTTTAGGAAGTTGATATTCTGGCGTAGTTGGTGTGTTTTCAGTTTTATCATCGTCATTACAACCAACTAAGCTAATTAAACTTAAGCATAAAATTGCTTTTTTAAACATAATTCTACTCATATTGTTTTAGTTGAAACGGCTCTAGTCTGCTCATTGAACTTGACGTGATCATGAAGAATTCATGAATTTTCAGTGACACTTGTTAAAACCTTCTTTATGGGTTTGTAGGAAATGCCCATTCTGGCTTTGTTTTTGTCTTAATTGCATTTATTGTGTTAATTCTACTTGTCTTTTATATATCGCTCGTTGATGATCAAGATGCACGATTGGGTATTGCCACTTGTTAATTGACGACTTAATTCTGAGCAGCCATGCTATCTAAATTTTTTATTCAGCGTCCTATTTTTGCCAGTGTGCTAGCAATTATTGTTATGGCATTTGGTATTTTCTCGGTGCTGAATTTACCCATTGAACGCTATCCCGATATTGCACCCCCAAAAATTACAGTATCGGCAAGTTATAGCGGGGCAGATGCACAAACGGTTGAGCAAAGTGTTACTCAGATTTTAGAACAGCAAATACAAGGTATTGATCACTTACTTTACTTCAGTTCTACCAGTGATTCATCGGGACGTAGCCGAATTACAATTAGTTTTGATAATGGAACAAATCCAGATACAGCACAGGTGCAAGTACAAAATAGCATTAGTGGCGTCATAAGACGTTTACCCGATGAAGTGCAACGCCAAGGGGTGACCGTAAGTAAGTCACTCGGTGATACTTTTATGGTGGTAGGTTTATATGACTCGACAGGTAAAGCGGGCAATATTGAGCTATCGGACTATTTAACTACGCATGTGGTAGATGACTTAAACCGTATTGAAGGGGTGGGAGAGTCTGATGTTTTCGGTTCGCAATATGCAATGCGAATTTGGCTAAATCCAGAGAAATTAAAACAATACAATTTAATGCCGAGTGATGTAGCGAATGCAATCACCTCGCAAAACACACAAGTTGCAGCAGGTGCAATCGGTGATTTACCCGTTATCGATGGTCAATATTTAAATACCAAGGTCACTGCAGGTTCTCGATTAAAAACAGTCGAAGAGTTTAAAAATATTGTAGTGAAATCAAATCAAACAGCGAGCTATGTCTATTTAAAAGATATTGCCAGAGTTGAGTTGGGTGCAGAAAACTATCAGTCTTTTAACACCATTAATGGCTATCCTGCTGCTGGTTTAGGTATTTCGTTATCTTCAGGTGCGAATGCAATTCAAACCTCTAAGCTTATTCATCAAACTCTAGATAAGGTTACAAGTAAGTTACCAGCCGGATATAAAATTGTTTATCCACGAGATAACACGCCATTTGTTCAAGAGTCGATTAAGGAAGTTGTAAAGACGCTTATTGAAGCGATTATTCTCGTTATTTTGGTGATGTTCCTATTTTTACAAAGCTGGCGTGCGACACTCATTCCAAGTATTACCGTGCCGGTTGTTATTTTAGGAACTTTCGCTGTCTTATATGTGCTCGGTTTTAGCATTAACACCCTAACGCTATTTGCACTGGTGCTTGCTATTGGTTTGTTAGTAGATGATGCAATTGTAGTCGTGGAAAACGTTGAGCGGCTCATGCATGAACAGCACTTAACACCGAAAGAAGCAGCCATTGAGTCGATGGGAGAAATTAGTGGAGCTTTAATTGGGATTACATTGGTTTTAACTGCGGTTTTTATTCCAATGTCCTTTTTAGGCGGCTCAATTGGGGTGATTTACCGTCAGTTTTCTATTACTTTAGTTGCCGCTATGGCGTTATCGCTCGTCGTTGCCTTAGTCCTAACACCTGCTTTGTGTGCCCTAATTTTAAAACCTAACCCTGAGCCTATGCGTTGGGCGGTTTGGTTTAACCAAAAAATTGATCAGCTTAAAAATCAATATATAAAGATCGTACAAACAAGCATTCGCTACAGTAAATCGGTTGTTGTGATTTTTGTGGCTTTGATTGCTGTTTTCGCCCTGTTCTATAGCGGTTTAAAAAGTGGATTTATTCCTAAAGAAGATCAAGGCATTTTAAGTGTTCAAATTAAACTTGTTGATAGTGCCCCAATTTCTCAAAGTCAGAAAGTTGGTGAACAAGTTCGTCAATATTTCTTGACTCAAGAAGATAAAAATGTCGACTTGGTTTTAATCCGTTATGGCCGAAATTACTCGGGTACAGGACAGAACTTGGCACAAGGATTTATTGCTTTAAAACCATGGGATGTGCGTACAGGAAAAGATGATTCGGCAGACGCTATACAAAAACGTGCGATGAAATATTTTAGCCGTTTTAATAATGCTCAAATCAATGTGACTTTACCTGCTTCGGTCAATGGTTTAGGTCAAACTGATGGTTTGGATTTATGGATTCAAGATTTAAATGGGCAGGGGCAAGATTTTCTAGATAGCACCTTCCGTCAGTTGCAAATACAGAGCAAAAGTTACTCAACTTTCGAAAATTTTGATAAGCAATCAACCAATAGTAAAGCTAATCTCAATATCAAAATTGACCAGAAACAGGCATTAGCAAATGGTTTAGAACTCCCTGCAATTAACAATACACTCTCCAGTGCGTGGGGTGGAACTTACGTGAATGACTTTATTGACCGTGGGCGTATTAAGCGTGTCATGATTCAAGGTGATGCTGAGTTCAGATCGAAACCGGAAGATTTATATAACTGGTCTGTACGTAATAACCAAAATGAAATGGTGCCTTTTAGTTCATTTGCTAACTTTAGCTGGGGCGGAGCTCCTGAAATCGTAAAACGCTATATGGGATATAGTGCTTTACAACTACAAGCAGATGTCGTGAGTGGCAGCAGTTCAGGTCAGGCAATGAAAGATGTTGAGCAACTTGTTAATCAGCAAAAGGATATTGGTTTAGCGTGGACAGGTTTATCTTTTGAAGAACAGAAGTCGACGAATCAGGCAGTCTGGTTATATTTAATTTCGGCAGGCTTTATCTTTCTATGTTTAGCTGCTTTATATGAAAGCTTGAGCATTCCAGCCGCTGTGATGACATCTATTCCTCTGGGCGTAGGGGGAAGTGTAATTTTCTCTTATATTTTCGGCCTGCCGAATGACGTATATTTCCAAATCGCACTATTAACCACGATTGGCTTATCGTGCAAAAACGCAATTTTGATTGTTGAGTTTGCAGCCTTGGCTCAAGAAAAGGGTAAGAATGCAATTCAAGCGGCTTTAGAAGGCGCTAGCTTGCGTCTAAGACCGATTTTAATGACTTCCTTAGCCTTTGGTGCTGGAGTAATCCCTTTGGTCTTTGCTCAAGGCGCAGGGGCTGTGAGCCGCCAAGAAATCGGTATTAGTATTTTAGGTGGCGTCATGTTTGGTACTGTACTGGTTTTATTCTTTATTCCAGTGATGTACGTGTTACTTCGTTCATTGTTTAGATCGAAAGCTTCTAGTTAAAAGTAAACAATTTTAAAAAGAGGCATTAAATCAAGTATATTAAGTTTAACTTCTCTTCATATATTTGATTTAGATGCCTCAAGAAAAAAAATTAACAGAGCAGCAGGTCATCGCACTAGAACGAGACCTTGCCAAGTTTGCCACCATGATGGATAGTGCGGTTCGCATTCCTTTTACTAAACAAGGTATAGGAGCTGATGCTGCACTGAGCACGATTCCGATTGCAGGTGATGTCGCTGGTTTCGCGCTGACGTGCTATGCCATTTATAAAGCTAAACAGATTGGTGTACCTCAACATAAATTAACTCCAGTCATTAAACTGGCAGTTATAGATGCTGTAGTGGGCTTTGTTCCTGTTGCAGGAACTATTTTTGATATATTTATACGACCTAGTAGAAAAGCATTAGATGTGGTGCATACGCACATACGTGAAGAATATGCGATTCAAAGTGATATTCATGTCGTTCATCCATATTTACATGAAAAGCTTGAAAAGAAGCAGCAACATTCAGCTTTCTGGCGTAATCCTGTGGTGAGTTGGTTATGGTTACATATACCTGATTTATTAGGTGCCTTTGTACTGCTTTTAATTGGCTTGGCTGTTTGGTGGGGAGCAAGTTATCTGTGGAGCTTCTATCAAACCATGTAATAAAAATAAAGCCTCCGATTGGAGGCTTTATTTCTTCACGTTAAACGTTTTATGGGCAATCTAATTGATGTAAAGCTGCCACACGTTGTTCAATTGTTGGGTGGGTTTGGAACAAAGCAGCTAAGCTGAAACCCTGTTCTTTACCTTCCGCAATCGCGAAAGCTTTCATTTCTTTTGGCATTTGATCTGGCATTTCTGTCTCAGCTTGTAGACGTAATAATGCAGAAATCATTGCTTGTTTACCTGCTAAACGCGCACCTGCTTCATCAGCACGGTATTCACGATAACGAGAGAACCACATCACGATAGCCGAAGCGAGAATACCAAAGACGATATCCAATACCATGGTAATAACAAAGTAACCCATACCCGGTGCTTCATCATCTTGACGGCCAAAAACATTGCGGTCAATAAAGTCACCTACCACACGGGCAAAGAACATAACAAAGGCGTTCACTACACCTTGAATGAGGGCTAAGGTGACCATATCACCATTCGCAACGTGACCAATCTCATGTGCGAGAACGGCACGTAACTCATCTTTATTCATACGTTCAAGTAGACCCGTTGAAACGGCAACCAATGCATCATTTTTATTCCAGCCTGTTGCAAAGGCATTGGATTGATATGATGGAAAAATACCAACCTCTGGCATATTAATACCAGAACGTTGAGAAAGTTCAGCGACTGTTTGCAATAACCAGCTTTCAGCTTGGTTACGAGGAGCATTCGGGTCGATCAGTTCTGTACCGGTCGTTTTCTTAGCCATCCATTTTGACATAAACAGTGAGATTAAAGAGCCCACCATACCAAACACAAAACAGATGACTAAAAGGTTGCCTAGATTCAAGCCACCCGCGCCATGGTAACTACCGACACCGAAGAGTGACAAAATAATGCCAGCTACAACCAGTACCGCGAGGTTGGTAAGCAAAAACAAACCAATCCGCATCATTGAGAAAATCCTCTTATAAATAAAATGTTATCTGATTTATAAATTCTAAATCATGCAGCTAATATGCGGGGCTTAGGGGAAAAATTCAAGAAAAAAATAAGGAATTGATACATTCTTTCACGAAGTAGAATGTACCTAAATTTAAAGAATTATTGGCTAAATTTGCCTAAATGGTAAGGATCAGGTAATAGATCTTTACAATTTAAAGCACAGAAATTTGACGGAATAGATCCGTCAGTAAAAGTTTTTATTCAATTCGAATATGTGCAATAGCAGTGGCGTTGTTCGTGACATAAGTACCCGTAGGCGCATCAGTAAATGTCCCATTCGATAAAGTCACAATTTGACGAGAAGAGGAATATTTAGGTGCTGGTGCTGCTATTTGAGCTGTTGTGTTTTCCGTTAAATTAGAAGACTGAGAAGAGACTTGCGCTGAAGTATTAGAAGAATTAGTAAAAGATGAAAAACCTGAACCAGATGAATATAAGTTTTGATATCGACTTGTTACACGGCGCACGTAATCTTGTGTTTCACGAAAAGGGGGAATACCGCCGTATTTATCAACATTACCTTCACCTGCATTATAAGCAGCAAGTGCCATTTGTGTATTACCACGAAAACGTTTGAGCAGCCAACTTAAATATTTTGCACCTGCAAAAATATTTTGCTGAGCATCGAAGGCATTGGTCACGTTAAATCGACGTGCAGTCGCAGGCATAAGCTGCATAAGACCTTGTGCACCCACAGGAGAGCGAGCATTTACATTAAATCCTGACTCGGTATGCATGACGGCCTTAATTAAGCCTTCTGATACGCCGTGTTGCTGTGCAGCCTGTTTAATAATGTGGTCAAAAGCATTTTTATTTTTATTGTAGCTAGGCAGAACAGAGGCCTCTGAAGCTCCCCAGTTCGTATAACTATGAATATTACTGTCAGGGTAATAGGTCACTTTTACTTTTTTAAGTGATTGATCATAACTTTTTCGATTCGTTAGCAATGTACTACCATTTTTATCTTGGTAAATATACATTTGGCCTGCTGAAGTCGACGTTATGCCGACCGAAAAAGTGGTCATCCCCAGTAAACAAGAAAAAAGAAATTGAACCGATTTTTTCATTTTATGTTATTCACAATTTTAAGATATTCAAAACTTGTCGAAGAGTTTATCAAAAAATATTACAGAAAGAACTTTTGTGTAATTTTTTTTATTTCGACTCTTTCAAAAAATCAAGCTGTTTTGTTCGAATGCTCATCAAAAAAAATTAAAAATTATTTTTAAAATGATTCTATTGACTTGGCTAACATGTTGATATTTAAATGTAAAAAACATTGGTTAAAAAATGATCAATTTAAATAAAACCCTTAACAGAAGGTCTAAACAGTTTGTCAAGTACGAAGAAATCCACAATTTTATCCACAGGTTTTGTGGAAAACTGTGGAAAAGTCCAAAAAGTAAGCACTTTGCACAAATTTTGAACGCGCTAGTCAAAATAGAACACGACTTTTGCATCATGCAGGAGCAATGTGACGACTTCAAGAATTGAAACTATTCTTTTGATGCGATTCTCGTCCGAATCATATAAAATTGCGCGGTATTTTTATTTATGGGTATATCTCGTCTATGTACGCGCCAGTTGAGTCTAATCAGGGATTTAATTTTAAGCCTGAACTTCCAACAAGCTCGGCCTATTACCGTTTGCTCAAGAAGCTTCGCCGTCAAGTTGGGCATGCTATTCGTGACTTCAATATGCTTGAAGAGGGCGATAAGGTCATGGTGTGTGTGTCTGGTGGTAAAGACAGTTATACCTTGCTCGATATCATGTTGCAGTTTAAACGTATTGCACCAATCAATTTTGATGTTGTTGCGGTTAACCTTGACCAAAAGCAACCAGGCTTTCCTGAAGATGTCTTACCTCGTTATATGGAAGAAAATAACATTCCATATTACATTTTAGAAAAAGACACCTATACCATTACTAAGCGTTTAACACCGGAAGGTAAAACCTACTGTGCAGTATGTTCGCGTTTGCGTCGTGGTTCTTTGTATGGCTTTGCACAAGAAATTGGTGCGACTAAAGTTGCTTTAGGACATCACCGCGATGACATTCTTGCAACGTTCTTCTTAAATCTGTTTCATGGTGGTAGTTTAAAGGCAATGCCTCCAAAGCTTTTATCATCAGATAAAAAGAATATTCTGATTCGTCCATTGGCATATGTTGAAGAAAAAGACATCATCAAATATGCTGAGTTGCGTCAGTTCCCAATCATTCCATGTAACCTTTGTGGTTCGCAGGAAAACTTACAGCGTGCCATGCTGAATGAAATGCTACGTGACTGGGATAAACAATATCCGAAACGCTTACACAGCATTTTCGGTGCGTTACAAAACGTATCTCCGTCTCAGTTAGCGGACCGTGAACTGTTTGATTTCGAAGCGCTAGATTCTCAGCGCGAGCTGGATTTTAAAGATCCAGAAGAGCTTAAGAATCGCTTAGATGTTGTGAACTTAAGTTTTGCTGCTGAGTAAAACTACTTGATAAGTCAATTAAAGGCACTTTATAAACAAGTGCCTTTAATGTATCAAAATACTAAAAAATGAATGTTCCGTACAAAAAGTCATAGCCCTAAATTTAAATTACATGCTATAACAACGCTCAAGCAGAATTGCTTCACATGATGTTGTCTGGATAGGCAACTAGAGAAATTGAACAAATAAATTTGAGGAAGAATCATGCCTGCATTTTTAACTGAAGATTGGTTTGCTACTGTCGAAAAATTAACTGCTGAAGCAGGGGATCTTAATTTGCCACCTGCTCTTGCGAATTTGGCAATTAATTTAGTAGTTACAGATGCTTCTGGAAATACCGAATTAGCTTTAGATGGGGGTAAAATCAAAAAAGGTTTGTCTTCAAATGCCAAAACAACTTTAAACATGGATGCTGAAACTTTACGTAAAGTATTCTTAGAGTTTGATATGGCTGCTGCTATGCAGGCATTCATGACTGGTAAAATTAAAGTTCAAGGCGATATGTCTCAATTGATGGCTTTACAAACAGCTAAGCCAAGCCAAGAACAAAAAGATTTGTTCAAGAAAGTGTTAGAGCATACAGCTTAAATTTCAAAGAATTCATATAAAAAGCTTACCCATAGAGGTAAGCTTTTTATTTATACAAACAATGAATTTATCAACTTTTAAACAATAAAAATTAGATATTGATTCGTGTTTGCGCCGTTTTGATATGTTCAAGATAAGCACGAATACGAGTGACATATTGAACTGCTTGCTTATATCGACCATTTCGCGTTTTATTACTTTGCAAATAGTCATAGAGATTGACCCATTTGTTCGGATCTTTCCCTTGAGATTGCAAGCGCTTCTGAATTTGACTTACCGCACCCGGTCCCATGTTATAGGCCACAAGCGCATACCAGTTCCGATCAGGGAAGGGAATATTATCAAATTCAGTTAGCATCTGGTCGTAATACTTAGCACCACCTTGAATGCTTTGAGCTGGATCACTACGATTGCTTACACCCATTGCTCGAGCAGTGCTATTGGTGAGCATCATTAAGCCGCGAACACCTGTGGGAGAAACAGATTCTGGCTTTAAGTAAGACTCTTGATAACCAATTGCTGCAAGTAAATGCCAGTCGAGATCATATTTAGCCGCACTTTGTTTAAAGCTCGCTTTATAAATCGGTAAACGTGTACTTAAGTCACGTTGAATGGTTGACCATGCTTCTGGTTTCACCACATTGCGGTTATAAAAAGAGGCAAGCTGTTGTGTCACACCATTTTGCTTACTTTGGCATACAAAGCCACTGGCGGTCTGGGTGAGTGGGTCATCAGCCTGTTTAAATACCCAACTTAACTCAGGATTTAAGCCATTTTTTTGCAAATTTGCTGTGTCACCACAACTTGCAGAAAAGGACATTAAACCTTTGTTCTCGATGGTACTTAAACCTGCGGTAGTCATCGCAAAGTTTGCTTTACCTTGCTGAACCCATCTAAGTGCAGTGGCATTGTCTGCCACGATTTTAAAGTCCAGCTTTACATTAAGGCTTTGTGCATAGTTACGTGCTAAGTCGTAACCAAAACCATGTAAAAACTGATCTTCTTTGAAAACGGTTGTCGAGCTTTCTACCGCAACAACAGTTAGAGTGTTTGTATTTACTACAGTATTGTACTGTAGGGTTTTTCCTGCATTAATACTATGAAATGGAAAAAGCATAGTACTAAGTGCAAGTGCTTTTAACGGGAGAGAAGAAAATAAAGAGTTAAGGCAAAGCCTCGACCCTGAACTTGAATTACTGTGCATGTTGTCTCCGCTACAGATAATTTATGCCCAAAAAGTCAGACAATAAGCTGCCATAACTTTTAAAAGTTGATAAATTCAATAAGGGGTGGGCAGTCATGACGTCATTCAAAATGACATGAAATGAAAAAAACAAACTGTGTAGAAAATCTACATAGTTTTCTGGAAGGTTAAAAAATGCTCAACATTTAATCTGCGCGCATCATAATATTGAAAAAAAGTATTGTCAAATTTCGTACAATTAAATATTCGATATATCATCATAAACACATGAATTTCTTAAGGAAGAAAATTTATACACTTCTGATATGAGAAAATAGGGTATAAAATGCTACATCTTGTAAGCGATATGTTGTTGAACAGTGGTTTTTAATCATGAAATCTAACTTAATCACCCGATCAGGGCATGACAAATTAGTTGCTGAATTAAAACAACTTTGGCATGAAGAAAGACCAGAAATCACAAAGAAAGTGAATTGGGCTGCAAGCTTGGGTGATCGCAGTGAAAATGCAGATTATCAGTACAACAAGCAGCTACTGAGAAAAATTGATCGACGAGTACGCTATTTAGGAAAACGTTTAGAAGAATTAAAAATCATTGATTACGCACCTGAGCAAGACGGAAAGGTTTACTTCGGAGCTTGGGTCGAGATTGAAAACGAAGAAGGTGAGCAAAAAACTTTACGTATTGTGGGGATTGATGAAATTTATGATCATCACCCGCAGCATATCTCGATTGAATCGCCGATGGCTCGCGCACTGCTCGGCAAAGAAGTCGATGATGAGATTGAAGTGCATACGCCATCTGGAAAAAAGCTTTGGTATATCAATACAATTCGCTATGAGAAGAGCGAAAACCCAGAAAACTAAATTAATTTGTATTTATTTTGAGCGTTTGAATTAAAAGTTAAATAAAAGGTTTGCCAACTTGTGTTTTTGTTTATATTATAGCGCTCGTTGGAAGCGTGGCAGAGCGGTTTAATGCACCGGTCTTGAAAACCGACGAGGGTGTGAGTCCTCCGTGAGTTCGAATCTCACCGCTTCCGCCAAATTCTTAAAAAGCCCTTGTTAATGACGAGGGCTTTTTTTTATGCCTGTTTTTTTATTTTCTTGGCTTATATCAATTTTGAATAACGCTATTTAATTTTTATAAAAATACGTGCCTATATTTTTCCTTGTTGTCATTCTCGTTTGATTTATAAGTCATAAAAATCGATTGTTCTTCTAAGTTAATAACTCACTCTCTACGCTTAAAATAAAATCTTTAATCTTCATTTAAGTTCAACTCTTTAATTTGTTGCCTAACAATTGATTTCTTTAATAAGTCATAAAAATCCAAACGTGACTGTATTTAAGTTAAATCAAAAACTTAAAGAGAGTTATAAAAATGAACCAATGTGTAACAAGCTCGAAAAATATTATTCGTGGTAAATTTCACCCCGAATTTTTGCAAGATGAAGTACTCGCCGATATTTTTATTCGAACTGCTCAAAATCTCTCAAATAAAACAGCTTTAATTGAAGCAAATAAAACGCTGAGCTATGGAGAGTTATATCAGCAAGCTTTAGTAATGGCGCAACAACTGACTTTAAAAGGGGTAAAAGCGGGGAATATTGTCGGGTTATGGCTGCCGAGGGGGATTGAACTTTTAAAAGCACAACTAGCGATCTGTTTGAGTGGCGCAGCGTGGCTTCCTTTTGATATGGATACGCCTGCCGACCGTATTGCAGTTTGTCTTGAAGATGCTGAAGCTGTAGGCATGATTACTACAGATGAATGGTACGAACATTTAGCGGAAGTGCCGCAAACCAAATGGACAAACACAGAGCTACAACAGCCAGTTATTAAAGAAGTAAGCTTACCGAAAACTACACCCGATCAACCTGCCTATATTATTTACACTTCAGGCTCAACCGGAAAGCCGAAGGGTATTGTGATTACCCAGAAAAATATTTGTCACTTTCTGCGTAGTGAAAACAGTATTTTAGGGATTCAAGAACAGGACAAAGTTTATCAAGGCTTTTCAGTCGCTTTTGATATGTCGTTTGAAGAAATCTGGCTTTCTTATTTGGTTGGGGCAACATTATGGATTGCTCCAAAAAACTTGGTGAGTGACCCTGAACGTTTATGCCAAACATTAAAGCAGGAACAAATTACAGTATTGCATGCTGTACCAACATTACTGGCTTTATTCCCTGAAGATGTACCGAATTTACGTATTATCAACTTAGGCGGGGAGATGTGCCCAGACTCACTGGTTGACCGTTGGGCATTACCTCACCATCAAATGTTTAACACCTATGGTCCAACTGAGACTACGGTTACTGCAAGCCTTGAGTCGTTAGAACATGGCAAACCAGTTACGATTGGAAAACCGTTACCGAACTACGGCATGTTGGTGATTAATGCAGAACGAGAATTACTGGCTCAAGGTGAAACAGGTGAGCTCTGTATTTTCGGTCCGAGTGTGGCACCAGGCTATTTAGGGCGACCTGATTTAACGGCTGATAAGTTTATTGAAAACCCTTGGGCAATGAGTGCGGATGAAGAGTTGCTTTACCGTACTGGGGATTTGGCAAAAATTGATGAATTTGGTCAAGTTCACTGCTTAGGCCGTGCTGATGATCAGGTGAAAATCCGTGGTTTCCGTGTTGAACTCGGTGAAATTGAAGCGGCGCTTTGTGATATTGATGGCATTGGCACAGCAGCAGTAATTCTACGTCAAGAAGACGGAATTGATCAGCTTATTGCTTTTATTGCACCTGAGCTTGATGCTAAACAACCGATAGAAATTAAGCAACTTCGTTATACTCTAGCTCAACGTTTACCACCTTATATGGTGCCGAATCGTTTTGAGATTATTGAAGAAGTACCGCGTTTATTATCTGGAAAAATTGACCGTAAAGCGTTAAAAGTAAGACCGCTTACGAGTGTGATTGACCGTAGTGAATCTGATCAGCCGCAAAATCTAGCCGAAGAAATCTTATTTGAAATTTTGACTCGCCTGTTTCCAAACATGCCGATTAAGCTAGATTCGGACTTCTTTGATGATTTAGGTGGGCATTCACTTTTAGCAGCCGTTTTAATTTCAAACCTGCGTGAACATCAAGAATATAGCCATCTTACAATTCAAAGCTTATATCAAGCCCGAAGAGTGGGGGCTATTGCAGCTTTAATGTTGGAGCAACCAGAGCCTACTTTATTTGATAGCCAAATTGGGCAAGACAACTTGCGTAATCAAACGTATAAATGGTTATGTGGTATTGCGCAGCTTATGACTATTCCAGTTTTAATTTCGATTAATATTTTGCAATGGTTAGCACCATTCTTTACCTATCACTATTTTACAGGTGGAACACGAGACAGCATTCCATATGCAATCGCGCTGTCTTTACTGGTTTATATCAGCGTCATTATTAGTAGTTTTGTGCTTTCAATTACTGTGAAACGATTATTAATGCTGGGCATTGGTGCAGGACGCTATCCACTTTGGGGAATGACGTATTTCCGTTGGTGGCTAGCAGACCGTATTAGCAATATTTCACCAGTCTATCTTTTGTCAGGTTCAACTTTACTTAACCTCTATTTAAAAGCACTGGGCGCAAAAATTGGACATGATGTCACCATTAGTTCAGTTCATATTCGCGTGCCATCTTTATTAACAGTTGAAGATGGCGTGAGTATTGGCTCTCAAGTGAATTTAGAAAATACCAAAGTCGAACATGGTCATTTGGTGTTGGGTTCAATTCATCTTAAACAAGATAGCTATGTGGGTTCGTATGCTGTATTAGAAGAAAATACAGTGTTAGAAAAACAAGCTCATGTAAATGCCCTAACTTCAATTGAATATGACACGGTTGTACCTGCTGGCGAAGTTTGGGATGGAACACCTGCTAAAAAAATAGGGCATGTTGATGAGCATGCTAAAATGCCAGAACGTCCTAGATTATCGTTTATTCGTAAAATTGCTGAATATGGATATTATGGTGTTAGTGCGCTAATTATTGCTTGTCTGTTCTTTATTCCAATTTTCCCAAGTTTCCTTTTGGTCGATTGGTTAGATGTAAACGTATTTAATATCAATCCGAACAACCATCTGCAAATCGCACTTTATTATTTTGCTTTAGCGATTCCAGCTAGTGCAATGATGATGGTGATTACTGCTGTTATTTCTTCAGCAATACGCAAAATTGCACTGCCTCGTCTTGAGACTGGAACGTACGCTGTTCATGGCAGCACGTACTATCGTAAATGGTTTGCGTCTCAAATCTTGGAAACAAGCTTACAAACATTGCACGGCCTGTTTGCTACAATTTATGCACCTACATGGTTCCGTATGTTAGGGGCGAAAGTCGGTAAAAATACTGAAATTTCTACCGCAAATGGTGTTATTCCTGAAATGCTGACTTTGGGTGAAGAAAGCTTTATTGCCGATGCTGTAATGTTAGGCGATGAAGAGATCAAAGGCGGTTGGATGACATTAAAATCGACCAAAATCGGTAACCGTAGCTTTGTTGGAAACAGTGCTTATATTGCTGATGGAACTGTTTTACCAGATAACGTTTTAATTGGCGTACAGTCAAAAACACCAGATAACCTTGAAATGTATGATGGTCAAACTTGGTTTGGTTCGCCGCCATTATTATTGCCTGCACGTGAAGCTGCCGAAAAATATCCTGACCATTTAACCTTTAAACCTAGTGCCAAGCGCCGTTTCATGCGTGGTTTTATTGAAGGACTTCGTGTTGTATTGCCAGCCGCACTCGCAATTGGCGTAGGTTATATGATTGTATTAGATGTTATTGATGTTATTAATAACTACGGTATAGCGAAAGGACTATTAGCATTAACCATTGCAGGGCTGCTCTATGGAGTCGGCTGTTTCATTATGGTGGCTCTATTAAAATGGATTTTGATTGGTCGTTATCAACCATGTTCAGCGCCAATGTGGACCATGTTTGTATGGTTGAGTGAAGGGATTACCAGCTTATATGAATCAGTTGCGATTCCAAACTTCTTAAACTACTTAAGAGGAACGCCAATGCTACCATTCTTCTTGCGTATTTTGGGTGTCCAAATTGGTAAAGATGTTTACATGGATACGGCTGATATTACTGAGTTTGACTGTGTAAGCATTGGTGATCGTGCAGAGTTTAATAGCTTCTCAGGTCCACAAACCCACTTGTTTGAAGATCGTATTATGAAAATTGGACAAGTGAATATTGGAAATGATGTGGTTGTAAATTCACGTAGTATTATTTTATATAACGCCAATGTTAGCCACCATGCAGTGTTAGGACCTTTAACTTTAGTGATGAAAGGTGAAAATATTCCTGCTAAATCTGCGTGGATTGGCTCACCAGCTGTGCCTTGGGTTCATAAGTAATTGAAACTGAGCTTAACTAACTAATTTAAAAAGCCTTTGTGAAAACAGGGGCTTTTTTTATGCATAGCCTATAAATTAGCGCCATAGTTAGCTTAAATATTGCTAACAAATCCTGAAAATTTCATATAAATCAAATAAGTACATATTTTAATCAAAACTGTTTTATTTATATAATATGTTTTTTATTATCAGTGCCTTACCAAGAGCGTGTCTATATATCAAAATTGAACAAGTTATTTGTAGAATATTCACTTATTGATATATGATGATCCAATATTTAGAAACTGATTCAAAACATAAGTCTATTGTTCAGCGAGCAATATCAAGGAAGAAATTAGGCTGAATTCAGGCTTCTAAACCCTTATATATCTGGAAATTACTTCCAGCCAAATATTGCATTTCGACCCAATGGTTGGGAATGCCTCGCTCTTTTGTAGAGTAGGCGTTTCCCATTTTAGGATGTATCTATGAAAAAATTATTTAGTGTCCTGTTCAGCGCATCTGTACTCACACTGACTGCATGTAATAAACAACCTGCACAAACTGAAAATACAGCACCAGCTAATGACAAAACTGAGTCAGTACGCACAATTAAACTTGTTTCAACAGGTTCAGACACTGACGTATGGAAATATGTTGCAACGCTTCCTGAGACTAAAGAAGCGGGTATTAAACTTGAAGTGACTAACTTGACTGACTACGTTGTGTTGAACACATCTGTAGCAAGTGGCGAACAAGACGTAAATGCGTTTCAGTCATTTAACTATTTAGCAGCCTATAACGCTTCAAATACAGCTAAAGTTGCTGCTGTTGCGACAACTTACTTAGAACCAATGGGCCTTTATGCAAATAAAGTTAAAACTGTTGATGAGTTCCCACAAGGCGCTACAATCGCGATTCCAAACGATACTGCTAACGAAGCTCGCGCATTAACATTATTACAGTCTGCTAAACTTATTAAACTTAAACCAGACTTTGATCCTGTAAAAGGGACAACGAATGACATCGCTGAAAACCCTAAAGGTTTAAAATTAAAACCAATTCAAATGACGACAGCAGTTCGTGTTAAAAACGACGTTGATGCAATTGTATTGGGTAATACATTGGCACTTGAAGGCGGCTTAAACGTACTGAAAGATTCTATCTTCCGTGAGCCAATTGATCAGTCTACAAAGCTTTATGTAAACTTATTAGGTGTGGCTGAAGCGAATAAAAATGACCCGATCTATACGAAATTGGGTGAACTTTACCACTTACCTAAAGTACAAAAGTTTGTGAGCGAAAAATTTGCAGGTACAAAAGTTGAAGTCAACAAACCTGTTTCTGAGTTTACAGACATCAAATAAGTAATTTTTAATTTAAAATTATTTTAAAGCTAAGTCTCGGTAATCGGGGCTTAGCTTTTTCTATAGTATGTTCTATTTCAGAGTAATGAGCTCTTAACAGATTTAAGAGCCTCTAGAAAATACGCTATTCAGATGCAAATAATGTAATAAATAGATCAAAAGAAATGGCTAAAATATATGAAAATGGGGTTCTTATGATCCAATAATAATTTTAGAGCCATACATAAGCTTATCAATATTAACAAAGGCTTAATCACTCTTGATCCAAATCTTACCGCAAATTTTGCGCCAATCGAAGCCCCAATAAAAGCCCCACCAGCCATTACTAAAGCGATTGGAAAAATGACATATCCTTTAATGATGAAAATAGATAAAGAACCTAAGTTACAAGCCACATTTGCTAACTTGGTATAAGATAAGGCACTCACCAACTTAAAACCTAATAATAGTACAAATGCAACTATGAAAAATGAACCGACCCCAGGACCAAAAACTCCATCATAAAACCCTAGTAACGGTGCGACTAGAAGTGCAAATAGAAAATAAGGAATAAGAGGTTTCTTATCTACATCGCTTAGTTTTGGTGAAAAAATAAAATATAAGGCTACTAAAATTAAAAGTATTGGAACGATAGTCAAAAGTACATTTTTAGGCATGAGGGTAACTGAAAGGGCCCCTAATATTCCCCCTAAAAAAGACATACAAGCTATAGGGATTGCTTTACGCCACTCGATGAGCCCTTTTCTTGCGAAACTAATGGTTGCTGAAAGTGTTGCAGAGGCAGCTTGCAATTTATTGGTTGCTATTGCAGATACAGGAGGAACACCTGATAAGAGCAATGCGGGTAGAGTTATTAAGCCACCCCCACCTGCAATAGCATCAATAAATCCAGCTACCATAGCCACTAAGCCTAAGATAAGTAGGAGTTCAAAATTCAATTCATTAGCCTTTAACAATAAGAGGATTTTTTTGCAGTACAATATAATCAAGATTTTTTCTATAACCAAATAAACGAACTAATGTTCTTCGGTTATCTTTAATAGTATCTCGACAATGTAAGCATAAACTATTATTAATAATTAAAACGGTATTAGGATTTAAATTAATAGAATCAACAATACTAGTTTTTCGAACAATTGATTCAAATTTATAAAAAGCATTTTTAATTTTTATAGATGCATTCTCATTTGGAGTGAATCTATAGGAGTTGTATTTCATGGCTTTATAACCATATTTATCTACTTCTAGGATAGAAACATTTTCTCCTCCAGATCCTTGGCCCTCGTTAAATGTTTCACTTCTTGTAAAATTAAAACTTTCCGTTGTTAAAGCAAGTACCTCTTCAATAGTTAATTGGCTTAACACTCTTGATATTGGAATTAAACTTGTAGGTTCATTTAAGGGATTCCATCTTGCTGTTAAAATTAAGGAAGAAGGAGCTGGTGAATGATTGTTAACAACTTTAGTAACTGTATGGTAAGGAGCTTCGGTATGTGCAGTTAATTCTATACCTGAATGTGAACTCTTATCAGGATTCTCATTTTCAATTTTTGTAGCTCCACCGCCTTTTAAGTTTGCAACAACTCTAACGATTTTACCCACATTATCAATATCAAATGCAAAAGCATCTTCCTCAAGGAGTGCCAATATTATTTGTTCAGAAGAAGCTAATGTTAATATATCTATATCTTTTTCGAGTATTTCAAGGGGTGGTAGTTGAGTTGATTGAGTAATATCAATTTTACTACGATCTAATTTTTTAATATTTAACCCTTCAAGTACTAGGTAAGGTATTTCTCTATGAATATATTTTTCTATCATACTTTTTTCATATGAATTTAACTTTGCACTTAGTATTTCCTTAAAAGCCAGAATCTTTTCTTGAACATATAAAGAATCTGGGCCTCCTAATAACGCCAACTCATATGACATTTCACTAATTAAATGAGAAATCTCGGAAGAAAGGTGAAGATGATAAGTTTCTAAGTTCTTAACTATTTGATTCATGGATAATTTATTGTGCTTGAAAATTCCGCTACAGACTAGTCTGTCTTTTTTGAGAAATCAATATTTTTTTTAATATTATAAGTTTTTATATTTCTTAAGAGGTAATGATCTTTATTTTTCTCAATTATTAAATTAAAGTTAGCTTTTCGGATAGAAATTTTTTTAAATGTTTGGACTATCTCATAGGGAATTGGAGAATACTGAGTCATACCATTAATTTCATAAAATCCTTTCGACTTTCCATCATCCGTTTTTACTCCATCCAATTCTCCATATACTATTAATACTTCTCTTTTATACTCCATTAAAAAATGCCAAATTGATGATGAATAAAAACTATAAGGTTTAGAAATTTCATTCTTAAACTCATTTCCATAAATTTTGTTTACTGCTTGATCTGAATATATAGCTGGACATAATAAAATTAATTGATCTATTTGAATTTTTTTTGCTAAATTAATTGCAATATAACCACCCAAACTATATCCAATAACAATATCCACCTTTTTTAAGAGACTGTAAAAAGCAATACTTTCATTTATATTTTGAGATAATGATGATTTTGTTTTACTCGTACTATTTAACCCACTTAAATTAAATGAAAGCGTTCCAATATTTTCCATTCTAAGTAAATTTTCTAAAGGACTTAAAGAGCTTAAATCAGAGTTACCTCCATGTATAAGCAAAGCTATTTTTTCTGGAAAACCATCACAATAATTGAATTTTGCTTCTAATTCATAAGTACCAAAATCATGTACAAAGAAGAAAGATTTTTCATTTTCAACAGAGTCCTCATTTTTTAGCTTATGCGTAGGTAACTTTGTGACTTTAGAAATAGTATTAGAAAGATATCTATGTGCAATTGATATCATGTCTTGGTTTTCCATGACTTATATTCCTATTAGAGGTATTCAGGAGTTTGTTGTATAGAAATAAAACTTAAATAAATGACAATGAAAATTCTAAAAAGCCTTGTAAAACAGGGACTCTTATATATTCTTTATCATATAATGAATAGAGATTATAACTTTATATATTTAATAAAATATTATGAAAAATTTAGATGGCTTACTTAACAGAATCCAAGCAGAGACACTGAGTTTAGTTACTCATAGAGATGGAGCTACTGTATACAAAGCACAAACTACTCAAGGAGAGGTCTTTGTAAAAGCCTATGCACGGAAAGTAGATAATGACAGATATTGTGAAATATTGAATGAGCTTAAGGCATTTTCCCTAGCCCCAGAGTTATTAGATAAATTTGAATGGGGAAATTATTTTATTGTTGTAATGAGTGCTTTAGAAGGGCAGCCAGTAAACAGTATTTTAAAAAATTGCTCGAGAACAGAAAAATTATTATTGCTAAAATCCGTAGGATCATCTCTAGGAAGTTTTCATCGAGCGATTAATTCTTGTCGTTTACTTGAGATGAATTTCTGGAAGGGACGAGATAATTCTTCTGAAGATCCAACTTTATGGAGCGAACATCTAAAATTAATGACATCAAAGTGGATGTCCCGTATTGATCCCTCTAAAGCTGACTATCAAGAATTTAGTTATGAGTTGAATGTATTGCTTTCATATTGCAAAGATTTACGAGAACCAAAGCAGTTGAGTCTTTTGCATTGTGACTATATTGGTCGGAACCTTCTTGCAACTAGCAATAATAAAATCTCTGGTGTTTTAGATTTTGAGGCTGCTCGTATTGGAGATGCGCTTTATGATCTAGCGAAGATGGTTTGGGTAGATATAGATTTCTCTGATTTAGAATTAAGAAATTCATTTCTACGAGGTTGGGAAATGACTTATGGAGAAGAAGTTCCTAAAAGGGAGTTCTTATGCTATGTCGGTATTCAATGTCTTGCAGCAATAGCGTGGACAGATAAAAATAAGTCTATGGACGGTAATACTATGTTTAGATCTTCAGCCGTTAAGACATTAAAAATAGTACTAGAAGAGTTACAGATGTAGTTTTAGTAAATTTTTAGTTTGATAAATAAATATTGCTGATGTTTGGTAAGTAATCTTATTTTTATTTAATACCTATTATTTTGATTTTAGAAAAATATCTATCTATCTAATAAATCACTATAGAGCTTAACCTATTGTCTCTTTATCTGAAAAATTTTTAAACCTTAAATTTTTACCATACAATCAAAAATCACAATAAAATTAAGGTGAAATAATGAAAAAAAATATATTGATTCTTAGCTTGTTAATTGTCAGTGTACAGAGCTGGGCTGAATGTAAAATTGGTGATCTAGAGATTGATCCAAGCACTTCACAAACGCCAGAAGGGACACCAAATCCAAGCAACTATATAACAATAACTGGACAGAAAGTGTTAACTAAGGCTTTGGCTAATATAAACATAGGAACACTAATAAAAACTAAATCTGATACTAATATTGCTCAGTCTAATGTTGTTGCTTTTGAATATATTTTCAAAAAGCCAATCAATCTAAATTCAAATGAACTAGCTTCAGGATTTATCACAGGAACAAGTAATTTTGATGGTATCGTTTTTGCCGCACCAAGTTTTGGAAGTGCATATGGTTCACAGCAAAATTTATTTATGAGTTCTATTTCTGGAAACATAACCCCAACTCAGACACAAAATGAAGTTTTAGCAAATGAAACAGTTAGAGTTGGGGTTTATTACAATCAAATCAGTAAGAAAATTGGTTATATTGTAAATGGAGTAGATAGGGGATACACATGGAGTTATACAACTCCATTAAGCAAAATGAAATTTGCTATTGCAATTGAAGAGGGATTTTATGTTTCCAACTCAAGTGCTTTAGGTAAAGAAATATCATATGAAATCGTATCTGATTATTCAAAACTACAATTTACCTATCCAACAGGCACTACAGATATTTGTGGAACATCTCTTTAAAATAAATTACATATTAAATATGCTGCCTTACTACTTTAGTTAGGCAGTTTTTATTAACTACTTAAATTTAAATAGAGGACAGTGCTAATAAGGGATTTACTTTTTCAAAAATGTTTTGTTCAGGCATTGAGCTAGAGAAATAACCTTCAAATACTAAAAGCACTCTTTCTCTCATCTCATAAAGTTCAGAGCGTTTCAAATTCTTTATTTTAAAATAGTCATTTTGATCTAAATGAGAGCTAATACAAAGCATAATCACGCTAAAAATCCTAAAAATTTCCCAATTTAATTTTTCTGGTGAGTTTTTTTCAAGTTTATAAACTCCCCATTCTAAAAGCCAATATTCTTCGATATCCCATGACTGTTCTTCGTTTAATTTTCCTAAGAATGATAAGTCATCATATAAGTTATTATGTGGAAAATTACGTAGGATAATTTCTTTTGCATCCATAAATTTTGTTCTTTAAAAATTTCCTAAAAGACTAAATGGAGCTTATATGAAATTTACCAGTTTAATAAGTAAAAAACTCAGTATTTCTAATCGACTGATTAATCAAGTTCTATATAAACAGCTGCATCAATTCTTTTGAAAGTGGCTGAGGCTGCTGTAGTTACATCATCAAAAGCTGTAAAAACAGGTTTATAAATTATTTAGTGTTGAATTAAATATTTTATACGCTGAAAAGCTCTTAATGTATCCTTATAAAATTCTAGTAATTTGAGTAAATTTATGTGGGAAACGGTCATTTCTATTTCTATTTTTGATCATTGGCTTTCAGAAGTAGAAGCTGATCAATCGAATATCATTTGCTACGACATCTCATTGAAAAATAATAGCTTGGATGAATATTTAAATGGTGAAGAAAAATTCTTAAATTTTTACTATCAACTTTTTGATGAGTATTCTTTTAAAGATAATAAAAAAATAGATTTTGATGAATATAAAGCCACCATTATACAAAGTCTAAGAGAGCAGCGGTTGATGGATATTTATGTTCAAAATAGAAGAATAAGGTTACAAGGTGGATTTGATAGGACTGATCAGCTCTTTTTAGCTAATAGATCTTTGATCCCAGATATTATGAAAAAACTAGAAATAAGTAAATTACACGTTTTAAAGATAATGAGTTATGAAGATTATTTAAAATTAACGTAATGCAGCTTATACGAAATCTTTCTAGCTCAAATAAAACAGCCTTTCTAGGCTGTTTTTCACTTTTATAAACCCCACTTTAACAATGACTTCCTCATTATTTATCCTTACTTTTTAATGATCTAAATTAAAACAAATGTCATTTTGTGTGCTTGACTGTAAAAGGGTTGAGCACTATTCTTTGCCTGCTGGCCACATTGCCAGTCGGTTTTAGCAGACCGCATCAAACGTACATTAAAAGTTTCATACTTTTAGTGTTGAGCCCTCGTGCCCCCTCTGCGGCGGAATAATCTGACCCCATAAAGTTGGACAGCTAATTAAGCAGTTTTTAAAAACTGATTTCTATATTGTACAGGGGATAAACCTTGTAACTTCACCTTGATTCTCTCATGATTATAATAATGAATGTACTCTTGTATGGTTTTCTCTAATTCATCAATTGATTGAAATTTTTCACCATGAAAGCACTCCGATTTTAATATTCCGAAGAAGCTTTCTATTACAGCATTATCCAAACAATTTCCCTTACGAGACATACTTTGAATTAAACCCTGTTGTTTTAATTGCTGTTGGTAATGAGCCATTTGATATTGCCATCCTTGATCGGAATGGAGAATTGGTTTTTCATGTCGTTTAAGTTTAGCCAAAGCATGAATGAGCATATCTTTTACTAACTCATAATTGAGTTTGCGTTGGATTCGGAATGTAATAATTTCCCCATTAAATAAATCTATAATCGGGGATAGGTAAAGTTTTTCACCGTTCACATTAAATTCCGTTACATCAGTTGCCCATTTCTGATTTGGTCGATTTGCTTTAAATTGCCGTTGTAAAACGTTATCAGCCACTATCCCGACACAACCACTTTTATATGAGCGATATTTTAGTGCTCTGATACGTGATTTAAGTCCCATAGTTTTCATGAGTCGATATACACATTTATGGTTAATCATTATTCCTGTACTTTTCAGAGCAAGAGTAATTCTACGATAGCCATAGCATCCCTTATGCTTATGGTATATGGACTTAATCTGCTGTTTTAACTCAGTATATTTATCATTAGAGCGTATAGCTTTCATGTGGTAGAAATAAGTACTACGGGCTATCTTGGCAATACTGAGTAAGAGCTTTAATGGATAAATTTGCCTTAATTCTGAAATAATTTGAACACTGTCTGCAGTACAAATTGAATTTAAGTACGTTGCTTCAGTTTTAAGGCTTTTAGCTTTTTTAAAAAAGCGACCTCTGCGCGTAAAGCTGTAAGCTCATCAATGAGCTCTTGCTGAGACTTGTCTTTATCATCTCTTGTTGGTTTCACTGTTTTAGTTTTATCTTGCTTAGTCATATTGGTATAAGTCCGTTTAGTATTAAACCCAGCAATCCCTTCTTTATGATACAGAGCTAGCCATCTTCTTAAAATTGACGTCCCGCTCAGATTTAACCGTCTTCTTACTTCTCTTACGGGTATCTTATCAAGAAGCATTTGTATTGCATTGATTTTAAATTCTGAAGAATAATAAGTTTTTTGAATTTTAATATTAAGCCCATCAGTACCATGTGCCTTATAGTTTTCAATCCATAACCGAATGGTTTGGAGATCTACATTAAACTCTTTGGAAAGAATTTTATAGCCTTTACTACCATCTAAATAAGCCTGAATTACTTTGAGTTTTAACTCTTTTGAATGCTTTGGAACTGGCATAGGTCACACCTTATAAGTTTAAAAAGTCTAACTTATGGGGTGCAGTTCAG
>NZ_JAKTII010000006.1:0-280859 GCF_027855175.1 Acinetobacter sp. AOR14_HL | reverse complement strand
AAGTTTGAACGTAATAAGCCACACGTAAACGTGGGCACAATCGGTCACGTTGACCATGGTAAAACAACTTTAACTGCTGCGATTGCAACTATTTGTGCAAAAACTTACGGCGGTGAAGCGAAAGATTACTCACAAATCGACTCAGCACCTGAAGAAAAAGCACGTGGTATTACAATTAATACTTCACACGTAGAATACGATTCTCCAATCCGTCACTATGCTCACGTAGACTGCCCGGGCCACGCCGATTATGTTAAAAACATGATTACTGGTGCTGCTCAGATGGACGGCGCGATCCTTGTATGTGCTGCGACTGATGGTCCAATGCCACAAACTCGTGAACACATCCTTCTTTCTCGTCAGGTTGGTGTACCTTACATCATCGTATTCTTAAACAAGTGTGACCTTGTTGATGATGAAGAATTACTTGAATTAGTAGAAATGGAAGTTCGTGAACTTCTTTCTACTTATGACTTCCCAGGTGATGACACTCCAGTTATCCGTGGTTCTGCGCTTAAAGCGTTGGAAGGCGATGCTGGTCAATATGGTGAGTCTTCAGTTCTTGCTCTTGTTGAAGCGCTTGACTCTTACATTCCAGAACCAGAACGTGCTATCGACAAAGCATTCTTAATGCCAATCGAAGACGTATTCTCTATCTCTGGCCGTGGTACAGTAGTAACTGGTCGTGTAGAAGCTGGTATCGTGAAAGTAGGCGAATCAGTTGAAATCGTTGGTATCCGTGATACTCAAACAACTACAGTTACTGGCGTAGAAATGTTCCGTAAATTGCTTGACGAAGGTCGTGCAGGCGAGAACTGTGGTGTTCTTCTACGTGGTACTAAGCGTGAAGACGTACAACGTGGTCAAGTACTTGCTAAACCAGGTACAATCAAGCCGCACACTAAATTCGATGCAGAAGTATACGTACTTTCTAAAGAAGAAGGTGGTCGTCATACTCCATTCCTTAACGGTTACCGTCCACAGTTCTACTTCCGTACAACTGACGTAACTGGCGCAATCCAATTACAAGACGGCGTTGAAATGGTTATGCCAGGCGACAACGTTGAAATGTCAGTAGAATTAATCCACCCAATCGCAATGGACCCAGGTCTACGTTTTGCGATCCGTGAAGGTGGTCGTACTGTAGGTGCTGGTGTTGTTGCGAAAGTAACTGCATAATCACTTTCAGTGAAAAAAAGCGCTCTTTTTAGAGCGCTTTTTTTATATTTAATTGTCTAACAATCACTATAAAAGCTGGCCTTAACTGATATTTCAATGTCCTTATTTACACTTAATCCTTTTTATTAAATTTGTATGATAAGAATCAAGAAAACGAACAATAAAGTTTGAGTAACTTGGGTTACTTATTAAGGAGCTTTGGGTATGAATGCTAAAGTGAATATTACTAATCGTGCAGGGGCGAGCTTTCCTGTACGTCGTATGAACTTTGACTTTAATGATGTACCAGAATATTGGATGAATGGTTCTGCTGGACTAACACACTTTATGACAGCATTGTCGGCCTTGTTTCCGGCAGGTGAAAAATTCTTTATTGATAGTGTACGAGCAGTACGTTATCACCCATCTATTAAAGATGATGAAGCGCTTCAGAAAGAGATTAGTGCTTTCATTGGGCAAGAAGCAATGCATACTCAAGAGCATGTGAATTTTAATGCCTCTGCTCAAAAGTTTGGTCACGACGTTGAAGCGTTAGAAAAGTTTACTGATACAGCGATTCAAACAGCAATTCAAGCTTTTGTAAAAATTGTCAAACCTTTTGGTATGACTAAAGAAATGGTTGACTTGACTGCTACAACAGCACTTGAACATTTTACCGCTACCATTGCTTCACAGTTATTAGTCAATAAGCATATTCAAGAGTTAATGACAGATGAAACCATGTCAACCATGTGGTATTGGCATGCTATCGAAGAGAACGAGCATAAAGCCGTAGCATTTGACGTGTACGAAGGTGTATTTGGTAAGGGCGTAAAAGCTTATGCTTTACGTACAAGCTCTTTAGTATTTGCGATGACTTTAATTTTCTTGATTCAGTCTTCTTTTGTACTTCGTCTATTAAAGCAAGATAAAAAATTGAATCTAGGTGAACTATCAGTAATTTATAAATATGGATATAGCCCATCGAAAGGTATCATTACTGGTATGGCTAAAGAAATGCTAGCTTACTTTAAGCCTGGTTTTCATCCAAATGATTTGGATACAGTAGGCCTATTGAAAACATGGAAAGCAAAATTAGGTTTGTAATTTAAATCTATGTTGATTTGAAAGGGCTCATAGTAGCCCTTTTTCTTTTTAAGTACTAACAATAACGATTAGCAGATCTATGCACCTTTATGGGGTTATGAATGACCTCATCTGATATTTCTCTGTCCTCATCTGCACTTAATTGGCACATTGAAAGACGTATGATTATAAATATTAAGAAAATAAATAAAGTTATAAGTGGATTAGCTATTCGCTTAAAAGGAGTCTGAGATGAATGCTAAAGTAAATATTTCCAATCGTGCTGGTGCTAGTTTCCCTGTTCGTCGTATGGACTTTGAATTTGCTCAGGTCCCTCGTTATTGGGCAAATTATGATGCAGGATTAACCCATTTTATGACAGCATTATCGGCCCTTTTTCCAGAAGGTGAGCAGTTCTTTGTAAATAGCACGCGTGCTGTGCGAAATGACCCAAAACTTGCCGATCCCGATCTTCAAAAAGAAATTAGCGCTTTTATTGGTCAAGAAGCTATGCATTCAAAAGAGCATCTTGCTTTTAATGCCTCAGCGCAAGCTTATGGGTATGATGTCCGTCATATGGAAAAGCAGACAGGTACTGTCATTAAGGTAGGTACAGCTGTTGTCACCAAATTAATGAAACCTTTTGGTTATACCAAAGAAATGATTGATTTGACCGGAACGTGTGCTTTAGAGCATTTCACATCTACCATTGCAGCTGAACTTTTACAAAACCCTGAAATTCAAGCGATGTTCCAAGATGACACGATGTATCATTTGTGGATGTGGCATGCGGTAGAAGAAAATGAGCATAAAGCTGTGGCATTTGATGTGTATACAAGTATGTATGGACAAGGACCAAAAGCTTATTTTATGCGTTCAACGGCTTTAATCATTGCAATGGCATTAATTTTTGCAACGCAGACGCATTTTACTGCCAAGCTATTAAAAACCGATGGAAAATTAACTTGGAAAGATACTAAATACATGCTTAAGTTCATGTATGGTCGTAAAGGTTTTATGACTCGTCAGATTCCAGAGTTACTTGATTTCTTAAGACCAAAGTTTCATCCAAATGATTCTGACACTACAGCATTGCTGGCAACTTGGCGTGAAAAGTTAGGTCTCTAAAAAGAACGATAAAAAAGGACAATTTAATTGTCCTTTTTTTTTGCTCGTTTTTTCTTGTGAAGTTTTTATAATACGCATTACTTTAAAACTCTGATTGTGTTGGAACTCATGATTCGTACTATGCAAAACACTGATGTTGATATTATTGTACAAATCGAAAAATCAGTGCAAACACATCCATGGTCAAGACAGCAATTTGTAGAATCTTTGAATTCCTACCAATGTACAGTCATTGAGTCACAAAATAGAGTCGTTGGGTTTTGTATTTTGCAGCCAGTGCTAGATGAAGCGAATCTATTACTCATGGCAGTTGATCCTAAAATGCAAGGACAAGGTCTCGGGTATGAGTTATTAAATGCATCAATTGAACAATTAAAAAATCAGCCAGTACAAATATTTTTAGAAGTTCGTGAAAGTAATAAAGCAGCTATTGGTCTGTATGAGAAAACAGGTTTTCACCAAATAGATCTACGTCGTAATTACTATCCTACCCAAGAAGGTGGGCGTGAACATGCGGTCATTATGGTGAAAACCTGTACCGACGATTTTGCATCGTTGTTTTAAAACTCCTGTCTAGTTGCTGACCTAACAAAAAGACAGGATTAAAATCATTTAATAATTAAATTATTCCATTCAGAAGGTAATGTTGTCATCAGAGATGTACCTAACTGTTGAATTTCTTCTGGTGATAAGGATCTGTTTAAACGGCGCCATTGTCCATCTAATAGAAGTTCTAAAGGTGTATATTGCGATTTATAATTCATTTTGGCTGAGTGGGGTACCCAATAGCCTAAATAAAGATATTCTAAACCAAGCGATTTGACATATTCGATTTGGTTAAGAATAGAGTACACACCAAGTGATCTTCTGTGCTCATCTGGGTCGAAGAAAGTATAAACCGCAGATAGCCCATCATCCATTAGATCGCAGGTAGACACACTGATTAAACGGTTATCTTTCCAAAGCTCAAGAAAAAAGCTATCTGTACAACTATGTACTAAAAACTTTTCAAACTGATCTAAGCTAGGTGGAAACATATCACCATCAGCATGGCGTTCATTAATATAGCGTTCATATAAATCGTAATGAATTTGTGCCGCTTGCTGAGTAGGCAAAATAGTCATGGTGAGGTCTTGATTTCGTTTCCATGCTTTTTTTTGCATTCCATTCATTTGGAAGTCGGCAACTGGAACACGACAAGACAAACATTGTCTGCATAAATGGCATTCAGGGCGATAAACGAAGTCACCGCTACGACGAAATCCTAAACGAGAAAGTTCTGAAAGAGTGACCACATCAATCCGATGAATAGGGTCTAAAAACACCATGCGCGCCGATTTATTTTCTAGGTAGCTGCAATCATGAGGTGGAGTAATATAATACTGCAGATCATTTAAAAGGGACTTCGGGTGATATGATTTCATGATTGGTCCCTCCTGTTATCATTCCATTAATTTTGCATCTAATGCTATTGTTTTACTTGAAAATACACGTTCTTGATACTTTTTCCAATTGATAGAGGGGTGAATAATTACATCTTGTAACGATTTTAAGTAGTCTTGACGAGAAAGTGTACAAGCGCCCAAGCTAATTAAGTGACTATTTACAAGTTGGCAGTCTACCCAAGGGAGCTGATTTTCTTGTCCAATCAGCATTAATGTGTAAAAAGCCATTTTTGAAACATCAGTTTCATTGCTAAACATTGACTCACCGAAGCATCCTTTGCCAATCGTAATGCCGTACAAACCTCCAACAAGTTTATCTTGTTCCCAAACCTCCACACTATATCCATAGCCAGCTTTAAACATCTCACAGTAGCCCTGAATAATATCTTCGCTAATCCATGTTTCGTCTGCATAACTTCTTGGTAGAGAACATGAGCGAATAACTTCTTCAAAGGCATGATTTACCGTAATCGCATAGTCATATTTTTTCATATTTCTAAGTAGTGACTTGCTCGGCTTGTAATTTTGAGGGTAGATAACACAACGAGGTTCGGGACTCCACCAACAAATGGGCTCATCTTCATTAAACCACGGAAATAATCCATGGGTGTACGCTTCATAGAGAGTAGAAGGGGAGAGATCAGCACCAATACAAATTAAACCATGACCATCCGGATCAGATTCAATGGGGTCAGGGAAAATGAATTGAGAAAGTGGAAGTTTCTGCATAGAAGATAAAATGAAATAGAATGATTCAAAATTAACGTAACTGAGCTTCATTGACAATTTTTATTGTTCATCTTTAGCATGAATCAACGAATAGAAAAGGTTTGCTTAATGCTAAAACTTATTGCAGAAGATTTTATTGATATTAAAAAAATTGATTTTTTTTTGCCGCTTTATCAAGAACTTGTTGAAAAAACGAGATGTGAAGAAGGATGTATTGCGTACGATTTATATCATGATATAAAAAATTTAGGACATTTTGTTTTTATTGAAGAATGGGTAGATCGAGCCGCATTAGATCGACATGTCCAGTCTGAACACTTTCAACGGTTAGTTCCTCAGATTGACCAATATCAGACGAGGTCAGGACGTTTTACGCATTTGGACCATTTTGAAAATATGATGAAATAAAACACTATTAAAAAAGACATTCAATAGAGCATTGAATGTCTTTTGTGTTAATTGAATTAACCGAGATTATCTAGATATTTTTCAGCATCAAGTGCCGCCATACAACCTGAACCAGCAGAAGTAATGGCTTGACGATAAATACTGTCAGCTACGTCACCAGCAGCAAAAACACCAGCTACAGAAGTTGCTGTTGCATTACCTGAAGTGCCGCTTTGCACTTGAATATAGCCATCACGTAAGTTTAATTGACCATCAAACATTGCAGTGTTCGGTTTATGACCGATTGCAACGAATAGACCATGAACTTCTACGTCTTGCTTAGAGTCATCTTGAGTTGATTTAAGGCGAACACTTGTTACGCCAGTATTGTCACCCAATACTTCTTCAACTTCATGATTCCAGATGATGCTGATTTTGCCTTCTTTTTCTTTGGCAAATAAATGATCTTGCAAAATCTTTTCAGAACGTAAACTATCACGGCGGTGTACTAGCGTTACATGTGCAGCAATATTTGATAAATAAAGTGCTTCTTCAACAGCAGTGTTACCACCACCTACAACCATCACTTTTTGATTTTTGTAGAAGAAACCATCACATGTTGCACAGGCACTTACGCCTTGGCCCATAAATTTCTGTTCAGACTCTAGACCAAGGTACTGAGCCGTAGCACCAGTTGCAATAATCAAAGCATCACATGTGTACTCTTCCATATCACCTTTAAGAACAAAAGGACGTACGTTTAAGTCCACTTCGTTAATATGGTCATAGACGAGTTCTGTACCAAAGCGTTCAGCATGTGCTTGCATACGATCCATTAATGCAGGACCTGTTAAACCTTCAGGATCGCCCGGCCAGTTGTCAACTTCGGTTGTTGTTGTAAGTTGGCCACCTAGTTGTAAACCTGCAATTAAAGTAGGTTTAAGGTTGGCACGTGCCGCATAGACAGCTGCACTATAACCAGCAGGGCCAGAACCGAGAATAATTAACCGAGAATGACGAGCACTCATTGAGGGTATCCTTATTTATTTCGAGAATTTTGAAAATTATACGTGAATTTGTCGATCAATAGCGTGAAATCAATGTGGATAATATTGATCAGGTCAATCGAATTAAGTTATATAACAATATAGAAGTGGCTCATGTTAACAACAACTGTAAAGAATCATGCACCTTTTTTGTAAGAACAGGTGCATAATATAAAGTTCATTCGTTGAAGATCTAAGTGTAGTTCTTCACATCTCTAAACCAATAATTAAATGGGTTACAGGACAGTATATGACTGCGGTGTCGAGTGTTTATGCACAGCGCTTATTGATGACATTATTCTTGGTTTCTTTTGGCATTTATATGTTTCTGGCAACAGTAACATATACACCATTTGACCCGGGCTGGATGCATATTTCCAGTGATACTCAGCAAGTATCCAATGCAAGTGGTATTGCTGGTGCATGGATTGCAGATTTGCTGTTTGGTTTTTTAGGATGGGCAAGTTTGCTTATTCCAATTTTCCTTTTCATTGAAGCAATTCAGGTGTGGTGGCCGCGTAGTTTTTTAAACCGCCCATTTCGTTATGCTGCACAATTCTTTTTAATTCTGGTTGTGTCTAGCCTACTTTATTTACACTGGAATGTGCCTGCTGATACTTTAGATAATGCAGCGGGGGGAATTATTGGTTACGAGTTAGGTCAGAGCTTATCTCAATTGCTAACAATTTACGGTGCGACCTTATTTTTACTGGTTTTCGGAGTGGTCTTGTTTACTCTTGCATTTGGGGTGCAATGGAGCAAAACATGGATTACCCTTAAAGCGACGCCAAGTTATTTACAAGATTTATTTTATAAAAACGTATCACCGAACGAATCGGATTATGATTTAACAACTCAGCCTGCTAATAAAGCAGCCACGGTTAAAGTTGCAGAAAATGCAGAGACAAATGCTTCGAATGAGAAAGTAGCATCAGTCCAATCTGAAAGTACTCAACCACAATCTTCGGCAACACGACATGATGCGGTTGCTGAGCGTTTATTTGCCGATGTGTTAGCAAAAGAGCAGAGCCGACCTGAACCTGTAGTTGATACACCAGTTGCAAATACTCAAAACTTCGAGCATACGCTTGAGCAAGCCCATAAGCTTGAAAAAGACAGTCAACGTTTAGTTGCTACGGGTGAGGTATGGCGGGCTTTACAACGTGATGATGCGAGCCATAAGCAAGAAATTGATGCACTTTTGAGAGCAGCTGATGATTCAACAGAACAAGCTCCTGCTCATGAGCAATTCCAGCAAACAATTTCTCAAGTTCATCAAACTCAACCTACACCTAAACAAGATTTACATGGTCTTGATTGGAATGATGATGAGATTTTTGATGAATTACTTGCTGCGGTTCCAAACAGCAAAACTGCAACAGATGTGCATACACCATTTGTTCAAGGGCAACATGTAGATGCAGAACCTACTTCGCAATCGGTGAATATTGCGAAAGAAACTTCTTCACCTTTATCGAATGTAAATCAGTCACCTAAAAATTTAGCAAATGAACAAGTTTTTGAAGATTTTGATGACTTATTGATAGATGAAGATATTGCGCCCGCTGAACCTGTAAGAGCAAGTAGTTATGCGCAATCTTCAGCATTTGTAAAAGCTCCTATTCAAACGAATATTCAGGCCGATAAACTTTCAAAAGAAGAGTTTATTGAGGCATGGCAAGAAACTGCTGGGAAACCTCAGGAAAATCCTGATATTGATGAAGATGATTTCGATTTAGATGCGCCATTAACAGATGCAGCTGGTCGACCAATGTCTCGTGCAATGCAGGTTGCCAAGAAGCGTTTGGATTTACCAACTTTGCCAGGTCTTGAGCTGCTTGATAAGGTTGATCCGAATAAGAAAGTTAACTTTACTGAAGAGCAGCTTTCGCGCTTATCTGAATTACTTGAAATTAAGTTACAAGAATTTAATGTTAAGGCTCAAGTGGTTGAAGCTCAGCCAGGGCCAGTAGTCACCCGTTTTGAGTTAGATTTGGCACCGGGGGTTAAAGCATCTAAGGTAACGAATATCTCACGTGACTTAGCCCGTTCAATGTCGATGGCTTCTGTACGTGTGGTAGAGGTTATTCCGGGTAAACCATATATTGGTATTGAAGTGCCAAACAGTGCCCGTGAAATGGTACGTTTGATCGAGCTATTGGAAACGCCAACCTATCGAGATCCAAGCGCATTAATCAGTATGGCAATGGGTAAAGATATTTCAGGTAATCCAGTATTAACTGATTTAGCGAAAGCACCGCACATGTTAGTTGCTGGTACAACAGGCTCCGGTAAATCGGTTGCGGTAAACTCGATGATTTTATCGATGTTGCTGAAATATACACCTGACCAGTTGCGTTTGATTTTAATCGATCCAAAACAGCTAGAACTTGCAAACTATAATGATATTCCACATTTATTAACTCCAGTCGTTACTGACATGAAAGATGCAGTAAGTGCATTAAACTGGTGTGTGAATGAGATGGAACGTCGCTATAAGCTGATGTCATTTCTTAAAATTCGTAAATTAAGTGACTACAACCGTAAAGTTGAAGAAGCAATTGCGAATGGGGAAGATCTAATTGATCCAACTTGGAAACCAAGTGACTCGGCAACTCAAGAACGTGCGCCTCGTTTAACACCGTTACCATCTATTGTGATTGTGGCAGATGAGTTTGCCGACATGATTATGCAGGTGGGTAAAAAAGCAGAAGAAATGATTACGCGTTTAGCGCAAAAATCTCGTGCTGCTGGTATTCACCTATTACTTGCAACTCAACGCCCATCTGTTGATGTGATCACGGGTTTGATTAAAGCCAATATTCCAACGCGTGTAGCATTACGTGTAAACAGTAAAATTGACTCGCGTACGATTTTGGATGCAGGTGGTGCAGAAGATCTGTTAGGCCATGGTGATATGCTGTTCTTGGGGCCTGGTAAAATCGAGCCTGAGCGTGTGCATGGTGCATTCATTAGTGATGATGAAGTAAACCGCATATGTGATGCTTGGCGTGAACGTGGCGAACCAGACTATGTCGACGAAATCTTGACTCCATTTGATGAAGAACCGACTTCACGTGGTTTTGACGAGGGTGAGGGTGGTTCTGATCGTGATGCACTTTATGATCAATGTGTGTCATTTGTTTTAGAAACTCGTAAAGCTTCTACATCGTCACTACAGCGTAAATTTAGCCTTGGCTATAACCGTGCTGCTCGTATCATTGACCAAATGGAAGAGAATGGCATTGTGAGCGCAATGGGCCCTAATGGTAAGCGAGATATATTGGTTTAATATGAAATAGCTAAAAAGCCTCTTCGGAGGCTTTTTTATGATTTAAATAAAAATAAACACTTCCATAAAATGACTTAAAGATTTTATCGTATAGTAAAAAATGCTAATGTATTTTTCCTAAATAAATAACAATGAATTAAATCTGGAGGAAAACATGTTACTTGCTCTGATTACTTTAGCTTTTATCCATTTTTGTGCACTTATTACTCCAGGGCCTGATTTTTTCCTTGTATCTCAAACAGCGATTAGTCGATCACGTAAAGACGCTATGTTAGTGGTTGCTGGCATAACAGCAGGTGTTATGTTTTGGGCTTGTTTAGCACTGATGGGATTAAATCTAATTTTTGAGAAAATGGCTTGGTTAAAGCAAGGTTTACTCATTGCTGGTGGCTTATATCTATGTTGGTTGGGCTATCAGATGTTACGTTCAGCATTTTCAAAAAATCAACAAGAAGATGTTGTTGCTGTCGAGCTACCCAAAGCACCTTACTTATTTTTTATTAAAGGTCTTATAACGAATCTATCAAATCCTAAAGCTGTTATTTATTTTGGTAGTGTTTTCTCTTTATTTTTAGCCAATCCTCAACTTGATCAGGTTCATTGGTTACTGTTTATTATTGTCACGGTTGAAACGATTTTATGGTTCTGCTTTGTGACTTTTATTTTTTCGTTACCGAGTTTTAGATCAGCTTATCGTAATTTTTCAAAATGGATTGATGGTATTTCAGGCGGTATTTTTACGGTGTTTGGTATTTTCCTGATTGGTAATCGATAAATTTAGGTAAAAAAAAGCCTCTTTAAGAGGCTTTTTATTTTTAAGCAAACTTTGCTAGAACTTCTAAAAAGGGTGCCGATTGACGCGGAAATTTGGCAATCACATCATGGATGCGTTGGCCTTCCGGGTCTTTGGCATTAATATCGCGTCCGTCCGCAATAAATTGAGTCAAAAGACGTTCATAGTCTGTTGGGCGCATATGTTTGAATGCATGGTAGAGCACATGAAAATCTGCGTTCACACCCGCTGGCGGAAGTTGGTTGAGGTAGGCAAAAACACGCTCATCGGACCATTCTTCATTGAAAGTTGCTGGCTGTGATAATGCCATGACAATCTCCTCAGTTTTAAAAAAGGCAAAATAACTTGCGTTATTTTGCCTTGATTCTGTTTTATTGAATAGTCAGAAATAGAATTATCGTTCTTCAGGTAAATTGATATTCATTTCTAACATTTCGATATTTGCTTCAGAGCGAACCTGCATTTGGATATGCTGTTCACCTACACCACTTACATAACGACTGACCACTTGCATGATTTCTTTCTTCATCTGATCAATCTTGTCTTGGCTTAAACGGCGGCCTAAACCTTGTTCAGAAGCAACAATAACTTTCAAACGATCTTTTGCAGTTTGAGCACTTGATGGCTTTTCGTCACTGCTAAATAATTTACTCCAGAATCCTGCCATAACTACGCTCCAAATAGTCGTGCTAACCAGCCTTTAGGTTGAGCTGTGATGTGTCGATAAGGACGGTCTTCGCCAAGAAAGCGTGCAACCAAATCATCATAACCCTGACCAGCTTTAGTTTCTGAATATAGAATTACTGGCTTACCCTCGTTTGATGCTTGTAATACACTTGGACATTCTGGAATAACACCTAATGTCGGTACGCGTAGAATATCTTTAGAAATATCATCAATTGTTAGCATTTCCTGACGGTCAGCACGTTCAGGGTTAAAACGAGTAATACATAAATGTTTACGTATACGTCCTTCGTTTTGTTCAACTTTTTTGGTTTTGCTATCTAACATACCAATAATGCGGTCAGAGTCACGTACTGAAGAGATTTCAGGGTTCGTTACAATGATTGCTTCATCTGCATGATACATGGCTAAAATCGCACCACGTTCAATACCCGCAGGTGAGTCACAAATAACGTAATCAAATTCTTGAGATAGCTCATCAATAACACGAGCAACACCTTCGTCGCTCAACGCATCTTTATCACGTGTTTGTGAAGCCGGTAAAATATAAAGGTTTTCGATATCTTTATCACGAATAAGGGCTTGCTGCAGACGTGCTTCGTTGTTAATAACATTGACAAAATCATAAACAACACGACGCTCACAACCCATAATCAAATCAAGGTTACGTAAGCCTACATCAAAATCAATCACAACAGTTTTATGACCACGAAGGGCTAAACCTGTTGCAAAAGATGCGCTCGTTGTAGTTTTACCTACACCACCTTTGCCTGATGTTACGACAACAATTTTGGCCACCGAATCCACTCCTATTATGGTCATTCACCCTTAAAAGGGCTGTTTTTTGGTGATTTACTTAATAAACTAAAGTTCAATCGCTTCAAATTCAAGCTCTTGCTTTTCATTTAAATATATATGTACTGGCTTTTTTACCACATGTTTAGGGATATCATCTGCGACACAATACGTTCCGGCAATGGAAACGAGCTCAGCCTCTAAAGATTGGCAAAAAATGCGTGCAGCTGCGTGCCCGCCCGCACCAGCAATGACTCTACCACGAACTGTGCCATAAATATGTATATTTCCTGATGCAATAACTTCAGAACCACTATTCATGCCAGCTTTCAAAATAATATCGCCGTTATCTTGTACGAGGGATTGGCCTGTACGCAAAATTTCATCATGATAAGAGGTAATATGGGCAACCGCTATCTTGTTTAGTGGTTTTTTTGTTTCTGCTGAAGACGAGGCAGGAGCGGTAGCCGGTTTTTCTACAATCGCGACTTGTTCGGTTGTGGCTTTAATACGCTGTAATGGTTGATCTGCCGGTAAAACAGGGAATTGAATAGCGCGAGCTTCATCTCCTAAAATACCATCGATTACCGCCATAGGTTGCAAACCTAAGCTCACCAGAAGTTGAATCAATGCAATTAATTCTTGCTCAACTGTACTGTCAATAATTACTAAAGTTCCTTGATAGGAACCTTCATTTAATATATTTGATAATTGCTGGCGGATCACATCATGATCATTGGTATCGAAGGTTATCCTGCTAAAGTTAACCATTCTGCCGGTAATCCGTATATCAGCCATAAGTCTTCCTTCAAGGCGTTAAACGAGCTGTAATAGCGTTAAGTTTATTGTAAATAGGGCAAATGCTAGAACAATTTGTGCCAATTCTCTAGCGAGATTCATAAAAAATTAAGTAAATGCTTATTCTTTGATTCGATCATACTCCGCAAGCGTTTGTTGCCATTGTTTGACCTTGACTTGTTTTCGTACAGACTCGAGTGTCTCAAACACGACAGATTCAACCAATTGCTCAAGCTGACGATTATTAATATTTATTTCACTCACTTTTTGAGAAATTAATTGATAAGTCGGATTTGGGTGCGCCGATGAACCCTCAATTAAAGGCTCAATTAAACCTGCACTAATATTTTCACCTAATCTTTGACCAATGCTTTGAATTTGCTGTTCAATGCGGCCGCCGACTAAAGGAATTAAGCGTAATAACTGGGTTAGTTCAGGGGTATCTACTATGGCCTGATCTACAATTTTCCCAACGCCTTTTGTAATTGCTGGCTTTTGTTCTTTTAAAGCAGTTGCTAAAGACTCTTGTAATAATGCTGTTAGGGTGACAGTAAATTGTTCACGATGATGATTAACCAAGTCGTGAATAATTTGTTTATGGCTAGAACTGGTTTCAAGTTCATATCGAATACCATCAATTACCGTAATAACAACACGATCGGACAGCTCTTCCATGACGACGCGATAGTAAAACAAACCTGTCTTTCGCCAGCTTGGCGGAACAACCGGATAGCCCAGCTCATGTAAGCGATAAGCAATAATTCCTGCTCGAAACAAACGTAAAAAACGAAGCTGAGGAATAATGGCTAAAATTTCATACCAGTGAATAAAAGGGAAAAAGAACCAACGTTTATGATGATTATAAATAATCGCGATGCCCCAGCGGACAAGTAACTCAACAATTAAAAAACCAATAAACCATGCTTCTGATGTGATTACCCATGGGTGAAGGGAATTACGGTAAAAGCTCACAATTTGGGGCAAATGAATGTGTTCGAAGAACCATGCCCCAATACTGCTCATTAAAAAGAAATTTGCAGCCAGACAGAACAGGTTAAAAATGATAATGAACACCATAAAGATGTCATAGATCAAAAACAGCTTAAATGAAAGACTGTTTGGGTCGACATGGTGATATTTCGTTTTTTTCCCAGAACTGTTTTGCATAATAACGGGTGCTTTCTTAAATGTTCGTAGTGAGATATTGAGATTTTATTTGCTCAATAAGTTGATCTTTTTCGGTCCAAATTTCATGGACCCATTGTTGGAAACGTTCACGGTAAACCGCGTCATCTTCATAGTTTCCACCAAGAACCCAATCTGGAATTTCAATTTTACGCAAATTTACCGCAATTTTTGAAACATCACCTAGCCAGAAATTACTATATCCGGGTACGCCATTAGGGTAGACAATCGTCATGTCAACCAAGGCATCAATTTTGTCACCCAAGATATTTAATGCAAGGGCTAAACCACCTGCTTTAGGTTTAAGTAAATGCTTATATGGTGATTTTTGCTGGTCATGTTTTTCTTGAGTAAAACGAGTACCTTCTAAATAATTTAATAATGTAAATGGTTGACTTAAAAGCTGCTCGCAGGCTTTACGTGCTTCCATCATGTCACGGTCTTTGAGCTCAGGATTCTTTGCAACCTGTTCTTTGGTGTGACGCTTCATCATCGGGAAGCCTAAAATTTTAAATGCTTGCCCAACAAAAGGAATAAAAATAAGTTCCCATTTAGTAAAAAAGCGGGTGAGTGGCATACGGGTTAAACCAAAATATTGGTTTACCGTTGTATCTACCCAACTTTGGTGATTACAAGTCATGAGATAGCGACCTTGCATATTTAGGTCAAGTCCCTCATCAATCGTAATGTCCCATTTTAGATTTGGTAAGACATGATCAATCAACCAATTATTAACACCTAACCAGCTATTTGTAATTTGGATATTGGTTTCATCTATTTTTGATGATTTTTTTAATAGCTTGGTCAGACCTAATGCCAAAACAGGTGGACCATGAAAAAACGTACTTCCTGTAATGACTGTACCTACAGTGAGTCCACGTGTAATTTTTTTTAGCGCAGATTGCTTATTGGGTGCAGTTGACATATGAATGACCCCGAATGTCTAAAATCCATAGAAAAGTTGTTTAACTATAACTATCGTAATATGAAATACAACGACATCTTAGACAACAATGAAGAAATTGTGATGAGCTAGCATCTGAAAGTGCATCAAAATATTACAAAAAAGTAACTAAAGTGTTTATTATTAACAAAATATCAATGTTTTATACTTCGTTTTTGTTTCATTATTCATCCAGACAACAAAACACACAAAGTGAGGAGGCATGCAATGCGTGCATTAGTTATTTCAACAGTGGTAGGGGCAGCAGTAGTACTATCTGGTTGTCAAACAACTGGTAATAATCTTGGTGGCGTTGAATACGATAAAGCCGCATTAGGTACTCTAATTGGCGCAGCAGCTGGCTACGGTATTTCTAAGTCAAGTGCAAACTCTAGCCGTCAAAACAACCGTGCTGCAGCAATTGGTGCAGTTCTTGGTGCCGCTGGTGGCGTATACCTTGACCAGAAAGAGAAAAAATTACGTCAACAAATGGCAGGTACTGGCGTAGACGTTGGCCGTAATCCAGATGGTTCTGTTCAATTGATTATGCCTGGTAGCATTACTTTTGATACAAACAAATCAAACATCAAGCCAAACTTCTATTCAACTTTAGACAAAGTAGCTCAAACATTGGCTGAAGATAACAAGAGCGCGATTTTGGTTACTGGTTATACAGACAACACTGGTAATGACTCTATCAACATTCCGTTATCTCAATCACGTGCACAATCAGTTAAAAACTATTTAGCTGGTAAAGGCCTTTCATCTAGCCGTATCGATGCACAAGGTTATGGTTCTTCTAACCCAATCGCAGACAACTCAACTGCGTCTGGTCGTGAACAAAACCGCCGTGTAGAAATCAGCATCTATGCAAAACAATAAGATTTAATTTATTGTGTTAAAAACCACCCTCGGGTGGTTTTTTTATGACTGTGAATAATAAATAACCACGACAAACTGCGGCGCATAAATTGCATTATTAGACATCATTTATACATATCCATAGATTTACTATTGGGATTCTAAAACAGAGATGACTATAATCATGCTCGAAAAATTAAGAGGTACTACGCGATGTCATCTGCCAGTCAATTGAACAACAAGCAAGAAGAAGCCATGAAATATACTCAGGGCCCTTTATTGGTGCTTGCTGGTGCTGGTTCAGGTAAAACATCGGTAATTACTCGTAAAATTGCCTATTTGGTGCAGCATTGCCGTATTCCAGCGCATCGTATAACCGCGATGACCTTCACAAACAAAGCTGCACGTGAAATGAAAGAGCGTGTGACCAAGCTTTTGTCACGTGAAGAATCAAAAGGTCTATCTGTCTCTACTTTCCATACTTTTGGTTTAAACCTTTTACGTTTAGAACTTAAAAATTTACCTTTAAAAGCTAATTTTTCGATTTTAGATGCAGATGATTGTAAACGTATTTTGATGGATCTGATGCATCGCGACAATTTGTCGGGTGCAGAAAGTAAAGAATTAATTGCCAAGGCAATGAAGAAAATTTCAGATTGGAAAAACGATCTGATCGTGCCAGAGCAAGCACATTCGACTTGTGAAACACCTGAAGATGTACAGTTTGCCCATCTTTACCAATTGTATGAACGTAATTTACGTGCTTACAACGCAGTTGATTTTGATGACTTGATTGTTATGCCAACACGCTTATTGCAAGAAAATGCAGAAGTACGTGATAAATGGCAAAACCGTGTTCGCTATTTATTGGTCGATGAATATCAAGATACCAACACAGCCCAGTATATTTTGGTCAAGCTTTTAGTTGGGGTGATGGGGCAGTTTACAGCAGTAGGTGACGATGACCAGTCGATCTACGCGTGGCGTGGAGCCAAACCTGAGAATATGGCTTTGCTTAAACAAGATTTCCCGAATTTACATATTATTAAGCTTGAACAAAATTACCGTTCGACCAGCCGTATTTTAAAAGCTGCCAACTGTGTGATTCAAAATAACCCGCATATTTTTGATAAGAAATTGTGGAGTGATAAAGGGCATGGTGAGGTCATCAGAATTATTACGTGTCGTAATGATGATGATGAAGCAGAGCGCGTGGTAAAAGACTTGCTTACTCATAAGCTCATGAACGGTAAAAACTGGAAAGATTATGCGGTTTTGTATCGCGGTAACTTTCAGGCACGTGTATTAGAAACACAGCTTCGCCAAATGCAAATCCCGTATAAATTATCTGGCGGTACATCTTTCTTTGCTCGTGCAGAAATTAAAGATGTAATGAGTTACTTACGTCTTATTATTAACCCTGAAGATGACAGTGCGTTCTTACGTATTATTAATACGCCTAAACGCGCCATTGGGCCGGTTACTCTTGAGAAGTTAGGTTTATTCTCACAAGAAAATAATTTGTCTTTACTTGGTGCTTCCGCTGACCAACGTTTAAGCATGGTGCTTCCTAAAAAGGCAGAAACTCAGCTTCATGAATTTGCTGACTTTATCGCGACATTTACACGTGAATTGTTGGAAGACGATGAACCTGTGCCTAAAGTTCGTCAAATGATGAACGAAGCTGGTTATATGGATTACGTTCGTGAACAGTCTGCAACACCTGCACAAGAGAAAAGTAAGCTCGATAATATCGAGAATTTATTTAACAGTATTCAAAACCTGATTAATCGTGCAGAAGATGTTGATGAAAAAAATATTGAAAGTGTAATCCGAAAACTGGTTTTACTTGACCTGTTAGAACAGCAGCAGGAAGAAGAAGATACAGACAAAGTTAACTTACTTACGTTACATGCGGCAAAAGGTTTGGAGTTCCCATATGTTTATATTATGGGATTAGAGGAAGAACTTTTACCGCATAAAAACTCAATTGCAGCAGAAACCATTGAAGAAGAACGCCGTCTTATGTACGTGGGAATTACTCGCGCACGTCAAGGTTTAACCTTAACTTTGGCAGAGCAGCGTAAAAATGGCGGGCAGATGAGACAGATGACCCCAAGCCGTTTCCTTGATGAACTCCCTCAAGATGAGTTGGAGTGGTTAGGGCGTAAAAAGAAAATTGCGGCTAATGTTGACCCTAAAGAACAGGCTCAACAGTATCTGGCAAATTTAAAAGCTTTATTAAAGCGTTAATTTTTTAATTTTTAGGAAATCCCATGAAAGTTCAAGTGAAATTGCTCGATCCGCGTTTAGGTAAAGAATGGCCTTTACCTTCATATGCAACAGCAGGTTCAGCGGGTTTAGATTTACGTGCCTGCGTCGATGAAGCAATTGATATTGAACCAGGACAAACTGTTTTAGTGAAAACAGGTATGGCAATTTATATTCATGATGTAAATTTTGCTGGTTTAATTTTACCGCGTTCAGGTTTAGGTCATAAACACGGTATCGTGCTTGGCAATTTAGTTGGTTTGATTGATTCGGATTATCAAGGTGAATTGATGGTTTCAGTTTGGAACCGTGGTCAAACCACATTCCGTCTAGAACCAGGTGAGCGCCTAGCACAGTACGTTTTAGTTCCAGTTGTTCAAGCTGAATTTGAGCAAGTAGAAGAATTTGAAGAAACTTTACGTGGCGCTGGTGGCTTTGGTCACACAGGCAAACAATAAGTTTTTTGAAAATATTAACGAAAATCAAACGCCTGTTGAACAGGCGTTTCTTTTTACATCTTGAATGTTACAATGGATTATATTACAACACGCTTTACTCATATTCTTTTAACTTTTTTAGCAAACAAACCTTTCAAAAATTTTGAATAATCTATGTTTTTGCGATAGATCGGATTGATCTTTAAATAGAAGATACACTATGAATGTAAGACACTCATTTCCAAAAAGTATTTTTCGTGCTTACGATATTAGAGGCAAACTTTCTTACTTAACCGCGGACGTTGTTCGTTCGATTGCCTACGGATTGGCACAACAATACAAACAAGCAAAACAAACTCAATTAGTGATTGGCTATGATGCCCGTCTCACAAGTCCAGCCTATGCACACTTAATTGAAGAAATTTTAATAGAACAGGGTTTAGTGGTCACAAACATTGGTTGTTGTTCATCGCCAATGATGTATTACATTGCGCGAGATTTTGGTGGCAATGGCATTATGGTGACTGCAAGCCATAACCCAAAGTCCGATAATGGTATTAAGTGGATTTTAAAAGGTGAACCGCCGTCTCCAGAAATGATTCAGCAGGTTGGTGAAGAAGCCCAAACTTATGTACCAGCCCACTCAATTTCTGTACTGGAGTTAACTGTACCTCAATTTAAAGCTGAGTTTTGCCAAAAATACCAGCAAGCTATTTTTAAAGATATTCAGTTAAAACGCCCTTTAAAAGTTGTTTTAGATGGTTTACATGGCTCTGCTGGACACTGCTCAAAATTAATATTGGAAAAAATGGGCTGTGAAGTGATTGCTTTGCGAACTAATCCAAATGGAGAGTTTCCAGACCATGCACCAGACCCTTCGCATGCAGCTCACTTAACTAATTTGCGTAAAGCAGTTGTTGAGCAGCAGGCAGATATTGGCATTGCCCTTGATGGGGATGGTGACCGTGTAGTTTTAGTCGATGAAAAAGCTCAGATATTGACCGCAGACCGATTGTTGTCACTTTTTGCGCAAATGTGCCTAGAGCAGCACCCAGAGCAAGAAATCGTTTTCGATGTGAAATGTTCACGCATGGTTCAAAAAACGGTCGAACAACTCGGCGGAAAAGCAAAAATGATCCGCACGGGAAGTAGTTTTTTACGGGCTTATTTATCTCAGTCAAATGGACGCGCCATTTTTGGTGGAGAATATGCAGGCCACTACGTTTTTAATGATGGGCGTGGTTTTGGCTATGACGATGGTTTATATGCTGCATTACGTGTAATGGAATATTTTACCAAATCTGATGCTACAACAATTTCCGAATTGTTTGCTCCTTATCCAGAAAGATGTTGTACAGAAGATACCTATATTGGTACGTATCAGTCCGATCCAAAGTATGTATTACAAGATATTGAAATTTTAAGTCATCGTTTAGGTGCTCGTATCAGTAAAATCGATGGCGTACGTCTTGATTTTGATGATGGTTTTGGCATTATTCGAGCATCAAATACTGGTGAATATTTTACAGTAAGATTTGACGCAGATAATCCTTTACGATTAAAGGAAATCCAGCAAAAATTTGTAGATATGTTGCAAGAGCACTATCCGCAAATTGCACAAGAACTTTCAGAGGCCTAAGTAAGGAGAGGCGTAATGCCCCAACATCAGCATATCGGTGTCGACAAAGCAAAAATCTTGATTGAAGCTTTGCCGTATATTCAACGTTTTACTGGTAAGACGCTGGTGGTGAAATATGGTGGCAACGCGATGACTGATCCGGAGCTAGAAAGTTCATTTGCCCGAGACATCGTTTTACTTAAAACTGTAGGCTTAAATCCGATTGTTGTTCACGGTGGTGGGCCACAAGTAGACTCATTTTTAAAGCAGTTAGGCCGCGAGTCTGACCGTATTGACGGTATGCGTGTAACTGATGCTGCAACCATGGAAGTGGTTGAAATGGTATTAGGTGGTAGCGTAAATAAATCGATTGTTAACCTGATTAATAAACATGGTGGCCGTGCTATTGGTTTAACAGGTAAAGATGGTAATTTACTTCGTGCTCGTAAATTACTTATGGAAAAGCAAGAAGAAGACGGTTCTATCAAACATATTGATTTAGGTATGGTTGGTGAAGTAACTGGCGTTAAAACTGATGTGCTTGAAATGTTTACTCAAAGTGACTTTATTCCAGTTATTGCGCCATTAGGCGTAGATGAAGAAGGCAATACTTATAATATTAATGCTGATTTAGTGGCAGGTAAGGTTGCAGAAGCATTAGGTGCTGAAAAATTAATCTTGCTCACAAACATTAGTGGCGTGCTGGATGAAAACAAAAATCTGTTAACTGGCCTTACTACGCAAGAAGTTGATCGTCTCATTGAAACAGGCGTGATCTATGGCGGTATGATTCCTAAGGTAGGTTGTGCACTTGATGCTGTTAAAGGCGGCGTTGTTAGTGCGCATATTGTTGATGGTCGTGTACCACATGCAACATTGCTTGAAATCTTTACTGACCATGGGGTTGGAACACTGATTTCTAATCGCGCAAAAACTGCTTAATAAAACCGTTATTCTCAATAAAAAGATCACTCTAGGTGGTCTTTTTTTATACCAATTTAATTTGGTCATTTTTTTGTCATGAGCTTTGACTAGTGTAAGGGGTGTCACTAGGAGCGTTCATTATGCTGGAAAAATTTAATCAATATCGCCAAACCTGGACTTTACCTTTAAATCGTCATAAAGCAATAAATCAAACGCAATTTCGTTTTGAGTGGGTTGATAATTTAAAAGAATTACAAGATGTACAACGATTTCGTGCACAACAATTTAGCCAACAATTTGGAATTCATTTTGAAGATAACTTAGATCAAGACATTTATGATTTTGGTTGCGAGCATGCAGTCTTACGTGAAAAGTGGACTGGAGAAATTGTAGCGTATACCCGTCTAAAATTATTTCAAGGTCATGAGATCGCACAAAGCTACAGCGCACATGAATTTGATATTGTTCCTCAGTTATCGCACCTTCCTAATGTGTTAGAAATAGGGCGTACGTGTGTCCATCCTCGCTTTCGTAATGGTAAAGCGTTATCGATGCTGTGGTTGAACCTTGCACCCAAAGTGCTATGGTCAATGCGTGCTAAATATTTGATGGGCTGTGTCAGTATTCATTTGCAAGATAATTTGGCTAGAGCGTACTACACGCATCGCCAGATTCAGCAATTATCTGAAAGCAAAACAATTGATATTCGTTCGAAAAAAATCTATGAACCTGAATATCCTGAGTTCAGTTTTCCACAAGATGAGCGTATGCCAAAATTGTTCCAAATGTATTTGAGCATGCAGTCAAAACTATCTAAACAGGCATTTTTTGATGAAGAATTTAACTGTCTAGATTATTTTGTATTTCTGGAAGTGAATAAAGTGGCGACTTCATTTGTTATGAATAAAATGGGGCAGCGTTAATAATATGTCTTATTTTCTAATAGCCAGCACATATTGAGATTTGCAAGCAATTTTACTCTCATGCACAATAGAGTATATGAGGTAATTAGAAGTAGTTTAAAAGCGATATGTGCCAGCTATTAGGAATGAATTGTGCAACACCAACGGATATCACTTTTTCTTTCCGTGGTTTTTCACAGCGTGCAGGAATTACCTCAGATCATAGTGATGGATTTGGTATTGCTTTTTTCGAAGACAAAGCTTGCCGACTATTTGTCGATAACCAGTCGGCAGTTGAATCTCCAATTGCTGATCTTATCCGTAATTATCCTATCAAATCGCGTAACGTAATTGCACATATCCGTAAAGCAACTCAAGGTAAAATTACATTAGAAAACTCTCATCCCTTTATTAGAGAGTTGTGGGGGCGTCATTGGATTTTTGCCCATAATGGTGATTTACATGATTTTAACCCACCACTAAGTGGTCGTTTTACCCCTGTGGGTAATACAGACAGTGAACGTGCATTTTGTTATTTGCTTGATCAACTGGTTGAAGCTTTCGGTTATGAAGAACCGAGTCTTGATGAGATATTTGAAGTATTAGAAAAAATTTCTCCACAAATTGCTGAATACGGCACATTTAATTATTGTTTGTCGAATGGGAAGGCATTATTTAGTTACGCGATAACTAAATTACATTGGTTGGTTCGAGAATATCCATTTAATCAGGCTCATTTAATTGACTTAGATGTTGAGGTTGATTTTAGTCAGGTCACTACACCTGAAGATCGTGTGGCAGTTATAACGACAGAACCTTTAACACATAATGAAAACTGGACTGCTTATCAACCAGGTGAAATGATTTTATTTCAACATGGTAAGCCGATTAAAAAAGCAATTACTCATGTGGAAAGATTAAAACGTGAGCAGGAAAATCCAGAGCTTAAACGTATTACTCGTGCGGATCAGTATTAATATAAAGTATATTTAAAATGTATGAATAGAGATATTTATATATATTACACATTTAATAGTAAGGTATTTTGTTTAAAAAATACTTTATTATTTTAGTTGGTTAATTTTTTAAAAAGCAAATAAAAACAATAACTTGATTTAAATATAATTTTTATATGATAAAGCCGACAAAATAGCTTTGTTTTTATTTATATTCTTTAAATATATCATGAGGTTTATGCAACAGTCATTGAACATCATTGGGGAGATGTATGAAAATGAAATGGGCTTCAGAATATAATACGGGTATCGAGGTTATTGATGAGCAACATAAACGAATACTTGATTATATTAATGAAATTGATGATGTAAAAGATGATGAAGATAGACGTCGTATTAAAGACGTTTTAGACAACATTATTGATTATACGCAATCACATTTTACTTTCGAGGAAAGTTTGCAAGAGGAAGCTGATTATAAATATCGTGTACCACATAAACGTGTTCATGATTTATTTATTAAAAAAATAGAGTTATATCGTGAGCGTTTTGAAATGGGACATACTGTTGAAAAAGAGCTACAAGAAATTTTAGCAAAATGGTTAATCAATCATATTCAACATGACGATGCCGATTATGTGGGGGCAGTAAAAGAAAACATGATGGGAATTATTAGAGAAAAAGAAAAGAAGAAAGGGAAAAACTGGTTTGCTCGGTTTTTCGCATAACTTAAATAACAAAACTTATAATTTTAGTTAGCGCAGCAAACTATCGTTTCGGTAGTTTGCTTTTTTTATTGAGCAAACTTTGATTTTCAGGCATGAGACGGGCAAAATATCTATAGTCTTTTTCAAGGAATGCATAATGCAGGACATACCTATGTCACGATGGTTATCGCCCCTGATGGCGTTTTGCTTATCTTTCATCATTATGGCGACATTGGCACCCGCTATGGGAATCCAGATTGATCGTCAAATCGATTTCTGGTTATTGTGGTTAGGCACAATGCTGTTATTGGCTCTGCCAGTTTGTTATTTGGAAATTGCCTTAGCAAAACGGTCGAAGACTACTGCCTTAAATGCTTTATCAAGTTTAACTCGTGAAGCAGATAGTTCACCAAAATGGCGTTTGGCTGGTTGGCTTGCGGTTATTTTTATTCCATTTTTAGCAGGGAGTGTATTGAGTACTGCTGGCAACTTACTGACAGCACAGCTCAATAATAGTGTTTCTGGGCAAATTGTTTTTGCTGGTCTTGCTGTTGCGGCTTTAATTTTATCTTTTATTCCGCGTCAGATTTTAATTGTGCTAATGACAGTCGGCGTAATCGCTTCTCTTGTTTTAGCTAATACAATGGGAACGACTTTACAGCCTTGGCATTGGACAAATGTTGAGTTTAAAGAATGGGGTAATGCGACCGTACTTGCACTTGTTGCGAGTGGTTTAGGCTTAGGACTTTACTGGCAAAATAGCTTGTCTGTAATTCACTCTCAAGAAGGTGCCACAAAAACTGCACTTCCAATCTGGTTAGCTCAGTTAATTGCTGTCGTTGCGTTTGGTTTCTTTTCTCTTCAAGCACAGCTTCCAGTTTTTACTTGGATTTTTACTGCGGTAATGACAACAGCTTTGTTTATTCAACTTGCTAAAGAACAGCTTGCTCAACGTCAACTGATGTACGTTTTACAATGGGTTGTCATTATTTTGGCAATTGCGGTTTGGGCTGTGCCTGAACTTCATGGCATCTTTACGCTGATTTTGATGCTTTGGGGATTACTCATTTGCCTTATCTATGCAATTTTTGCTGGTTGGATTATGAAAATTAGCCACTTGCGTAAATCGATGAATTTTAGCAATGAGTTGTTTTATAACTTGTGGCGTATTGCAGTGCGTATTGTTTTACCGCTTTCAATTGTCATTGCCATGATTTCGGTCATTGGACAAATGATCTGATGGAAAAAGCTCAGAAAGTGTGGGTTGCTTTTGCAGCCCCAGAGCAACAGTTTTTAGTTGCTATTCCATTTGAAGCTGGTATGACTGCATTACAAGCGGTTGAGGCAAGTGGTTTGCAGACACTGGTAAGTTTGCCTGAGCCATTACAACTTGGCATCTTTGGTGCAAAAGTTGAGGCACATGCGATTTTGCAAACAGGTGATCGGGTAGAGGTCTATAGACCTTTAACTATTAACCCTAAAGATATACGCCGTAACCGCGCCGAGAAGAATCCTGTGGGACGATATATTAAAAGTAATCGCTTAAAGTAATAAGTCCCATAAATAAAACCCCTCGAAGTATTTCACTTGAGGGGTTTATTTTTATTAGAAAAAACGATTATAGTGGTGGGGCAGTTAAAATCGCTTCTTTAGAAGCAGGTAAACCTGGTTGCGATTCTGGAATAGTTTCTAAACCTTCAATTTTAGTTACTGTGCCAGTGCCATCAAAGTAAATTTTTAAATGCTGACCATGTGCTGCGGGGATTTTTGCCTTTTTAGCATAAGTTCCCGGGATATAGTTGTAAATGTAGTCCCAGCGTTGAGGATTGAGGGGATCAGTCACAGTTGGACTACCAAGCAAAAAACGCACTTGCTGGAAATTCATGCCGACTTGTACTTGAGAGGCCTGAGCTTTGGTCAAAGGAGTCCCTTGAGGAATATCAACCTTATATACACCAAAGATTGAACAACCAGCAAGGAGTGAAGTGACTAATAACGTCAGCACGAGTTTTTGCATTTTGCTACACTATCCCAATAAATTATGATGCATTTGATCAAAGGATAGATCATACTTCATCTAAATTCTATTGCCTATTCCAACTTGAGATTTGTTGAGAGACCTTTTTTCATGCCTATTTCCAATCAAGATTTGCGCAAAGCTGGACTTAAAGTTACCCTTCCACGAATTAAGATTTTGGAATTATTAGAAAATTCAAAGCAACATCATCTTAGTGCTGAAGATATTTACAAGACTTTGTTAGAACAAGGGGAAGATGTCGGACTTGCGACAGTTTACCGTGTGTTAACACAATTTGAAGCTGCGGGTATCATTCAGCGCCATCATTTCGAAAATAATCATTCTGTTTTCGAAATTATGCAAGAAGATCATCATGATCATTTGGTTTGCTATAATTGCAACAAAGTTATTGAATTTACTAATGATGTTATCGAGAAGGAACAGCATGCTGTAGCAGAACAACATGGGTTTACCTTAACAGGTCACTCATTAAACCTCTACGGTTACTGTAACGAACCTGAGTGTCAGGAAGTGTTGCGCAAGAAATAATCGTTTTCACATAAAGAAAACAAATAAAAAAAGGAAGGTTACGTTTAACCTTCCTTTTTTTATGAAGAAATTACTGTCGGTCGAAGGTTAAATGCTGATTTGTGCCTGCAATTTGATCAGGTCCTTCTTCGGCAAGCTTAATGGTCAAACGTAAATCGTTCGGTGAGTCGGCATGTTTTAATGCATCTTTATAGGTAATTTGGCCTGCTTTATAGAGATCAAACAACGCTTGGTCAAAGGTTTGCATACCGAGTTCACGCGAACGCTTCATTAAATCTTTAATTTCATGAATTTCGCCTTTACGAATGTAGTCAGAAATTAATGGCGAGTTAATCAAAATCTCAATGGCTGCACGACGTGAATTGCCATCCGGTGTTGGAATAAGTTGCTGCGCAATCATGGCCTTTAAGTTAAGCGATAAGTCCATGTAAAGCTGGCTGTGGCGGTCACTTTCAAAGAAGTGAATAATACGATCGAGCGCTTGGTTGGCGTTGTTAGCGTGCATCGTAGCCAATACAAGGTGACCTGTTTCAGCAAAGCCAATCGCGTAGTCCATAACTTCACGAGATCGAATCTCACCAATTAAAATGACATCTGGTGCTTGTCGCAAAGTATTCTTTAAGGCAATTTCAAATGAGTCTGTATCAATGCCGACTTCACGTTGAGTAATGATACAGCCCGCATGCTCATGAATAAACTCGATTGGGTCTTCAATGGTAATGATATGACCTTTAGTGTTGTGATTGCGATAGCTGATCATTGAAGCCAAAGACGTTGACTTACCAGTACCTGTTGCACCAACAAAAATAATGATACCGCGTTTGGTCATTGATAAATCTTTAAGAACGGGCGGTAACTGCAAGTCATCAATTGAAGGAATTTTAGTTTCAATTCGGCGTAGCACCATGCCTGGCATGTCACGCTGCTGAAAGGCGCTCACACGAAAGCGGGCCGTTTTATCACGGTTCATAATGGCAAAGTTACATTCACGAGTGTCTGCAAATTCTTTGCGTTGTTTTTCACTCATGATGGAATGTAAAAGTTGACCAATAACGTCCCCTGAAAGACTATTTTTTGAAATTGGAACAATTTGCCCGTTAATTTTCATAGATGGCGCAACACCATCTGTAATAAAAAGGTCGGATGATTTTTTTTCAACCATGAGGTTGAGTAGGTCATTAAAATCCATATTTATTCTCTAATTATTTTTATAGGAAGGATTCAGGCTGTTTTGCAGCAGTACGTGCAGTTTGTGGGCTAATCACACCACGAGATACCAAACCTTTTAAGCTTTGGTCGAGTGTCGTCATGCCATGATTTGCACCAGTCTGAATTGATGAATACATTTGTGCGACTTTATTTTCACGAATTAAGTTACGGATGGCAGGAATACCAATCATAATTTCATGTGCTGCGACACGTCCGCCGCCATTCTTTTTAAGTAGGGTTTGCGAAATAACAGCCTGTAAAGATTCAGATAACATGGCACGAACCATGTCTTTTTCTTCGGCAGGGAATACGTCAATCACACGGTCAATGGTTTTTGCAGCAGAAGTCGTATGGAGCGTACCAAATACCAAGTGACCAGTTTCAGCAGCGGTAAGTGCTAAACGAATGGTTTCAAGGTCACGCATCTCACCGACTAAAATAATATCGGGGTCTTCACGCAGTGCCGAACGTAGTGCTTCATTAAAGCCATGCGTATCACGATGTACTTCACGCTGGTTAATCAAACATTTCTTCGACTGGTGTACAAATTCGATTGGGTCTTCAACTGTTAAAATATGGTCATAACGATTTTCGTTAATGTAGTCCATCATCGCTGCAAGCGTGGTTGATTTCCCCGAACCTGTTGGACCTGTAACTAACACAATGCCACGTGGGTAATCACAAATATCTTTAAAGATTTGCCCTAAGCCTAAATCTTCCATGGTGAGTACTTTTGATGGAATGGTACGAAACACTGCACCGGCACCGCGGTTCTGGTTAAATGCATTGACACGAAAACGCGCAACATTTGGAACTTCAAAAGAAAAGTCTGTTTCGAGCTTTTCTTCATAGTCACGGCGTTGTTTATCATTCATGATGTCATAGACCAGACGATGAACATCTTTGTGGTCTAAAGCTGGTAAGTTAATGCGGCGGACTTCACCATCCACGCGAATCATTGGTGGCATGCCAGCAGATAAGTGTAAATCGGACGCGCCATTTTTCACAGAGAAAGCGAGTAGCTCTGTAATATCCATAATTTCCCCAAGTAAATCAAAATATGTCATTATTTTGTAGAATAATATACGGCTTTCACTGAGGCTTACCAACACCTCGCTTTAGGTGAAAAGCAAAAAAGTTTTTTGAAAATGAGAACCTTGTCAATGAATTACCTGCAAGATGCGCGACAGCACGTATTACAGCAAATCCAGCGTGGTTGTGAACATGCTCAGCGTGCGCCTGAAACTGTGCAACTTTTAGCCGTATCAAAAACACATCCAAGTGAAAGTTTGCGTGAAATGCATGCAGCAGGGCAAAGAGCATTTGGCGAAAACTATTTACAGGAAGCTTTGGAAAAAATTGAAGCTTTACAAGATTTAGAAATTGAATGGCACTTTATTGGTCATGTTCAGCGAAACAAGACTAAAAATTTGGCTGAAAAGTTTGATTGGGTGCATGGTGTAGATCGTTTAATTATTGCTGAACGATTATCTAATCAAAGGCTTCAAGATCAATCTGACTTAAATATTTGTTTGCAAGTGAATATTGACGGGCAAGATAGTAAAGATGGTTGTGTACCAGATGAGGTTGCCGAGTTAGTTGCTCAAATTAGCCAATTACCCAAAATCAGACTACGCGGTTTGATGGTGATTCCAGCACCAGACAATACTGCTGCTTTTGCAGATGCTAAGGCCTTGTTTGATGCGGTGAAAGAAAAACATGCTCACCCTCAAGACTGGGATACTTTAAGCATGGGAATGTCGAGTGATTTAGAGGCTGCAATTGCTGCAGGTTCAACCATGGTCCGTGTGGGAACTGCTTTATTCGGTGCTAGAGACTATTCGCAAAAAGGATGATGTACGCTATTTCGTACGTTCATTGCGTCCTTTTGCGGCTATGGCGGGAAGTGGTTTTCACTTATGATGAATTCATCAGGAGACAGGATGTTTCTAAGAATAACAATAAACAGTGATGAATGGATGCATACAGGTACGACAGGAGTTATACCAACGCAGATTCTAAAAAAGCCCCGACAGGATGTCGGGGCTTTTTAGTTTTAACCAATGACCTCGATAGTACTTGCGCCAGCACCAAGTGGTTTCACTTGAATTTGTACAGGAATACGCTCATGCATTTCTTGAATGTGTGAGATGAGAACAACCTGACGACCCTGATTTTGTAATTGATCTAAAGCATTCATCACCATATGCAATGAAGATGCATCTAAGGTTCCAAAACCTTCATCAATAAACAGAGATTCAATTTTCATTGAGCCTGAAGCCATATTGGCAATGGCTAAAGATAAGGCGAGGGCTGTTAAGAAGGATTCACCGCCGGATAAAGACGAAACCGAACGCATTTCTCCGTCCATATCGTGGTCGATAATGGCAAGACTTAAAGATTGGTCAAGCCGTTTTAATGTATAGCGTTGAGAAAGCATCGCCAGTTGCTGGTTGGCATGTTCCACTAAAATATCCAGATGATATTGCTGGGCATAGTCACGGAACTCTTTGCCTTTGGCATCACCAATCAGACCTGAAATTTTGCTCCAGCGATGTTCTTCTTGCTGAATATTTTGAATTTGCTGGGCGTATTGTTGCTGTTTCGCAAGGTTTTGCTGGTGCAGCTCTAACTTCAGTTTCAGCTGATCACGAACTTCCAGTTGGGCTTTAAGCTCTGCAATATTGTCTTGAATGAGGTTCAGGAGCTTTTCAAATTCAATATCTGGTTGAGTTTGTAAGTGATCGGACAATTGCTCTTGCATGGTTTTAAGTGCAGAAGAGCTCTCACTGAGTAGACGTTCGGCATGATTAAGGCGGTTACGGATATCTTGCTCTTGTGCTGAATTAATCTGTATGAGCGCCGTAAAGTCCTGCGCCTGAAAATCAGAATGCCCGTTTAACCAGTTTTGAATTTGCGCATTAATCTGTTGTTGATGTTGCTCGGTGTGTTGGTGTTGATGCTTGAGCTGATCTAGTGCCTGTTTTTGTTGCTCGAAGTGCTGTCTGGTCTGTTCAAAACGTTGTTTAGACGCATGATAAGCTGTTTGTTGATGCTGACGTTTGGCATCATGCTCAATTAACCAATCATGAGGCTTAAGGTCAGAAAGGCCTGTCATTTGTTGAATAAGCGATACTGCTTTTTCATTATTTTGTTGACCCTTGAGCGTAATTTCTTTGAGATTTTGGTCGATCTCATTAATTTGTTTGGTCATTTGCTCAAGGTTGGCAGCTAACATTTTTAGTTCTTGTTGCTGCTGTTCAAAACGCTGAGCGAGCTGTTCTTGTTGTTCAAGTTGCTTAGCACGTGCATCAAGCATAGACCAAGTCTGCTTAGCTGTTTGGCTACTCGACTGCTGCCATGCGTGCTGCTCGGGCTCAGATAGGCACTGAACAATATGCTGAACTTGCTGTTGCCATTGCTGTGATGTATTGAGCAAGCTTTCACTACGCTGAACATGTTGAAGCAACTGGTTCTGCTGCTTAATCGCTTGGGTTAAACGCAAGTTTTCTGAGTCAAATGAACTTATTGCAGTTTGAGCGGCTTGTCTAAGCTCGCTTAGTGTTTGTAAGATTTGTTCTGGAGGTTGAGCAAGATCAATTTGTAATTGGTTGAGACTTAATTGCTGAATAAGATCTTGCTGTAAATTTGCTTGTTTTGCTTTAAGTTGAGATAAATAATTTTGAACTTGTTCGAACTCAGCACGACACTGGGTAAGTGTTTGCTGTTGGTTTTGCCACGCATTAAATTTAGTTTGTTCTAGCGCTACTGCTTGTTGTTCTTGCTGTTGCTGCAAGTCGAATAAGGCCTTGGAAACTGTGCTGTCATCAACACGATAGGGGTGATGCGTGCTGCCACAGACTAAACAAGCTTCGCCTTCTTTAAGATTGGTACGTAACTGCTCAATATTCTCTGTATGTAATAAGCGTTGCTGTTGCAAAATTTGCTGTAATTTTTCACGCTCTGTTTTTGCTGTTTGATAGTCTTGCTCAGCTAACTGGCAAACGGTTTTAAGCTGCTGTTCTTGAGCAGAGGCTTGGCTATGTTTTTCGGTGAACTGCTGAAGCTCAGCATATAGCTCATGATAAATTTTAACTTTTTGTTGAATGAGGTCTAGCTGAGTAATTTGAGTAAGTTTTTGTTCTTTATCTTTACGCTGTTGCTCAAGTTTTACCTCAATCTGTTCAACTGTCCCCACCGAAGCCGTCAGTTGTTCAAGTTCACTTTTAGCTTCCGATAGTTTTTGACGAGCTAGAGTAGGATTTCCAAGCTGTTGTTCAATCGCTTCGTAGTTTTGAATAAATTGCCCGAGTTGATGTAAATGTGCTGAAAGGCCTTTATCTAATACAGCATATTGCCCAGTCTGAGTAAGCTGTTGTTGCAGATATGCCTGATTTTGTTGAAGCTGCTCAATCTGTTGTTGAACAGTGTTTTGCTGTTGTTGCAACGGGCTGAGTTTCTGCTCTAGAACATTTCTTTTTTCTTTGCACTTTTTATATTCATCTGCAATAAATGTTCGCTCTTGAATGGACTGTCGAACCTGATTTAAAGCAGATTGATGCTGTTGCTCAAAATCGAGCGTTTGTTTGAGTTCTTGCTCTGCTGATTGATATTGTTTTTGTCCCGTTTCAAAAATTTGAACCAAATCATTAAACTTAATTTGAGCTTGCTGAATTTGCGGCTCAAGTTGTTGTAGGGTTTGTAAATTTTGAGTCTGCTGAAAGACCTGTGGGCGTATTTCAGAGAAAACTTCGAGTCGTTTTAATTGCTCACGTTCACCCGTAAGTTGCTGATGATGGTTTTGCTGGGTTTGAAACTGTTGCTGTTTAGCTTGAACCTCAAGCTCAAGTTTGGCTTTGCGTTCAAACCATTGTTGTTGTTTATCCAACACATTTTTTTGTTGTTCTAATTTTTGATAGTTCTCTTGAGCTTGTTGATATTGTTCGGTAAATGCTGAGATTTCTTCATCAGATAAAATCTCAATATGACCTAAAAACTCTTCAAGCTGTTTACGCTGTTTGGCAATATCTGCTGTTTTACGAAAAGCTAGTTCACCAATTTTGGCAAAAATGCTGGAGTTTGTCAGGTACTCAAGTAGTTCACCGCGTTCACTATCTCGTGCTTTTAAAAACGCCGTGACTTCTGATTGGGCAAGTAAAACAGCACGGGTAAACTGTTCAAATGAAAGCTGGGTGATTTGTTTAACTTTTTCATCAACTGCTTTGGCTTTATCGGCAAGCACCACACCATCGGTCAGGCATTTTAAGTGGCGTTGCACACTTTGTAATTTACCATTCGGATTTTCACGCGCACGTTTAATTTCCCAGCGTGCTAAATAGCGTTTTTGATCTTGAGCAATAAAGCAAAGTTCAGCAAAACCATGTCCTGTACCGCGGCGTAAAACAGTTAAAGGTGAATTGGTGAGTAACTCGGAACCATCAACATCTTTTAATTTGCCATCGCTGTCTTTAAGGCGTGGAACGCGATTAAACAGGGCCAGACACATCGCATCTAAAATGGTCGACTTACCTGCACCAGTTTTACCCACAATGGCAATTAAGCCTGCGTGAGCTAGAGGCGCGCTTTCAAAATCAATAAAGTGCTCGTCAGAAAGAGATGCCAGATTTTTTATACGAATAGATAAAATTTTCATGACATATCCTTAAGGTGTTGCATCATTTTCAAGATTTTTTTGTGCTTCTTGTACCAGACTCAGAAAATCTTTTAAGACTGCATCATCGGCACTGTAACCTTGTTTTTCCCAAATATTTTGAAAGAGTTTTTCTGGTGTTGGTGGTTCAAGTGCAATGTGCTGGGTGGTATCAGTGTCCGAAGCATCTTGGCTCACATATTGACGTGAAATACGCACTAAACGATAGCGGTCAGGTGGCAATGCGGCTTCAAACTGTTGGCGTAAATTAGGCTGTGGTGGAGTTAAACTATAATATTCAATATCGACATATTCACGGTGGTCAATATTCTCAATCACGCCGTGCGGCAAAGCTTTGAGTTGTTGCAGTACCTCGTTTAATTCACCACGAATACGATGTAATTTGATACAACGCGGAATTTCAACAGCTTCAAACTGCAAACGGTGGTCTGCCTCTTGAGCAGGGTCAATTTTGACTTCAACCACTTGGTGTTTATAGTTAATTTCACTAAAAGAAAGTGGAATAGGTGAACCGCTATAACGAATGTGCGGCTGGCCTACTTTTTGTGGTTTATGTAGATGCCCTAAAGCGACATAGTCGACAGCATCTTCAAACAAAGTGGTTGAAAGCGCCTCTTCATTACCAATAATAATTGGGCGTTCAGAGTCAGATGTTTCTCCGCCTTGCATGTGGGCATGCGACATCAAAATAAGCGCTTGGTCTGGTGTTTTACGACGCTTCGCTTCAGCAATCAGTTGTTCATGCAAATAGGCAATCGCATTTTTGCTATTGGTGGTATGTTCATTAAAGCCCGTAATTTCGGCTGAACGTAAAAAAGGTAGGGCAAGGCACCACGCCACAATATCTTGATTTTGATTATAAATAGGCAACAGCAGACGATCGAGATCTAGGGTTTTATCTTCATTCCAGCGAACCACGCCCACGGTTTTTGCATTGTATTTTTCTAAAAGTGGTTCGACCTGTTCAATACGGTAGCCTGAGTCATGGTTACCCGCAATCATGAGCGTTTGCATGTGCGGTGCAAGGCGATGTGCATCTGCTAAAAATTGATAGAGTTGTTTTTGTGCTTGTGAACCCGGATTAATCACATCAAAAATATCGCCGGCAATGAGCAGGGCATGCGGTTGTTTTTCTTGAATTTGAGTGAGTAACCAACTTAAAAATTGTTGGTGTTCGTAGTGGCGTGAATGATTATAAAAAAACTGCCCCAAATGCCAGTCAGAAGTATGTAGAAAATGTACGGACATAGAAACAGACATCAAGCCAAAGTAAACACAGATACGTTAGCATAAATTGGCAGGAGATTTTATCAAGACATTTTAAAGTGCTCGATATTTAAGCCTACGCTGAAATCTGAATTAATTTTGTCACTTTAAACTTTGCTTTGTTACTATCAGTTCAAACAATGAACTTTGAGAATAAAATGACCATTCATAAATACGAAGTGAAAATACAGTGGGAAGGCAATACAGGTACAGGCACTTCATCTTATCGTTCATATAAAAGAGACTTTAGTATTCAACATCCACAAAAAGCCACTATTCAAGGTTCATCAGACCCTGCCTATTTAGGCGATGTGACCAGATGGAACCCAGAAGATTTATTGGTTGCTTCTGCCTCAGCTTGTCATAAGCTTTGGTATTTACACCTGTGTGCAGTCAATCATATTCATGTGCTGAGTTATGTTGACCATGCACTTGGATTTATGGAAGATGCGGATCCAGTTAAACGTGGCCACTTTACCCAAATTATTTTAAAGCCTGTGGTTGTTTTAGAAAAAGGCGCAGACCAAGAGCTTGCTGCAAAATTGCATGAAGAAGCGCATCACGAATGTATGATTGCCAATTCGGTGAATTTCCCAATTACATGTGAAGCCAGTTTTAGCTTTGCCGAATAATCAATATGAAATAGCCACCGATAACAAGGCGGTGGCTATAAATTAGAAAATAAATTTGTTAAATAAAATCTTTAAGCAGCATTTTCATCAACTTGAAAAATACCAAAAACGTTATGGTCTAAATCGACAAAGTAACCATGCCAAGCACGACCGGGAATGGCGAATTTATCCATTGCCACAATGCCACCTTGCGCTAAAATTTTTGTAGCAACTTCATCAAAGTTTTCGACTTGAACCGAACAGGTAAATGCATTGGTGCCATATTCCATTGGAGGCGTTTGAGCTGGGCGTTTTAATAGCCCACCCATAATTGAGGGTGTTTCTATACGGTAATATTCAATTGGTAAGCTTTCATCTAATTTAAATTGCCAGCCGAACACAGCATGATAAAACTGCGCGTCTCGGGCAGGGTTTGAAGACTGGATTTCAAAATAGGCAATGTTGTTCATATTATTAAAAACATATTTTTATGGTGTAAAAAGTATACGCATAGCCTTTATGACCATGAAACAACTATTGTGTATGGTGAGCGTAAACTAAATGAAAGTGCCAGAAAATAAAAACCGACGATTCGAGTGATGAGAGAATCGTCGGTCAAAAACTTCATCAAGGGTTTCGGCTGCTAACAAAACCTAATCTGAAGGAAGAAAAGAGTCGTAATGAAAGGTCACCGATACAATTCTGCGGATGCCGTGCAAAGGAAGTATTCGGTTGCTGCGACCTTATTACCCTATATAACGTCAAGAGATTCGGATTGGTTGACAGAAAAATGAAAAAAAATCGAAAAAAATTTATAATTATTTTTTGAACCCATAAATTAGGCAAAAAGATGACCAAATTACGCTCTTACTTTCTCTGGTTTTTTGCTTTATGCATAGGACTCACCTTAATTGTAGGTGTGGTTGCAGCACTATTACCAGCGAGTGTAGGTGGTATTTTAACAGCCGTTCCATATTTAGGCGCAATGATTTTTGTCCTGTTTAAGTTTTTAAAGAAAGAGCGCCGTGCACCAACTGTACAAGAAAAAAAGAAATTTACTTTAGGTTTTACCCTGATTTTTTGGGGCTATAACTTATGTGGTGTTTTATTTGGTCTGTTTTTATTTGCCAGAAAAGACCAAGAGATTTTGCAGAACTTTATGCTTTACCTTAAACAGCCTCAGTTTTTAAGCATTATGCTCATTATGCTTTTAATGTTAGCGATCCCGCTTTATTTGATTACCTATTGGTTTTATGGGAAACAGGCACAGCGTATGGCAAGCAAAATGTTTAATGTGCAATAGATCACTACAAAAACAGCTACGATTAAATATAAATGAGTCTTATATAATGAAATAAAACTTGTGTCCTCGGTTTTGGAGGAAATATGAATAAGAATGTATTAATTACGGGCGCCAGTGGTTTTATCGGAACGTATTTAATTAAGTTCCTTTTAGAAAAAAATTATAACGTGATTGCTGTGACGCGTCAGACTGGAAAGAAATCTGACCAGCCTGCCTTACAGTGGGTTCAAAAATTTGAAGATATTTCGACCCGCCAAATTGACTATGTCGTGAATTTGGCAGGCGCAAATATTGGTGAAAAACGCTGGACCGAATCACGTAAAAAACAACTCATTGAAAGCCGAGTAAACACGACACGAAAGTTATATGCATGGCTAAAGCAGTCTGAAATTTTTCCGGAAGTGATTGTGTCTGGTTCTGCGATTGGCTATTACGGTATAGATGTTGAAGAAAAGTGGGCAGAGGTGTGCACTGAACAAAGTCCACCACAGCCTATTTTTATGTCTCAGCTTTGCCAAGAATGGGAGCGCGCAGCTTTAGCAGATACTCAGCAAAATACTAAAATTATTCGCTTAGGCGTGGTGTTTGGGCAGGGTAGTGGCATTTTACCTAAAATGTTGCTTCCAATTCGACTCAATTTAGTCGGTCAAATTGGTCACGGTCGTCAGCCTGTGGTTTGGGTGCATATTGAAGATGTATTAAGCGCCATCGAGTTTATATTTAACCATCCTCAATCTTCTCAAATCCATAATGTCGTGGCACCAGAAAATGTGACTCAACAAGCTTTTGTTGAACAAGCTGCTGCGGTACTCAATAAGAAACCGCTGTTGTCGGCACCAAGCACGGTTTTTCGCTGTTTGTTAGGCGAACAATCGCAATTGATTTTGAATGGTCAATACGTTAAACCTGCTGCCTTACAAGCAGAAGGATTTGAGTTTGCTTATCCTCAGTTAAAAATGGCTTTAGAGAATATACTCGTGTCAGGCTAAGATTTTATTTTGTAGGCGCTCTGGTGAATATGCTTTTGCATCAACTAGCGTAGGTTGACCCAGCATAAGCTGACGGAGCAATTGTGCAGAGCCTGCACCCATGCATAATCCATTTCTAAAATGACCAAAGTTTGCCCATAGGTTATCCATTTCAGGCATTTTGCCAATGTATGGCACGCCATTTGGTGAACTTGGTCTGAGTCCTGCCCAGCGCTGTACGATCGGGAAATTGGCCAATTCAGGCACCATTTCTAAGCAAGCTTCTAAAATATTGTGTTGGGTTGTTTCGTCAGTAGAAGTGTCAAAACCCCGATGTGCCATGCTTGAACCACACACAATATGACCATCCATACGTGGAATCAAATACATCACGCGATTCATGCACATAGTAGGTAACCAGTGAGCAGGGGTTTTAAATAACAACATTTGACCTTGAACAGGTTCGACTGGAATTTCGAGTTGTAATTGTGAATTCCAGTAATGGCTCCATGCGCCCGAAGTTATTACAAAATGATCTGCTGTATATTTGCGACCATCTTCGGTTTGTAGTGCCTGTATAACATCATCCTGTTGAATCAGTTTTTTAACAGCAGCGTGTTCAAAAAACTCAACATTTGGATGTTGTTTTAAATAGCTAATGAGCGACTGTAAAACGCGTGGATTACGAATATTAGAAAGTTCAGGGAAATAAATAGCTTCTTGAAACTGAGCGGAAATATGCGGGTTGACTTGCTCTAGCGCATCTCGCTGTAAATATTCACAGCGTTGCATGGGTTCTTGATGTTGATTTGCATAGGAAAGTCCGATGTCAAAATCTTCTTCATCAAAAATCAGCATGCCTGTGTCATGAATTTCAAAATCAATCCCTGTAACAGGGGAGAGTTTTTGGTTCCATGCTTGATAAGACGCTTTGCCAAATTGAGCGAGTTGGTTCACTGCATGCACATAGCGCCAAGGGTACATCGGAGAGAGAATACCTCCGCCAGCCCATGAGGCTGCTTGTCCCGCTTGTTGTTGATCGAAAATGCTGACGGTACAGCCTTGTTCAACCAACTCCAGCGCAGACATTAATCCACTTATGCCCGCGCCAATGATTGCAATATGCATGCAGTGTTATCCTTTCTCTGCGAACTTAGTTCATTTCCTTGAGTTTTTCTGCAGCAGTTTCTGCAAAGTAAGTCCAGATTCCATCTGCACCAGCACGGCGGCAGCACATGAGTGATTCTAAAATCACTGATTCTGATAACCAGCCATTTTGAATTGCGCCAGCTAACATTGCGTATTCGCCACTCACTTGGTAAATGAATGTCGGAACACCAAAGGTATCTTTCACTTCACGTACCACATCCAGATATGGCATGCCCGGTTTTACAATGACCATGTCGGCGCCTTCTTGAATATCAAGTGCGATTTCATGTAAAGCTTCAGCACGGTTGGCAAAGTCCATCTGGTAGTTATATTTATTACCACCTTTTAGGTTGGATGCAGAGCCAACAGCATCACGGAACGGGCCATAGAAGCTCGACGCATATTTCGCAGAGTAGGCCATGATGTTGGTATAGATGTGACCATTGGCTTCTAAAGCTTGACGAATTGCGCCAATACGGCCATCCATCATGTCACTTGGTGCAACCACATCAGCACCCGCTTCGGCATGACTTAAAGCTTGTTTAATCAAGCATTCTACAGTCTCGTCATTCAGCACATAGCCAGTGTCATCAATAATGCCGTCTTGACCATGAGTCGTGTATGGGTCGAGCGCACCATCAGTGATTAACACCATTTCTGGTAATTCTTTTTTAAGTAAACGGCACGTGGTTTGGACTAAACCATCTTCATGCCATGCAGCTTCTGCGGTCAGGCTTTTATCTTCTTGAGGCGTAACTGGAAAAAGAGCCAGTTTTGATACGCCCAATTCCAGAAGTCTTTCAGCTTTTTTCAGTAATAAATCTGCCGACAAACGCTGAATGTTTGGCATACTTGGAATATCTTGGGTTTGATTTTGTCCCGGTAATACAAATACTGGATAAATCAAGTGATTGGTAGTGAGCTGTGTTTCGCTGACCATCGCACGCAACTGGTCATTTTTACGAATACGGCGCATGCGAGTGGCTGGAAATGCAGGACGATTGAACGTATAAGTCATAACAATCTCGATGTTCGGTATTACACTAGGATAGGTTGGCGGATATTCCATTACTGTCAACCGACTGCTGTATTGTAGCCCCATAATGCTGGATTTGTACAAAATTATGGGTGTTTATCATGCTTTTAAATTTAGGCAATGTATGAGTGATGAAAAGAAAAATTGGACTGGGAGCATTCATTTAGGTGCAAAAACTGACCTGAATGTAGTTCTTAAGCAATTATGTAAGGCGTTTAATAGCTCTCCTTTTTTTAAGCATAGTGGAATGATTATGCGTGTGGTGGACGGGCAGATTGAAGGCTATATCGAGATGCAACCCGACCTGATTGGTAATCTGGCATTTCAGATTTTGCATGGTGGAGTTGCTGCAACCTTGCTCGATAGCATTGGCGGTATTGTGGCAATGGAACACTTATATCGCCGTTCAACGCCGGAAACTTTAACCGAGACCATTAAGCAAGTGTCGCGTTTGGCAACCGTCGACATGCGTGTCGATTATTTGGCGCCGGGGCGTGGTAAATACTTTATTGCACGTGCCGAAGTTCTGCGTTTAGGTCGTAAGGGCTGCACTATGCGCATGACCATGGTCAATGATGAAGGCAAAGCAATTGCTGCGGGTATTGCTTCATACGCCTATTAAATTGCTCATTTAAGTAGTTAAAAAGCGCCAAGTGCGCTTTTTTTAGTATTTGAAAAGTGGGAATTTTCACAAAAACTTTGAGATAAACATTAATTTAATTAGAACGAACGCATTAGTTATAATTTTTTATTCTCATATTATGAGGTTTTAGCGTTAAAATTAGCTCCTTTGACAATGCGGTATGTCTTGTTTATAGAAAAATAAAAACTCTATAACAAGGTGTAGTGCGAGATTGATGGCAAAGCCAACCCATCTTTAGGAACATACCATGACTGATGCACAAAGCAATGTACAAGAAACAGTGCCAACAACATCTGCCTCGGATGACAACAATCAAAACAAGCGCAAAAAATTTCTTGGTTTTTTTGCGCTGATTTTATTGATCGCCGCTATTTTATATGCAATTTGGGCATTATTTTTAAACAACTCCGTGAGTACGGATAATGCCTATGTCGGTGCAGAAACGGCTCAAATCACTTCAATGGTAAGCGGGCAGGTCGCTCAGGTTGTGGTAAAAGATACCCAAACAGTACATCGTGGTGACGTGCTGGTTCATATTGATGATCGTGATGCCAAAATTGCACTGGCTCAAGCTGAGGCAGAACTCGCCAAAGCAAAACGCCAATACAAACAAACTGCGGCAAACAGTAGCTCTTTAAACTCTCAAGTTGTGGTTCGTGCCGACGAAATTACCAGTGCCAAAGCACAAGTTGCTCAAGCACAGGCTGACTACGACAGAGCTGCTTTAGAGCTGAATCGTCGTGCGCAACTTGCCGCGTCTGGTGCAGTGTCTAAAGAAGAACTCACTAAATCACAAAGTGCAGTTGAAACAGCCAAAGCAGGGCTAGAGCTTGCAAAAGCAGGTTTAGCGCAAGCATCTTCAAGCCGTAAAGCTGCCGAAAGCACTTTTGCAGCGAACGAAGCTTTAATTCAGGGTGTAAGTGAAACTTCAACACCTGATGTACAAGTTGCACAAGCACATGTTGAACAAGCTCAGCTTGATTTGGAACGTACCGTAATTCGTGCGCCAGTTGATGGTGTGGTGACGCGTCGTAATATTCAAGTGGGCCAACGCGTTGCACCTGGTACCAGCATGATGATGATTGTGCCGCTCAACGATTTATATGTAGATGCGAACTTTAAAGAAAGTCAGTTGAAAAAAGTCCGTCCGGGTCAAATCGTCACTCTTACTTCAGATTTATATGGTGACGATGTTGAATATCACGGCAAAGTGATGGGCTTCTCTGGTGGTACAGGCTCTGCCTTTGCCTTAATTCCGGCTCAAAACGCAACAGGTAACTGGATTAAAGTGGTTCAACGCTTACCAGTTCGTATTGCACTTGACCCGAAAGAACTTGCTGAACACCCACTGCGTGTTGGCTTGTCGATGGAAGCAAAAGTCGACTTATCTGCGAAGTAAACGCTTATGAAAACGCAAACACCTTTTGCCGAGCTGAGCGGTGGTCGTTTATTACTGGCAGCGTTTGTTATTGCCTTGTCGAACTTTATGGTCGTACTCGATACGACCATTGCCAACGTATCTGTACCACACATTACCGGTAACCTTGCTGTTTCAAGTACACAAGGGACGTGGGTCGTTACATCGTATGCAGTTGCAGAAGCGATTTGTGTACCCTTAACGGGTTGGCTTGCGGGCCGCTTTGGAACTGTTCGGGTTTTTATTTTTGGCCTGATTGGTTTCACCATTTTTTCTTTCTTGTGCGGCCTAGCAAACTCGTTAGGTATGTTGGTCTTTTTCCGTATTGGACAAGGTCTATGCGGTGGTCCACTTATGCCACTCAGCCAAACCTTGTTGATGCGTATTTTCCCTAAAGAAAAGCATGCACAGGCCATGGGCCTCTGGGCAATGACCACAGTCGTTGGGCCAATTTTAGGACCAATTTTAGGTGGTCTGATTAGTGACAACCTGTCTTGGCACTGGATTTTCTTTATTAACATTCCGGTCGGCATTATTTGTGTTTTAGCGGCAATCCGTTTGCTCAAACCAGCCGAAACAGAAACGATTTCTTTAAGAATCGATACGGTTGGTTTAGGTTTGTTAATTCTGTGGATTGGTGCACTACAGCTCATGCTCGACTTAGGGCATGAACGCGACTGGTTTAACAGCACCAGCATTGTGGTACTCGCTTTAACCGCCGTCATTGGCTTTGTGGTGTTCCTCATATGGGAGCTGACCGATAAGCACCCCGTGGTGGATGTGAAGGTATTCAGGCATAGGGGCTTTGCTATTTCAGTGTTAGCCTTGTCGCTCGGCTTTGGAGCGTTCTTTGGCAGTATTGTACTGATTCCGCAGTGGCTGCAAATGAACCTTTCCTATACCGCCACATGGGCCGGCTATTTAACTGCAACCATGGGCTTTGGTAGTTTGACCATGTCACCGATTGTGGCGAAGCTTTCGACTAAACATGACCCACGAGCACTTGCAAGCTTTGGCCTGATTTTGCTGGGTGCTGTGACCTTAATGCGGGCATTCTGGACCACAGATGCCGACTTTATGGCATTGGCTTGGCCACAAATCCTGCAAGGTTTTGCTGTGCCGTTCTTCTTTATTCCACTGTCGAATATTGCACTGGGTTCGGTGTTACAGCAAGAAATTGCATCTGCTGCGGGTCTAATGAACTTTTTAAGAACTATGGCAGGGGCAATTGGTGCTTCAATTGCAGTCACGGTGTGGGACGACCACGCCAAAGTTGCACGTAGTGAAATGGTGTCAAACCTAAATACTGCCGAAGTACAAAATAACCTTTTGCAAAATGGTTTTACGGCTGACTCGACCTTAGGAATCATTTCAAACCTCGTCGATAAAGAAGCCATTACCATGTCGGCAAACCATGTATTTTTACTATTTGCGATGGTGTTTGTCTTTGCGGGGCTGGTCATTTGGCTGTGTCCAAAACCCAAAGGAGATGTCAGCGGAATGCCTTCTCACTAAACATCAAAAGCATCTCTTCGGAGGTGCTTTTTTTAGGCCCACTAAAAAATAAACTACATCTGCAAATGGCAGATTTTGCCTGTATTTAGCGAAATAAAGCATGCCAGAATCGGGCAAATCAGTTATAAAAGAGTGTGATATCAAGCAAGGAGGCATCAGACAGGGCACAGGATAAACGCCCTTAAACATTCAATATTATAAAACCTTATTTTTATCAAAGATTAAAAAAACTTAATACCTGAAAACAAAGAAGCTTGCATGGCAATTGCATGGATAGGCAGGCGTATATATTGGAGTTATCACGTGAATAAAAGATATTCATTTTTGTTCAGTAGTTTATTAGCAGTCGGTTTATTACAAGGATGTGGAGATGACTCCTCGTCAGATCAGCCCAAGGATGATTCAAATACAACCCCGCCCAATTTAATTGTAGATAATGACCCCACCAGTTGTAGCAAACTGGCACAAGATGGTTCAAGCGTGGTGGTCGGTTCAAACCAAAATGGTGACCCAGCCGCGCCTGAGGGTGCATCGGGTTATAGACTCGGTAACACGGTTAAATACGCAGATAAATATATGGTGGTGGCAAACACGCCACTGGCGGTAAAAGCGGGCTGTGATGTTTTAAGAGCAGGCGGTAGTGCAGTCGATGCAGCCGTTGCGGTACAAGCAGTGTTGGGTTTAGTAGAACCACAGTCGAGCACGATTGCTGGTAGTGGTTTTATGATGTATTACGATGCCAAAACCAAAAAAGTCACGGCTTACGATGGACGTGAAACAGCACCAGCCGCAGCTAACGAATATTATTTAATTCGCCAAGATATATATGATCCCAATTCACCAGCGCCTGTACCAAGTGCCCGCCGTAGTGGTCGCTCGATTGGTGTGCCGGGTGTGATGCGTTTGCTTGAACAAGCACAACAAGAACATGGCAAGCTTAAGTGGAACCAGCTTTTTGGTGAAGCAATTGGTTTGGCTGACAACGGTTTCCGCATTCCGGGCCGTTTGGCAGATGCGATTGCAAGCAATGCAAACAGCTTAGCGCTTGATGCAAATGCAATGGCAACTTATTTCTACCCAGATGGTTCGCCTCGTAAAGTAGGTGAGACCATGACCAATAAAGCCTATGCAAAAACCCTAGAAGCACTTGCCACGCAAGGCGCAAATGCATTGCACACGGGTCCAATTGCTCAAGCCATTGTGGCAAAAGCAGGCCAAACATTAGGGGATGATCCAGCACGAACTCCAATTACTCCAAGCTTGATGACCTTGCAGGATTTATCGAACTATCAGGTGAAAAAACGCGACCCGATTTGTACAACGTATCGTGACCGCTACTATGTATGTACCATGCCGCCTCCATCTTCGGGAGGAATTGCGGTTGCGCAAACGCTGGGTATTTTAGAAAACTTTGATATGTCGCTTTATCCACCTAAAAACCCTGAAAATGAAGGTGGTGTGCCAGATGTGATGGGCGTGCATTTAGTGTCTGAAGCAGAACGTTTGGCCTACGCCGACCGTGATAAATATGTGGCAGATACTGATTTTGTCGCTTTACCAGCACAGGGTATTGCAAGCTTTATTGATAAAAATTACTTAAAACAACGTGCAGCACTCATTAACCCGAACCAAAGTATGGGCGTTGCGCCAGCAGGTAATTTCAATCCAGCTTCGGGTGTCGATACGACTGTTGAACACGGCACGACTCAGTTCACGATTGTAGATGCCTATGGCAATGTGGTTTCAATGACATCGACGGTTGAATCGAGCATGGGTTCATTCCACATGGTGGATGGTTTCTTGCTGTCAAACCAGTTAACTGACTTTAGCGCCAACCCGCTAGACAGCACGGGAGCACTGGTTGCCAACCGTGTGGAAGGTGGTAAACGCCCACGTAGTACCATGGCGCCAACTTTAGTGTTTAAAGGCACCACGCCAGATGAGTTTTATATGGCAACAGGTTCACCAGGTGGTGGTACGATCATTCAATATGTGGTTAAAACTTTAGTGGGTGCGCTGGACTGGAACTTAAACGCACAGCAGGCGACTTCGCTTGTTAACTTTGGTGCGACCAATAGCAAAAACACCAATGTAGATAGCTCGAATGTGCAGCTTTCTTTGCTTGATTTGATTGAAGGCTTAAAAGCAAAAGGGCATGGCGTTGCCAACACTGCGCAAACCAGCGGTATTTCAACGATTATGAAAGTAAATATTAATAATCAAAGCAAATACGCAGGTGGGGTAGACCCGCGCCGTGAGGGTATTGTGTTAGGCAATGGTGCTTTATAGACCACACTTTAAAAAAAGCTGTCATGTTTGGCAGCTTTTTTATGTGGCCCTTGAAAAAAACAAAAGGCTCTCCATTATGTAAATATGTTCATCAGTAGCGGACTGTTGATAAAATGCACAGTATTTTATTTTAGTTATGCTATGATGCTCATACATTCATGGGGATGTTATTGGCTTCGACGCTGGTGATGAAACTCATAGATGCATGCCGAGAGCGCATTTTCTCTCGTAAATCAAATTTGCATATTTTAGTCGCAAACGACGAAACTTACGCTCTAGCTGCCTAAGGGCAGTTTGTCCGCTTCCTAGAATACTTGTGGTTTAGGAACCCGACCGTAGCGCACGCACACAAGTCCGTATAGAGTCAAGCCTCGGGGCTTTATACCAAACTTAGAGGATCGCAACTTGTACCCTGTTCGTCGGGTCACTTGGTGTTAAAACAATAGACGATATCTAAGCATGTAGTATTCTCGAGCGTAATGCTGGCGGACGCGGGTTCAACTCCCGCCATCTCCACCAAAATTCGAAAAGCCCCAAATATTAATTATTTGGGGCTTTTTTAATTAGAATTATGTCCTATATTATTATACTAGATGTATTTTTAAATTCATTGAGTTGCATTCATAAGAAGATTAATTTATTTCATAATAGTTTTTATTAATCATAGCTGTACTTGAAAAATTTCACTTAAAATAATTGTTTAAGAAACTTAATTAAAAGGCCCAAGTATAAATGAGGAAAAAATAAACGAAAATATCTGTTAAAGCTTGTGAGAAGTTCTTTAACTGCTACAATTCTATAACTTTTAGAATGCAATGTTGAAGTATGCCAAATGACCCAAAATGATATTGTTCAAAAACTATGGAGTCTTTGTGATATTTTAAAAGATGATGGTGTTAATTATAGTGACTATGTGAGTGAATTAACTACATTATTGTTTATAAAAATGATTGATGAGTTAGATGATAGTTCATCAACTCTTAAAAAAATATACCCCGAACAATATACTTGGGAAAAACTAAAAGCATTAAAGGGAACGAATTTATTAGCTTTTTATCAGGATATGCTTCATGAATTATCTCTGAGTCAACACAAATTAATTTCTTCAATTTATGCTAATGCACAAACTAGTATCCGTGAACCGTTGCATCTTGAACAATTGATTAAAGCTTTTGATCAGCTAGATTGGTTCACTATCAAAGTGGATGGGTTGGGTGACCTATACGAAGGGCTACTTGAAAAAAATGCTACTGAATCAAAATCAGGAGCTGGACAATATTTTACTTCTCGCTCTTTGATTAATAGTATTGTAAGGTGCATACGACCACAACTTGGAGAAATAATTCAAGATCCAGCATGTGGTACAGCAGGTTTTCTTATTGCTGCAGATACTTATATAAAAGAAAATAATAACTTGATGTCTTCAGATAAGAAAATTTTACAGCAGTATAAAAATACAATTTTTGTTGGAGTTGAGCTTGTTGCTAATACTTGGCGTTTAGCACAAATGAATTGTTTGTTGCATGATATTGGTGGAGAAAATGGTGTAATTTTATTGGGTAATTCTTTAGGTCCTGTTGGTAAGAATTTACCAGAATCAGACGTTATTCTAGCTAATCCGCCATTTGGTTCTTCAAAAGGAGGAGAAGCAAGTATAACAAGAGATGACCTATCATTTACAACTTCTAATAAGCAGCTTGCTTTTTTGCAGCATATTTATATGAATTTAAAGCCGGCAGGTCGTGCTGCTGTAATTTTACCAGATAATGTACTATTTGAAGCGGGACAGGGTACAGCAATTCGTCAAGATTTAATGAATAAATGTAATGTTCATACAATTCTTCGTTTACCCACAGGCATTTTTTATGCGCCTGGAGTGAAAACTAATGTTCTTTTTTTTAATAAAGGCACAGAAGAAAACCCTTTACAAGAAGAAAACTGCACAACGGAAACTTGGGTATACGATTTACGGACTAATATTCCAAGTTTTGGTAAACGTACACCTTTTACAGAAAATTATCTTTTTGGTTTTGAAAAAGTTTATTGTACAGGTGCCGATAGTTTAGTATCTAGAATTGAAGGGGAGTGGTCAAATACTATCTCGTCTCAAGAAAAGAATTTAGAAAATAGCCGTTGGCGAAAATTTAATAGAGAATGGATTAGGGACCAAAAATCTGATTCATTGGATATCTCATGGTTAAAAGATTATGAAGCTGTTGATGCAGCAAATTTACCAGAGCCTCATGTTTTAGTAAGTGAGGTAATGTCTGAGCTGGTTCAAGTATTTATTGAACTAGATAGTTTAATGCATGCTTTAGACCAAGAAAGTGAAGCAAATAACCAAAAAATGTTTCTAAGAGATGCTCTGGAAATTGACAATAGGAAACAGGCATGAGTGTAGGAAAATTGCCTGAGGAATGGTTATTAACATATATCGAAGATATCGCGGATGTAGTTGGAGGGGGGACCCCTAGAGCAAATGACCCTGATAATTTTGTAGAACCTTCAATGGGTATTAGTTGGTTAACTCCTGCTGATTTAAGTGGATATAAAGAAAAATATATTACTCATGGTGCACGTGATTTATCAGAGCAAGGGTATAAAAATTCTTCTGCTAAATTAATGCCAAAAGGAACTGTAGTTTTTAGTAGCCGAGCTCCAATAGGATATGTAGCCATTGCTTCAAAAGATATGTGCACCAATCAAGGATTTAAAAGTTTTGTCACTGGTTCAAATATTGAATCTGAATATCTTTACTATTACTTAAAAAGTATTAAAGATTTAGCCGAGAGCAAAGGCACGGGTACGACATTTAAAGAACTATCTGGAAGTGCTTGTAAAAAACTTCCTTTTATTTTGATTCCAATTGCGGAACAGAAAGAGATTGTTCGCCAACTAGATATTATGCTTGCAAAAGTCGAGCAAATAAAAACACGTTTAGAAGCTATTTCTAAATTTTTGAAAAAATTGAAAAAGTCTTTTTTAGCGCAAGCCATGAGTGGGAGAGTGTCTGCTGAGTGGAGACAACATCAAAATTTATTAGTTTCTCATGCTGAAAAAGACCTCTCCCAAATATTGAGAGAGCGTATTAGTCTAGTAAGAGATAAGAATATTAAAGTTGAACAGCATCTAAAAAATGAGGAGTATACAATACCTTCAACTTGGATTTGGACTTCTTTAGATGCTTTAACTTCTAAAATCGTAGATGGGACACATCATACACCTAAATATATAGAAAATGGGATACCCTTTATATCTGTAAAAGATATTTATGAAGGTAAAATTGATTTTTCGAATACAAAATATATTTCGGAGATTGAACACACGGAACTTTCTAAAAGATGTAATGTTGAAAAAGGCGATTTACTTATAACTAAAAGTGGAACAATTGGTCGAACTGCTATAGTAAACACTAGTAATGAATTTTCTTTATTTGTCAGTGTAGCATTACTAAAACCTGCATCAAAAAATGTAAATATGGAGTTTATTAATATTGCATTGCAAAAATGGGTAAATGAAATAGATGTTTCTAGCAGAATTGTAGGTTCTGCAATAAAAAACTTACATTTAAGAGATATGCGAGTTTTAGCAATACCTTTTCCTCCACTACAAGAACAAGATTTTATTGTTCGAAAAATAAATGAATATATTCAATATTTTGAAAATATTGAAAAAAATATTCAAGTAAGCCAAATAAAAGTTAGCTCAATCACTCAGACAATTCTAGTAAAAGCTTTTAATGGAGAATTGACTGCTAAATGGCGTAAAGAACATAATGATTTAATCACTGGTAATAATAGTGCAGAAGTTTTACTTATTGAAATTCAACAAGAAAAGAAAATAAAAAAACTAAATCAAGATAAAATTAAAGAGAATGTACTTAAGCAGAATAGTAAGAGTAAAAAAATGAATGAGATAAAATCAGTATTAGATGTTTTACAAAGTGTTAGACATCCTCTTAGTAGCATAGATTTATTTTCCCTTGCAAATTACCCAAATGATGCAGGAACGGAATTAATTGAAAAGTTCTATTTAGATTTAAGAGAGTCTATCAATCAAGGTAAAATAAAGGTAATAGGTGATGAATCTTATAACTGTTTATTTGAATTGGGTTAAATGAATAGGAATTTTAGTATTAAATGAAAATTGATAAGTTGCATATATATTCTAAATTTAAACAATTAGAAGATTTTGAAATAAATTTTGATGAAGATAGCTTGATGACAGTTATCGTGGGAAAAAATGGTTCTGGTAAGTCAAATGTGCTTGAGGCTTTGGTTTCAATTTTCAGAAATCTAGATTTGGGTGAATCTCCACCTTTTTCTTATAAATTAGTATATAGATTAGGAAGGGACCCTAAACTTGATAGCTCAAGTAAAAAATGGCTTGAAGTTGAAGTTGAAGCAGATGTTGAGAAAAAAACTTTGAATAGTCAATATACTATTCATTGTAATAACTTATTATCTTCTCAATTTTCTAGTGATTTGAACTCCAGTAAAAAAATTCCAATAACGAAAGTTAAAAGAGATAAATTTGGTAATTCTGATTATTTACCTAAATATTTATTCGCTTATTATTCAGGTCCGAGTGATAGATTAGAAAAGTATTTTATAAAACATCGAACTAATTTTTATCGGAAATTATTGCAGGATGAGTTAAACTTAAAAGGGGATATTAGACCTTTATTTTACGCAAAACCTTATCATAGTCAGTTTGTTCTACTGGCTTTCTTTCTATCAGATCAACAAAGTATAGAAAGAAAATTTATCTTAGAGCACTTAGAAATAGAAGATCTAGATAGTGTTCATTTTGTATTACGGCAACCAAACTGGGCAAAAGATAAAGATGAATTATTTTGGGGAGCTAAAGGAATAGTTAGAAAATTTTTAGATGAATTAATCAAACATGCTCTAGCTCCTTTAAAAATAAAAAGACAGGAGAATACTTCATTAACTGGCAAGAATATTCGAAATGAGTTTTTTCATCTATTTCTACCTGATCTCAACTCATTGAAAAATTTTGCCAAAGATTTAACTCCAGACGAGCTTTTTAAAATGTTGGAGAGCCTGTTGCTCTCAGAGATTATTTCAGAAGTTTCTGTTCGTGTAAAAGTTAAATCAAATAATTTTCCACTAACTTTTAATGAATTAAGTGAAGGTGAGCAACAATTATTAACAGTGTTGGGACTATTAAAATTTACAGGTGGAGAGGATTCTTTATTTTTATTAGATGAGCCTGATACTCATTTAAATCCTGCATGGGCTGTTAAATATCTTAAATTCCTTAAACAATTTGTACCCAATGAGGAAACTAGTCATTTATTAATGGTTACACATCATCCTCTCGCTATTGCTGAATTAGAAAAGAAACAAGTTCAGGTAATGACTAGAGATGAAAACTATAATATAAGTGCGATAGAACCAGATGAAAGTCCAAGAGGAATGGGAATTAATTTAATATTAAGAAGTGATATGTTTGGCCTTAAATCAACTTTAGATGAGTTTACTAATAGAAAGTTAAAATTAAGAAATTCTCTAGCCGCTAAAGAAATATTATCATCAGCACAAAAAATATTTGATGAGGAAATAGGTTTTGAAACAGAAGAACAATGTTTAGCTAGACTTAATGAAGAACTAGAAAGTTTAGGATTTAATCTAGCCTCAGATGATCCTGATTATATGGATTTTTTACAAGAAAAATATCAAGAGGGTAAAGAACCATGAGATGGATTTGTAAAGATGATATAGAAGAGTGTTTAACGGAAGAATGGCGTGTACAAGCAGCAGCACTAAAAAAAGCTTTATTAGAAGCACCAGATCAAGCGCGTAGAAAACAAATTATTAATAAATCATCTGAAATATGGCGTAAATATTATGAACTTCTTCCAGATAACTTTAAACGTAAGTGTTGGTATTGTGAAGCTGAAGAAATAAGATCCGATATGCCTGTAGATCATTTTCGACCTAAAAATATGGTTGAGGGTGAAAAAGAAAATAATGGTTATTGGTGGTTAGCATTTGATTGGGAAAATTATAGATGTGCATGTACATTTTGTAATAGTCGCCGAAATTTTGAGGAATCTCAGGGAGGGAAGGCTTGTAAATTCCCATTATTGAATCCAGATAACAGGGCGGTTAAACCCGAAGATGATATATCAATAGAGCAGCTTAATTTTTTAGATCCTTTTAAGCCCCAAGATGAAAAACTATTGTGGTTCGATAATGATGGTTTTCCCATTCCAAACCCAAATATTACTCCTGCTGAAGTAGAAAAAGTAGAGAACTCTGTAGATATTTTTCATTTACATGAGACTCGGATTGTAAGGGCTAGAAATCGTATAAGAATTACGGTGGATACTCTGGTAAAAAAACTTAGAAATAATTCTAATGATGAAGAGTCTTTTTCAAAGTTGAAAAGTATGGTTAGAGAAAAGGAGAAATTATCTCGTACAGCGATTGTTTATTTGAGTGCGCATAGAGATTTACCTAAAGTAAAAGAAATCTTAAACTTAGACTAATTTAAAAGTGTCGATTCGACCAAGAGATTATTTGCATATTTAATATCAATGAACTAGCTATTTTCAGGCCCCCGTGCCGCAACAGAACTTTAATTTTTTGCGCTGATTTAAAGTAATCCACCATTGCGGCACAGAGATAAGGGAGCTAAGCCAAACGCTTAGCCCATGTCGTCTTTATCGCACCGCCGCATCACGTTAAAGAAAGTAGGGGCAAAGTCCTGTGGGAGAGCAGGACTTTGCAAACTGACATGCTCTAGACGTTGCATGAGCTTATGCGAATACACTTGTTCAAGCCGTTGGTAAATACAGTCGCAACTGGCTTGGGTGTGCCCACCAGACAGGCAAATTTCTTCAAAATCCTGCTGAGTGTGAATGTCGCAACCAGAAACACCGTAATCGCCTATTAAAAGGCTTAAAGCCAAAATAGGTTTATAAAGTTTCATATTATTCTCGTGATAATTTTCACTAAGTTATTAATAAAAAATAAGCCGCTTATATTTAAAGTATTAAAATCATTTAAAAAGGGCATAGTTAACCCGCCTGTAATACAGAAAAATAAAATGATTAAAATTTTAAAATAAAATTATTTATAAATTTAAAATATTTTAGGTGAGAGAAAGCCTAAATTTTAAATAAATAAAATTACGAGAGAAGATAGGGGATTAATATAAAAAATGTCATGGTCAACTCCTAGAATTTATGGAGCTCTACCACCAAAGATCACCGTCAATTGATTATGGTGGTAGAACGAAAGGGGGTTGACAGACCGGACATACAGAACCAGCACACCCGAAGGTGTCCCCCTTCCGCCCTACCGCAACATGAGGGGGACGGTGGTTTTCACACAAATTTCTCCCTCAGAAGGATAAATCTGATGTGCTGTATGTAAAACGGTCTGTCAAAACCGACTGGCAATGTGTGCCAGCGAGACCATAATAATCATAAGTTTTTAACAGGTCAATTCAATTTAAATAAAATATTATAAAAAATTAAAATATAAATTTATATTTTAATTAAACTCAAGAGTTAATCTATTTAAAGCAGTAAATTAATAAATATAATAAAGTTAAACTAAACGTTTAGCCTGCTATTAAAATGTATAACGGTAATTAATAAATACACGGTGTTGGTCCCAATCTTTACGGGTCATGCCATTTATTTTTTCACCTAAGTTTGCATTTTCAAACTTTGACTCATAATACAAAAATGAATAACGCACATCTAAGTTTTTCACCCACGGCAAGACATAACTTACCGTAAAGTCAAAGTAACGCTCTTTACCTTCAATATCACTGTTGATGTTACTTTGGTGAGCGCCAAAGCCATAAATATACTTCGCTTCGGTTTTTAAACCTTTCACGTAGTCTTTCCAGTTATATTTCAGGCGAAGGGCAACGGCGGTTTCATCGTTATTGGTAAAGTCGGGGCCAATAGTCGAAGAGGTTGGAAACGGGTTGGTGCCGTGATCTTGCGTTAAAACCGAGTTGCGGTCGGAGTGCACGGCAAAGTTATCTTCAATCCAAAAACCATCAAACTTTGAAACGGCAATGCCACCTTCAATATTATTCTTGGCCACATTTACATCGAGAAAATAACCATTCCCACGGTTGTTAATGTCTTGGCCTTTGACACAGTCCAGCTCAGTTTCGGCACCGCATTTAAACAGCTTGCCATCATCACGTGAGAAAAAAGCACCTGTGTTGAATGTCCACACAAAGCCATGCATTGGCAATTTATATTGAGCAATCACCCCGTACTTTTTTAAATAATCTTTGCTATTTAAATACTCGGCATTCACGCTCCAGTTTTTGTACTGATACTTAGCTCCAAGCAAACCGACATAATCAATGCGCTCGTCATTTTCAGTCACCAGTTTTTCAAAAGAGTCCATGCTGCGCGGTTTCCAGCGGTCATAGTAGGCAATGTAAGTCTGTAGCTGATCATTCAATTGAAACTGACCACTCGCACCCGAAAAAGTATCGGGCACCGCGCGGTTATTGGTGCTTTTGAGCAACAGCGAGTCTTGCAACTGGCGGCCTAATTTAATTTCGCCTTTATCGCCCAATTTTGCCTTGACGTAGAACTGTCCTAAAGTCGCAAAGTTTTGATCGAGCTTGCCGTTATTTTCGACCTCTAAAAGCTGAGCGCTAGGCTTGCCAGAATCAAATAACTTGGTGACCGCATACAGTGAGCCATCTACCCCAAGCCAGTCCCACATGTACGGTGACTGATAATTTAACTCAAGCCCTAACGCACTTTGCTCATATTCATTCGACGAAGGCGAAGGGTTGGCAAGCGTGGGGTGGGCAGTGCCTTCATCATTCCAGTAACGGGTGTTAAGTTTTAATTCTAACTTGCCAAATTCTTGAGGAAGTTCTGCATAAGCATTGTTCACACTGCCTAAACCAATACAGCCCCATAGCAAATATTTATTCATTTTAAATTCCTTTTTTAAGCATGAATAAGCCCTTTGCCTAACGCTGAGGTTAGGCAAGCTTTTTATGAAATGGATGAATTAAGGAGAGAGTTTTTCGAGCACTTGGCCTTTGGTTTCAATGGCAAACAAGAAGGTCACAAGGCCACCAATGAGCGCCACGACAGCAAGCACACTAAACACATATTGAATGCCATAGCCACCGACCACCAGACCGACCATAACAGGTCCAATTGCAGAACCGGCACGTAACCAAGCGGTACTAAAACCAATGCCCATCGCACGTAGGCGAGTAGGGTAAAGTTCGGCAGCGTAAAGGTATAAAGAGAATGAAATGGTTTGCAAAATGGCATAGCTCAGCGTTGCCAAAATCACAACTTCCATCGCCGATTTTGCGCCTAAAATTGAAAGGCTCATGAGTGGAATGATCGCTAAGAAAAAAGCTGCACTGTACCAAGGACGGCGGCCGACTTTATCAATCATTAACGCACAGATAATAGAGGCAATCACACCCACGCCCGAGGTAATCCAGCCATAACCCAAACTGGTTTGAAGCGACAGACCAAAGTGTTGTTTGTACAGAGATGGCAGCCAAGTCACCATGGCATTGTTAATCATATAGACGCAAAACCACATGCCCCACAGGGTAAAGGTACGTTTGCGGTAAATGCCTTGGAACAGCTCACGCCAGTCGGTTTTTGCCATGGCTTGCGGGTTAATGTCTTTAACCACAGGTTCAGGCAAAGTTTTACCGCTTTTAATCGCACCATCTTCAAAGCTTTTGACAACTTTATCGGCTTCTTTAAAACGGCCTTTTGAAGCAAGCCAACGTGGTGACTCAGGCAAGAAAAACCGTAAAGGAATCACCAGTAAAGATGGAACGAGGCCCACAATAAACATGACTTTCCAGCCATAAATTGGCATCAGGAAAAATGCTGCCATGCCTGCAAACATAAGGCCCATCGGGAATAAAACTTCATAGAGTAAGAAAAACTTACCGCGCTTTTCTGCACCAATAAACTCGTTAATATAGGCACTGGCAACAGGTACTTCACCACCTGTTCCAATACCTTGTAAGAAACGGAAAATTAACAGTGACATTCCGCTCCACGCAAACAGACAAGAAATGTCCATTGCCACAAACAGTAAAATGGTAAAAGACAGTACTTTTAAACGACCGACTTTTTCGGCAAGTGAACCAAAAAAGATGGCACCGACCAGTTGCCCGACATAGCCCGCAGCAATGATCGCACCGACATAGGCAGGGGTCAGGTGCCATTCGGTAATGAGTTGGGGTAAAGCAAAGGCAATGGCGAGAACAGTATAAGCGTCAAAAAAGGTCGCTATACCAATGGTAATTCGCATAAATTGCAATCGACCAGTCACAGGAAGCCGTTCGAGTCTTGCAATAATTTCCGCATTTTTTTGATGATGACTAATTGGTTCTACATCCGCTAGATTTGTCATCTTCTATCTCCTTATGACTACATTCCTCGTAGTTTTTTTGTTCTATTTCGCACTACCTGTTCACCACAGTTTGCATGCTTTTTATTATTATTTTTAAGTGACATGCCCGATGTTTGGCCTCAGGCAGCGTACAGGAAAAAAAGGCTAGCGTACATGCTAGCCCGAATAGAATTTAAGCAACGGCTTGGGTTAAATCGACCTTGCCAATTCCGGCTTGACGCATCGCATCATGAATTTCTTGCTCAGCACCATCTGCGAGTGGAAGCAATGGCGAACGCACAGTGGCGTGGTCCAAAATTCCGCGAGCAACCAATGCATGTTTAAGCGCTACCGTGCCTTCCATGTGTGAACCGCGGTGATAGACATTGCGAGTCACGGGTAAAAGTTGGTCGTGAAGTGCACGAGCTTTGGCGTAATCTTTGGCTTTACCTGCTTTAATCATTTCAATTAAAAGCTCAGGGGCAATGTTGCCATAGCCAACCAAAGCGCCGTCTACATCAAACATGGTGTGAAGCAAATATTCATCGTGACAAGTCAAAATCTGTAAGTCTGGACGTTCACGGCGAATAATCGGAATCTCAACATCCCAACGGCGCATGTTACGCACACCATTTTTCATGGCAAACACACCCGGCTGTGCAGAAATATCGAGTAGAGTTTCTAGGTCGTAAGTGGCCTTCGTGGCATCTGGATATTGAAATAAAATAGATGGCAAACCACTTTCTTCATAAATCGCTTTATAGCGGTCTTGTGGTGCGCCTTTTTGATAGCCAAAACGCAACCAACCATGTGAAGGATAAATTAAGCCTGCCGAAGCACCCGCGCTCACTGCACGTTTTGCTTCTTCTGCTGCAACCGAAGTACCTTCGAGTGTAATCCCTGCAATTACCGGAATTTTGTCATCTACCGATTTAACAAAGCTTTCGATGACTTGCATTTGTTCTTTCTGCGACAAGAATGTTCCTTCACCTGCATGCCCAAGAACAACCAAGCCTTTCACACCATCAATACTGCCTAACCATGAACCTAAACGTTGAATCGCATCATGGTCTACTTGTCCGTCACGGGTAAAAGGAGTCACAGGTGCTGGGGTTAATCCACGTAAATCTAAACTCATAATCGTACTTCCTATACAGTGTAATTAAATATTCTCTGGTTCTTAATCTGACTTAAATCGTGTTGTAGAGAACATGATTGGAGTATAGAAATAGGCGAGCTATGTAGGAATTACCAATTCTTGAATTTCAGTTATACTAAAAATGTATAGCTCAAAAGTGCTAGTTTACGATTTAGGAAGAATCGATGAATTATGATTTATGGAAAATATTTTTAGATGCGGTGGAACTCGGTAGTTTAAGCAAAGTTGCGATGCTACATAACACCAACCAACCGCAAATCAGTCGGCAAATGAACGAACTTGAAGCCCAATGTGGCGGTCGTTTGTTTAACCGAACTGGACGCGGCGTTGAGTTGACCGATTTAGGCCAGCATTTACTTCCAAAAATTCGTTCATGGCTAAACGTGACCGACCAACTCAATAATGAAATTTTGCACTCGACCGATACACCGATTGGGACGGTTCGTATTGCCAGTTTGCCATCTACAGCGCATCCGTTGTTATCGACTTTATATAAAGTGCTTCAACAAAAATATCCCTTAATTAAACTGTCGGTGCGTGAAGGGCAAGGGGTACATTTAGAAAAATGGCTTGAAGATGGCAGCGTCGATTTAGCCATACTCTATCGATTTAACCCGACGCCTAAACACGGTGATGTCTATCTTACCGAAGCCGATACCTATTTGGTGAGCTGTGAAGGAGATGTGCTCACTCAGGCAAATGAAGTCGAATTTAAAGCAATAAATCAGTTACCGCTGGTCACGTTTTGCAGGCCAAGTAACTGGCGAAACTTTTTAGACCACATGGCTTATGAAAATGGGGTAGAGCTTAATATTGTGTTTGAAGCCGACTCGATTAGTTTACAGACGCATTTGGTTTCCGAATCTGGTATTTACACCATGCTTGGGCCGCAAGCTTTAAAAAAGGCCAGCCAATACACCCAAATTCAAGCAGCAAAAATTATGAGTCCCGAGCTAAAGCGCTATATTTCTTTGTCTATTTCTAAGCATGGCTATTTAACGCCTGCTTGTAAGGCAGTGATGGAAGAAATTAAAAATCTGGCTCATTTGCTTTAAGCGGGTAATGATTTAGGTTTGAAAAATTAAAGTATATTGATAAATCTACAATTTTTTAAGTTATTGAAAAAGTGTTATAGCGAACTTCTTGGAGTGTAAGAAGTTCTACTAAGTCATTGTTAAAGTAATGTGTTATTTATAAATTTTGAAGAAAGTTTCTATTGCCCGTTCACTTGCTGCCTTAATCCATTCTTCTGTTAACGGAATGTCTAAACCAAAATATAAAATATCAACAAATTCAGCTTCTACTAAAGCTCTAAAGTGACATTCTGCTATTTCTGCATCTGCTTGTTTTAAATAGCCATCATCCATCGCTTTTTGCAAAATAGAGGCCATAAAAGCCTTGGCTCCTTGAGGCCCTCGTTCATAGAATTTTTTTCCTAAGTTATTCTGTCTACCGTCTGCGATCAGTAACCTTCTAATGGCTAAGCCATTTGTAGAATAGGCTGAACGAATCATGTTAGAAGCCAAAATAGTGAGATGATTTTTTAAATTATCGGGATTTTGCTCAAGTTTTAGCATTTCATCATTAAAATTGGCTTCTGCTTCACGTAGAAGTGTTTCAATAAATAATTCTGCTTTTGACGCAAAGTGACTATATAGCGTTGCTTTAGAAACCTGAGCGACATCTCGTATGGCATCCATGGTGGAGCTTTCATACCCATTTAATTGGAAAACTTGACTAGCGGCATCAAGGATGATGTTACGGGTTGCTTCACTCTTTACTTTTGCCATTAAGTTTTTTTCCTATAAAGCCAAGGGGGCTATTGTAAGTTTGACAATCAAATTTCGTCAAACTAAACTAAACCGTCTAGTTTAGTTGTGTTTTCGCATGAACCGCCAAATTTATTCATTGCTGTTGTATTCATCCATTCCTTTCATATTTGCTGGCTGTATGCATTATTCGTCTTATCAACCTCCCAAATCTCAGACTACAAGTGTCTGGTCACAAAATACCCCTAACTCAAATCATAAAGTTGATGACCTGACACAGTGGTGGTCGCAGTTTAATGATCCGGTTTTAGGGCAATTGATTGAAACAGCACAAGACAATAGCCCTAACTTGCTTAAAGCATGGGCCAAAATTGAACAGGCAAGGGCAACATTAACCACATCAAAGGCCAGTTTATTTCCTTCTTTGACTGGCAGTGCCTCCGCCAAAAGAGCGAAAGATGGCCAAGTTTCTAATCAGGGAACGGGCAGTTTAGATGCTTCATGGGAAATTGATTTATTTGGCAAGATTCGAAAACAGAATGAAGCCGCTCAGTCTCGTATCGAAGCCCGACAAGATGATTGGCATGATGCCCGCATTTCGCTTGCAGCAGAAGTGGCAGATGACTATGTGCAATATCGGTCCTGTGAATTATTGGTTGCGGTTTATCAGAATGAATTGCAATCGATGCAAAAAACTGAACAAGCAAATTCTCAAATGGTCAAAGCAGGGTTTACTGCACCCATGGATGGCGCCTTATCGCGTGCCAATCTTGCGAGTACCCAGATGAATCTTCTTAACCAACAGAAGCAATGTAATTTATTGGTAAAAACTCTGGTACAGGTCACGGGCATGCAAGAAACCGCATTACGCCCGTTACTCAATAGTGGAAAGTCGAAAAGCTTACCAAAGCCAGCTTTATTTAATGTTTCAGATGTTCCTGCACAGATGTTGCAACATCGCCCTGATATTGCCGCATTAGAACGTGAGGTTTATGCCACTTATGCAGAGATTGGCTCTGCTCAAGCTGATCGTTATCCGAGCCTTTCATTAACAGGGGTAATCAGCACAGTTTTAACGGGCGGAACATCGGCAGCTTCATGGTCATTTGGACCAGCTCTATCTTTACCCATTTTTGATGCAGGTCAGAAAAAAGCTGCGGTAGAAAGTGCCAAAGCCACCTATGTGTCTGCAATTGCAGATTATCAATCTGGGGTGAGATCGGCGGTGAGTGAAGTTGAGCAAGCCTTAGTACAGCTAAATTCGATTGCTGCCCAAGAGCAGGCATCAGAAAACTCTGTTCGAGAGTATGAAAATTACTTTAATGCGCTGCAATTAAGTTGGAAAGCGGGCAATACCAATTTACTGGATTTGGAGTCGGCACGACGTTCCTCACTTTCAGCACAAATGAGTCAAATTGAATTGCAAACCAGCCGCGTACAGCAATGGATTGCTTTGTACAAGGCAATGGGTGGCGGCTGGCAAAAAAATGCCGTCGTCACTCAACCCGAGACAAGTTTGAAAGACATTAATTTTTAAGGATTAGCATCATGAACAAAGCGATACGACTGAAAAAATGGACGATAATCGTCATTGTGATTATGTTGATTACAGTCGCAATATTTTTGCTATTCATTAAAAAACCAACACAAAATAAAAATAATGATTCTGTCCCGAGTGAGCAAAGTGTTTTATCCGTACAGGTAGTTTCTCCAAAAACTCAAATTTGGGAAAACACCATTAGTGCGACTGGCCCCATTGCGGCTTGGCAGGAAATAATCGTTAGCCCCGAGATTAGTGGATATAAAATTGCACAGCTCTATGTTGATGTGGGTGATCATGTAAAGAAAGGTCAGCTTTTGCTTAAACTGGCAGATGACAGTTTAAATGCCGATTTGCGTAAGCAACAAGCCAATCTTCGTCAAAATCAGGTCAGCCTGCAACAAGCAGTATCGAATTTGAAGCGCGCTAAAATTATTGGAGCGGGAGGCGCGTTATCTGATCAACAATTAGAAGAATATCGTATTAATCTAGAGTCAGCTCAAGCGAGTGTCGCTTCTGCACAAGCAGACGTAGATAGTACTCAATTAAAACGATCGCAAACCCAGATTTACGCCATAGATAATGGTGTGGTTTCTTCAAAGTCCGCCGTATTGGGGAATGTCGTCAGCTCGGGAACTGAGCTGTACCGTATGATTCGTCAGGGACGTCTGGAGTGGCGCCCTGAAGTGGATGCCAAGCAAATTGATTCAATTCAAATTGGTCAGAAAGTGAATCTTTCTTTATCCAATGGTCAGCAATTAAGTGGTGTGGTCCGAAGCATAGGTCCTGCTTTATCCAACAGCACTGGACGTTCTAGTCTCTATGTCAGTCTAAATTCTGGAAATGCGCATGTTGGTATGTTTGCCAATGGCAAAATTAGTGTAGGAAAAAGTGAGGCAAATACTATTCCTCAATCTGCACTCGTAATGCGAGATGGACGCTCATATATTTATCTGGTTGGTCAGGACCAACAGGTTAAAAGTGTAGTCGTAGAAACAGGACGACGTGTGGGGCAGGATGTTGAAATTCTATCAGCGCTGGCAAGCAATGCACACATCGTAGAGAAGGGCGGCGCATTTTTATCAGAAGGAGTCAAAGTTAAGATTTTATCTTCTGAAAAGTCTATTGAACATGGGTCACAACCACAAGTAGGAGCGCCATAATGAACGTTTCTGCTTGGTCAATTAAAAATCCAGTTCCCGCTATTTTACTCTTTTTCTTTTTAACGGTATTGGGTCTATTCGGCTTCTATCATCTGGGAGTACAAGATACGCCAGATATGGATTTACCCACCATTCAGATTTCAGCCAGCTTAGAGGGCGCGGCGCCAGAACAACTGGAAACTGAAGTGGCCAGAAAAATTGAAGATAAATTAACATCTTTAACCAAATTGGATCACATCACGACCATGATTTCGGATGGTCAGGCAACGATTTCAGTGAGTTTTGAGCTGGAAAAAGATGGTGAAGAGGCGCTTTCGGAAGTTCGTAATGCTGTAGATAGTGTACGCGCAGAATTGCCTAGCAGCATGAATGATCCCACAATTTCCAAAGTAAATATCTCAAATTCAGCCTTACTCACCTATACCATTGAATCTGATAGTTACGATGCCAAAGATTTATCTTGGTTTGTTGATAATGATGTGACCAAAGCACTCATGGCTGTTAAAGGTGTAAATACCATTAGCCGCGTTGGGGGACTTGACCGTGAAGTGCAGATTGAGCTTGACCCTAGCCTGATGGCAGGAATGGGAGTCATGCCTTCTGATGTATCGACTCAACTCAAAGCAATGCAACAAGATGCATCTGGTGGTCAGGGACGTATTGGTGGAGAGCGCCAGTCGGTTAGAACTTTGGCAACGGTTAACCATGTTGCAGATGTGGGGGCAATTAGCATCCCATTGTCCAATGGAAGTTATGTCAGGCTCGATGAAATTGCGACGATTAAAGACAGTTATTCAGATCTGACCTCAAGAGCTTATCAAAATGGTAAAGCTACGGTTGGCTTCCAGATTAAACGATCTAAAGGTTTTTCTGATGTGAGTGTGGTTGATGGGGCAAGAGCCGCCATTAGCAAATTTCAAAAAGAACACCCTGAAGTAAAGATTAAAGAAGCAAGTAATACAGTTGACCCGATTAAAGATAATTATCAGGGTTCAATGGACATGCTTTATGAAGGCGCATTTCTTGCAATTGTGGTGGTTTGGCTATTTTTAAAAAACTGGCGAACAACGTTAATTTCTGCGGTTGCTTTACCTTTATCGATTATTCCTGCCTTTGGGGTCATGTATTTACTAGATTATTCCTTAAACATGATTACCTTATTGGCATTATCTCTTGTGGTCGGCATTTTAGTAGATGATGCGATTGTTGAGGTTGAAAATGTTGAAAGGCATTTGCGGCAAGGTAAAACTCCCTATGACGCAGCAATGGAAGCCACAGATGAAATTGGGTTAGCGGTTATTGCTACAACTTTGACCTTAGTGGCAATTTTCTTACCTACAGCATTTATGGGCGGGATATCAGGTTTGTTTTTTAAACAATTTGGTATTACTGCATCGGTCGCCATTTTAGCTTCGCTATTAGTTGCTCGTTTACTTACCCCAATGATGGCAGCTTATCTTTTAAAGCCTCCTCGTGAACAGAATCAAGACGAAGAAAAAGATGGGCGAGTGATGTCCACCTATAAATCACTCGTTCATTGGACCTTAGGGCACCGTAAGACAACCATGTTACTGGCGACAGGCTTCTTTTTATTGACTGTAGTTGTGGGTTTACAAAATTCTGTTTCTTTTCTGCCTGCCCAAGACAAATCGCAATCTAGTGTCAAATTGGAATTACAGCCTGGTTCAACCTTGAATGAAACCAATGCTGCCGCACAACAGGCCGATGTGATTATTCGAAAGTTGCCGGAAGTCAAAGATGTATTTATGTCAGTCGGCGGTGATGATGTCACCAGTGCAACTTTAACAGTAGATTTGGTCGCACGTGATGAGCGAGAGCTTAAGCAGGTGGCTGTAGAGCAGAAAATTCGAGAAAAGTTAAAAGCACTTTCAGGCGTACGAGTGACTGTAGGGGGCGGTAATAGTGGTGAAAAACTCGAATTAACATTAGCCAGTGATAACCCTGATTTATTAACACAGACTGCTCACAATGTGGAAAATCAGTTAAGAACATTAAAGGGAATTGGCAACGTCAGTTCGGATGCTGCAATTGAGCAGCCTGAAATTCAGATCCATCCTGATAAAGCATTAGCCGCTTCATTTGGCGTAACCTCAGAAGCCTTGGCAGATACTATACGCTATGCAACCTATGGAGGATATTCATCAGGTTTACCTAAACTGAATTTGTCCCAGCGTCAGGTTGCCATGCGAGTACGTATGAATCCGGAGCTACGTCATGATCTTGATAGCATTGCGAACTTACGAGTCAAAGGAACAAATGGAACTGTGGCATTAGGTAGCGTTGCAAAAATTGACATTGCCAGTGGTCCTTCACAGATTAACCGTATTGATCGCTTGCGTAATATTACTTTATCCGTAGAGCTCAATGGTCTGGCAACAGGTGAAGTGCAAAATGAGGCAATGAAACTGTCTTCACTTAAGACTTTACCGCAAGGGGTAAAATTAGTTGAGCAAGGTGAAACGCAACGTATGAGTGAAATGCTGCAAGGTTTTGGTCTTGCTTTCTTTATCGGAATTGTTTGTGTTTATGCTGTTCTGGTGTTGTTATTTCATGACTTCATGCAACCCGTTACGATTCTTTCAGCGTTGCCTTTAGCGTTAGGTGGTGCATTTGTTTCACTCTACATTTTTGGTTTGCCTTATTCTATGCCTGTTGTCATTGGTATTTTAATGCTAATGGGGATTGTGACCAAAAACTCAATTTTGTTAGTGGATTACGCCATTATTGCCCGACGGGAAAAGAATTGTTCTCGTTTTGAAGCAGTCATGGATGCTTGTTCTAAACGTGCTCGTCCAATCATTATGACAACTTTAGCCATGGGGATGGGAATGATGCCTAATGCTTTAGGGTTAGGTGCTGAACCAAGTTTTAGACAACCAACGGCTATTGTGGTGATTGGTGGCTTGTTAACATCGACTGTATTAAGTCTATTGGTTGTACCTGTGGTCTTTACCTACATTGATGATTTATTGATGTGGTTTAGAAGAAAAATTGTAGCCTTAAAAAATTAACTATTAATGCTTAATCTCTATTAAATCTTTTTCAAACTTTTGTTAAAGGTTTAGTAGAGAATGAATCATTTATTGGTTTTAAATCATAAAAAAAAATGATTGTTAATAAATCTTAGTCCAGTACTATCCAATTATTTTTTAAATTATAAATTATTTAAGAAAAGAAAACTTAATGTCTATATTTTGCTCAATATTATAAGTTTTATTCTATTTGAGATGGACCTTTACAGTGGGAAAAAGTAAATAATAGAGCCTAAATCTTTATTAATAGAAGATAAATTTATTGCAAAACAATAAATGAAACCATTAATTAAATCTGGGTTGGCAAGAAAAGAAACTTAAAGACAAAGATTGATGAAAGATCCATTAGTCAAATAACTATTTTAAAGAATTTAGATATATAAACTAGTTTGTAATTTCAACTTATATATTGTTAATTATTGTTTATTAATAAAAAATACAATAAAATTAACAACTTAAAATATTATTCTTAAATAAAACTTAAATATTGTGGGGTTGGAATGTCATTAAAAGTTTGGCAGAAAATATTATTGGGGGTGGGGGTTGTTGTTGGAGTAAATCAAAACTCTTCTGCAACAGAACAGCAAGGAATAACTTGGTTGAAATCCTCAAGTGATTCTCAAATAGCGACTTCATTACAAGCTATATATGAAAAAGAGGTTACTTTAGGACTATATGGGCAATCAATTGATAATATTGATATTGATGATTTTTTAAATGATGAACAAAGTACGGAGGCTTTAGTTAGAGTTGCTATTCTACTGAAGAGTCAACAAAAACCTACTGATGAGATTATTAATAAAATCTTAAGTTATCAAAATAAAGATGGTGGTTTCGGGCATTTAATGGATTGGCAAAGTAATCCTTTAGATACAGCATGGGTCTTACTCGCTCTTAAGCAGATCAATTTTTCAGATACTACGATAATATCTAAAACTTTGGATTATTTAGCGAGCCAACAAAGAACGACTGGTGCTTTTCAGGTTATTTCTTTAGATGAGTATTATGTTTCAGCTTATGCTTTGACTGCTTTAACCGAATATTTAAAGGTTTATCCTCAATATAATGGAATCGCTTTAAAAACAGTTGATTATCTGGAATCTAAGCAAATTAGTGCAGGCAAATGGGCTGAAAATGCAGATCAACTTTTTATTGATGCCCTATTAAATGAAGCTTTACATCCTTATCGAGGTGTAAATAGTCCGGCACGTTCTGCTTTTAAAACAGAAGTATTTGAAAAACAAAAAACAGATGGAAGTTGGAATGAAGATGCTTATACCACTTCGATTATTTTACGTTCGTTAAAAGCACAATCTACTCCACCTATCAACCCCGTTACTTCTACAATTAGCTTTAGTGTAATTGATGCTGAAACTAAAGCTAATATTTCTGATGCAACAATTAGTAGTGCAGTAGATAGTGCATCTGCTTTAACTGTTAAAAGTAAAGATGATGGAAGTGTTTTATTTACAGATGTTAAGGCGGGTAACTATAGCTTTACAGTAAGCAAAGATGGCTTTAGTTCACTGACGTTTCAAGTGACTTTAAGACAGGGTGAAAGTTTAAATTTAGGACAAATTGAACTGACACGAAAAGCAAATGTTACGAGTGCAGCAGTTCAAGGTCGTGTGACGGATAAAACCACGGGTCAACCTGTTGTTGGGGCTGTAATTAAACTTATCAGTGGAAGCAATACACTGACTGCTACTACGAATGTAGAAGGTCGTTATCAGCTCACTTTAGCACAACCTGCTGCATTTACATTAAATGTAGCAGCAAATGGTTATATAGGTGTTAGTGGTTCAGGTACTGCAACTGCAGGAGGCACATTTGATTTTTCTCCTCAGTTAATTTCTGAAAAAGATTACATTGGGAGTGTAACAGGAAAAATAACAGATAGTGCTGGAACACCTCTTTCTGATGTATCTGTTTTAAAAAATGGTGTGATCGTTGGTCAAACAGATGCTAGTGGTCAGTTTCTACTCGATAAGATCTCGGCTGGTAGCTTTAATCTAACTTTTGAAAAAACAAATTATCAAGGTCCAAGTGTAAATATTAACTTGCCAGCTGGGCAAACAACCAATATAGGTACAGTTCAGCTTTTTGCTAAAGACCCTAGCAATCCTAATCAAACTGATCCAGCATTATCGACAGGTAAGTTTGAGATTACAGTGATCAATGCAAATGGGACTATTATTCAAAACCCAACCATCCTTGCTGAAAAACTGGATAGTAATAATCAGGTAATACAGAGACAAAGTTTTAATCCACCAGAAGATGCAAGCAATAATAAACTTTTGGCAGAGTTGACGGCAGGACGTTGGCGTTTAACCGCACAACATCCAAGTTATCAAAATAGTACAGGGACTATTTTCACTTTAACGGCAAATCAAACTCAGCAAGTACAACTTAAGCTAACCTTGCTTGCTTATGAGTTAAAAGGCACGGTGGTTGATTCCCAAACAAATAAAGCCATTTCAAATGCAAATATTACTGTCTACCGCCAAGATAATAATCAACAGTTATATACAGGCAAGACTGATGTATCTGGGAGTTTTAGTGCAAAAAATTTAAATACAGATTTAATCAAGATAAAGGTGGATTCAACACCACACTTAAGTACAACCCGTTTCTTTGATAAACAATATGTTGAGGGAGTAACAGCGAATTTAGGAGAAATTCGTCTACGTCCATTATCTGCGGATACTAGTATGCCTGATCTAAAAGTTACGGCAACGAACGTAACTGGTTTAAGTACAGATCAACAAAGTCTTGAGATAACAGGAACTCTAAAAGCGACGATTACTAATGTAGGGAATAGAGTATTTACCAAAACACAGAATGTAGAAATTCTTACTTTTGCAGATACTAACAATAATCGAATTTTTGATGAGGGTGAGATTGTACTAGGTAGAACTGAACTACCAAAAGGATTGGATATACAAGAAGGTGTGGAAGTCAGTTTACAAATTGAAGGTAAATCCCTGTTTCGTGATGCACCAGTTGGTGTATGGGTAGATAGTTCTAAGCAAGTTGCAGAAAGGGACGAAAGTAACAATATTCGTTTAACTAATGAAGCTGTAGAGATTAGACCTAAACAAGGGACATTGGATGCGGAAGTAGTATGGCAACATTCAGCATCGACAGATTCTAGCCCAACAGTTGCACCTTTAGAAGATACAAATGGTGATGGGGTTATAGGGGCAGGAGATATTGCAACTATTTTATATAGAACTGGTGGTCAATATCGTGCAATAAATGGAAAAAATGGGAGCTTAAAGTTTACTTTAGCAGGTACTGGTTCACAGGAAGTAGCCGCAATCGCGGATTTGGATAGAGATGGTATTCCTGAAATTATTGTAAAAAATGGTACAAAATTAACAATTTATAATAATAAGGGGCAAGTTAAAAAAGAGTTTAATACACCTAGTCTAACAGCAAGTGGTTGGTCATCTGATGCTTATCACCCGAATATTGTAGATCTGGATGCAGATGGTATACCTGAAATTGTCATTAATAATAAAGTCTTTAATTATGAAAAAGGTTTAATTTTAGATAACTTAGCATCCGGACAAACACAAGCAAATGCTGATATTAATGGTGATAGCTATCCAGAAATTATTGGTTTGCAAGGTGTAACTGATCGTCAAGGAAATTTACTATATCGTTTTAGAAATAAAACAGGATCACAAATTACACTTAAGTTTTTAGCTGTAGGTGATGTCTTAGGGAGTTCAAAACCCCAGATCATTGGTGTATATAGCAATCTAATTTACATTTTTGATGCGCAAACTGGCCTTGAGATTGCATCTTATAATGCTCCAAGTAGTGCCGGTGGATCTCCTGTTATTGCCGATTTTGATGGTGATGGGGTGGCTGATATTGGGCTTGCTAGAACATATAATTATGTCGCTTTACGTGGCGATGGTAGTGTGATTTGGTCTACTCCCATCATAGATGGTTCAGGTGGAACAGGGTCAACAATTTTTGATTTCGACAACGATGGAAAACTAGAAGCAGTTCATTTTGATGAGCAAAATATTCGTGTCTATGATGCCGCAACGGGTATAGAACGAATTAAAATACCTAATTATACTCTAACTGCGCATGAGTACCCTGTTGTTGTAGACGCCGATGCTGATGGGCATGCTGATATTATTTTAGGAGCAAATAGTCAAGGCATTCGCATGATTTCAGGGAAGAATCGAGACTGGGCCAACACCCGTAATATCTGGAACCAGTACAGTTACCATGTCACCAACATCAATGATGACCTCACTGTGCCAATACATGAGGTGAATAGTTGGGAAGCACACAATACCTATCGTGCCAATCTATTACTTGACCAAAATGCCACAGCAGCAGCCGATCCAACCGCCTCTTATATCCAAGTAAATGACCAGGGCGGTTTAAATAAAGCAGATTTTACTGTTCGTGTGGGTAACGCGGGGGGCAAACGTATTGCTAAAGGTTTACCTGTAAGTTTCTACCGTATTACAGCTCAACAAGCTGCCAATGGCGAAAAAGGCACTTTACTGGGAACTGTGCTCACTACCAAGGGACTGAATGGCGGTGAATATGAAGATGTGACTTATAGCTATGCAGGCAATTTGGCTGACTTTGGTGAGATTGTTATTGTTACCAATGATGTTGGTCAAAGCAACGCGGTTAAGATTCAGGAATATAGCGAAACCAATAACATAGCGCGATTAAGCGTAACGGGTGGATATGAATCATTAGGCCTAACAGCAAGCTTAGATAAGGCTTCTTATCAGGCCAGTGAGAATGTGCAAATTACTGCCAATGTGAGCAATTTGGGTAGCTTTGCTAGTGGTGCAACCGTACGACACAGTATTTATGATGATGCCAACAATTTAATTGTGACTTTACCAAGTTATGACGTAAGTCTTTCGGCAGCCCATCAAACCAATGATAGTCAAAGTCAAGTTTTGCCTTGGTCATTGGTTGGTATTTATAGTGGACAATATCGAATTCAGACAGATCTTATTAAACAGGGTAGCGTGATTGCGACAGCCAATAATACTCTGACTGTACAAAGTTCAGCATCGACGAATGGTTTAACTGATACCCGTATTCGGACGGATAAACAACAATACCCTGTGAATGGGTTGGTCATGTTAGAGATGCAGTTACAAAACACATCAAGCAATGACCTTGGGGGAGCTGCAACTGTCCTTACAGAAGTTCTGGATAGTATGGGGCAAGTAATTTTTAGCCAGACAGCAAACTACCCACAACTTGCTGCCAATGCCTTAAAACAAGAACAATACTCGTTACAACTTTCAAATGCTAAAGCAGGTACTTATACAGTTCGTTCTACGACTACATCTGGGCAGCAAAGCTATACTCGTCAAACTAGCTTTAGTGTTCTCAATTCAACCCAAACTGGTTTAGGGTTGGTAGGGGCATTAAGTGCAACACCAAATGAGGTGCCTATAGGTGATACAGTATTATTAAATCTTCAAGTTCAAAACACAGGTAGTGAAGTTTGGTCAAACTTACCATTGAATATTCGTTTATTTAAAAATGATGATTTAGATGCGATTGCAACACTAAGTACTACTGTAAACCAACTTGCTCAGGCACAGACTTATCAACAAAGTCTTGGTTGGAAAACCCTAGGACAAAATGGTGACCGCATTATGGCGGCATTAACCTATATTGCGGGTTCAGGACAGGAAAAACCACTTGCTCAAGCCAGCTTTAAGCTAATCCAAATACCTGTAGAAGTTGAATTGCCAGATTATAAGCAGGTTAAGAACCAGCTTTTGGTTTATTACAATTGCCATGCTGGATGGCATAAGTCTGTGACTAATTGGGAATTTGGTAAATTTAAATATGCTTGTTTTAGTGAGCGTGAGAATACGCTTAAGCGCTATCTCAATGAAATTAAATTAGAAACAGGTTTAAATTATAAGATTACTTATGACCCAACAGAATTTAAAAAACTGATGCGCAGTGGGCGTTTTAATAACTACTGGATATTAGGGGCTGTTGAAAAGTTTCAAATTAGCACGAATGATGAGCTCCGAGAGTTAAGTTTTAATGGTGAGTCTGTTTTATTCGATAAAGGACTTTTGAATTGGACGAATTATGAACTCCTTGATCTTGTCGATATTCGCTATCGTGGACATCTTTTGCTTTCTAAAGGCGACATGAAAGTTCACGAGCCTGTCTACCCAACAGCTTTAGCTGCTCTCACCCCAACAGATGATAGTGTTTTAGCATGGGATTTGGGGAAAAATGCAAAGATCACTGCCGATTATGATGGCGGTTATTGTAAAGGTTTTGATAAAGACTGGATTAAAAATATTGAAGCGAATGTGAATTCGAAATTTTACATTTGTAATGCTCAAGTCAAATATCCAGCAATTGTGACTGCAGATTATGGTGACAGTAAACCGTTAGCATTGTCATTTGATCTACTCAAAAGTTTAATCACAGATGGCTCGACATCGACGAACAAACAACAAGCTTGGAAAAACCTACTTAAACAAAGTTTAAGCTATCAACAAGTTGATGCTACCAAACGTTTGAGTTATGCGCCGAAAGAACCTGTATATTTGAATGTTAAGCTGAACAGTAATCAAGATACCCAAGCGACAATTGTGGTGCAATTACCACAAGATGCACAATGGCTAGGTTCCGGTACAGTGAATAATAACCAAATAAAATTCACAGTACCGTTGAGTGCTATGACTACGCAAAATATTACTTTACCAATAGTGCTACCAACAAATTCTGGAACACATGTAATTAAAGTAAATGTCTATAACGGTACAGATATTGGTGCTACTGCATTAAATAGTAGGGAATATCGCTTCCTTGTGCGCGGAGTAAACGAGCGAATCGCTTTACTTGATCAACAAATTGGTAAATGGCGTACTGAAGTAAGTAATTGGGGACAGATTGCTAAAATTAAGGCGTTATTGACAGTAGGTAAACTGAAGACATCGCAACGATCATATGACCATGCAATTGCACACTATGCCGAAGCTGGAGGTGCCATGGATCGTTTAAATAATATTGATTTCAGAGCTGCGCGAAAAGAGTTGGATGAACTCATTCGTACCTTACAAATTCAGTGGTATCAAAACAATCAATAGATTTTATAGGGGAGTAAGTGGTATGTGCTTTTAGCCATATCACTTTTCAAAAAGTTAATTACGAATATAAGTTTTAAAACTTGGTGAAATAATGAAATTTAGTAAAACTTTAAAACGCTGTATAGCGGGGGCAGTTGTGCTTTGCCATGTGGGGGTATTATCTGTACCTGCAATGGCCGCAATTGAACAAGAAGCCTTTGGTCGGGTTAAACCTGGTACGGAGGGTTCGGTAAGACAATCTGATCTGGAGCAGATGCAGGAACTAGTGAAAAAAATGCAAATGCGTTTGACGGATTTACACCCTAGGGGAAAAGTCAGTGCATCAAAATTACAGAAATTAAACCAGCAGCAAGAATCATTAAGAGCAGCAACTGCCAAACAAATTCTAGGGCTACGCAGTAACATTGCCCAAGAAACAGCAAAAGCTGTTGCCGATATTCGTCTGGAAGCACAACAATTTAAAGCTAAGAAAGTTTCAAGCACTATCATTGCTCGACAGGAACAAACAGCTAAACTGATCGAACAACGCCAGACGATTATGGATGGATTGTTTGACCAGTTAGCAGCAGCCAAAGACACGAATAGCCGCAATGCTGCTTTAGACAAAATTTCAAATCAGATGGCTCAATGGGAACCAAAAAAACTACAGCGTAATTTTAAAGAGTTGCCTTGGGGACGGCCAGATAGCAAAGTTCCAGCCCCCGTAACAGCACAAGATTTTAAAAAACTTGCACCTGCACTAGAACATTATCGAGTCAAGAACGATAAAATCACGATTAATCCAAATTACAAACCATTGGTGGATGCTTCAACATTAAATCCAGATCAACTTTGGAAACAAGCGACTCCAACGGTGTTTAACAGTACCAGTGTAGGGCAATGGCAAAAAATTGCCTTTAATGGTATGACTTTAACAGATCAAAATAAATGGCCTGTACTGGCTTCACTCCCTGTGGCAACGCAGGTAGAAGATTTAAAGCCTAATGAAGATGTACAAATTAGCCAAGAGATTAAAGACCTTGCAGCACAACTGAATCATAATCCTGCAAAAATTTATAAATGGGTCTATGACAACATTGAGTTTGTCCCAACCTATGGTTCGATACAAGGTTCAGCCTATACATTAGAAACCAAACGAGGTAATGCTACAGATACCAGTAGTTTATTAATTGCTTTACTTCGTGCATCAGGTATTCCTGCCCGTTATGTATCAGGAACAATTGATGTACCTGCGGAAGTAGCGAAAGATTGGGTCGGTGGTGTAAATAACTTAGGTGCTGCGGCTAATTTAATTGGGCAAGGTGGTGTACCAAGTGTCATTATGGCCAGTGGTGGTAAAGAAACCCATTTACGCATGGAGCACATATGGGTTGAAGCTAAACTAGACTTCATGCCAAGTAAAGGAGCAGTTCAGACCAGTGAACAAAATAACCCGAATGTTGAAGATAGCTGGGTACCACTAGATGCTAGCTATAAGCGTTATGAACGTACTAAAGGTATAGATTTAGCCAAAGCTGTACCATTTGATGCCGAAGACTTTTTAAATAAAGCCCAGCAAGGTGCAACTGTTGATGAAGCCAATGGCAGTGTACAAAACCTCAATGCCGCGAATATTGAAACAGCAACCAAAGCGTATCAAGACAAGATAACAGCTTACCTAAAACAGCAACACCCAACGGCAACAGTGGGTGATGTATTAGGTACAAGCAAGATCAAGACTTATAAAAGTAAGATGTTAAGTCCAGTACTGCCTTATGAAGTAGTTGCAGTAGTCCGCGACTATCACACCTTACCGGACACTATGCGTCATTACTTTCACTTAAATGTCTATGATGAAACTGATCCATATGCATCTCAGACGGGAAGCTATGTTGTTCAGTTCAGGATTCCAAGCACTCAGTTACGTGGTAAGTCATTAGCCTTATCATTCCGCCCAACAGCAGACGCTGATGCGCAGGCAATTGCCAATGCGCTTCCAAAGCCTGATGCGAGTGGCAACGTTGACCCAAGCAAGCTACCCAAATCTTTGTCTAGTTCAATTCGGGTAACAGGTGAAATCACACTGGATGGACAAGTATTAAAGACCTTACCGAGCTATGCATTAGGTACAGAAATTCAAGCGCAAATGGGTTTTATGAGCCCAAACAATAACTGGAGTTTACCAAACAAACAGTTTAATGCGGGTGAATACCATGCGATTGGTTATGATATGCAAGGAATTGGTAAATCCCAATTAGCGCGGTTAAAGGTTAAATTACAAGCAGCTAAAACTAAGATTGAAAGCAAAGATGAAGCGCAAATTAAAACGCTAAATAATCATGATGTGACCGGAATAATGCTTCAAGCGGTGGTACAAAACTACTTTGGTTTAAATGATGCACAAGATAAAATTCAAGAACGTCCATTTGGTGTTATTAATAATTCGTTTATGAGTTTTGGGACATTCTCAACAAGTTTACAAGGTGTATATAGTTGGGGAGTACTAAGAACGGCAAAATTTGCTGGAATGGTCATGGATATTGATCGTATTGGTGCAACGATTGTTGATAAAGATAATAAGCAATCCAACTTATTAGCCTTTACTCAACAGCAGGGATCACGTCAAAGTTTGAATGAAAATCAAATTCCTGAAATGTTTTTTAATGATCCAGATAGTACACAGAAGACTGTAGCCGGCGTAAGTGCAGTTAAAGTTCTTCAAATAGCTTCATCACAAGGTCAAAAAATTTATAAAATTGATCAGTCTAATATTGATAAAATATTACCAGAGCTTAACCATAGTAGTCAGGTAATTACAGATGTGCGTAATGCTATTGCAGCAGGTAAAATTGTTACGATAAGCCAGGCTAAAATTAATTTTAACACTTGGAGTGGAAGCGGATATATTATTACTGATCCTAATACAGGAAGCGGCGCTTATATGATTAGTGGAGGAGTAAATGGAGGAGCAATTGATGCTTTATCTGATGCTTTGAATGGAACTTTAGTTGGAGTTGGATTAACGATACTTGGTATATTAGCTTTATCATTACCAGCAACTTCTATTTTTGTTGGTATCGTTTTTTGGTTTGCGTTATTTATGAGTTTTTTGACACTTGCTTCAGGAGTTTACGACTTATACAAATCAAAATGTCCTATTTCTGATGTACTCGGTTTTGGGTTGATTACTTTAATATTTGGTGTTTTAGGTTTTACAAAAATACCATCTATAGCAAGGTGGTTAGGCTTAAGTTCAGGAGCGATAGGGTTTTTCTTACCTGATGCCATTAAGGAGGCGAAAAACTGTGGTCCTACTTGATTATATTTATATGACTAATTTACCAATTTATATTAGTATTCTTTATTTTTTAATTGGATTTGGATTAAATGTGATCTCTTATAATATTGCTATTAATAATTTTCAAACTAAAAAAGCACCATTAGTTGTGATGCTTTTAATGTATTTAATTGCTAATGTAGTTATGGTTGCTTTTCTTCCATTAATAAGCACTCATGTTGGAATATACTTTTTAGTAAGTATTGTAATACCTTATGCTGCCGTCTGGCGAACAAATTTTTAGTTATATCTAGGATTTTAAATGGCTGATGTTATATACTTTAATTTATATTGCTCTAAATACAGGAAGTAATAGGTAGTACTGGGTGATAAAGTTGTTGTTTAACATCAGTTGTTTTTTTTAGGAGGATTATTTTGCCAAATTGGTTTATTTTTTTGAGCTTTCTTACTTTGTTTTTTTCTATTTTTTTTGTATATATTTTTTTGAAAAATAGAATTTTTTCGATAAAGCTATGTATTTTAATTTTTATTTTATGTATGTTGAATTTTTATTTATCTTTATTATTTTTAACTAAAAGTTTTTAATAATGTTTTTTAGGTGTGAAAGTACTATTTAAAGTAAATATTAATTTCCTGTACTAAAATATAAGTAAATTTTTATAGTTGTATTTGGGGGGCTTGGATTTTAATTTCTATATCTTGGTAGTAGTTTTTTTTATAATCATTTCGTAATTTTGAATTAATAATCTCACCTTTAGCATTGGTCTTCACACCAATAATTTGTTTTTGCTCATCATAAATATAAATAAAGTATTGCTGTGTTAGAGGGTCTTTATATAACTGTCGTAGATAATGCTTACAAGGATAAGTTTGACCATCACATAAAAGCTGTTTGATGTCTTTAGGTAAAACTTGATGATCTTGATAATAGTGTTCTAATGCTTTTATATATAGTTGTGCTGTACTGATAAAATCTTGTTCTTTAAGACGCTTTGTTTGCGTTGAGGTGATTTCGATATAGCTCCCCAATAAAATGCCATAAACCAAAATAAACCATAAGAAAAAAACATAGGTCATGCCTGTTTGGGCTTTACCAAGTTTGGTAATTGCTACCATCAATGGATGCTCCCTTAGCATTACTTTTTATGTCATATACAACCTGTTCACCATCCATATTGATATATATAGGTTGCCAATTCGTTTTTTTAGTAATTGGATCAACAGGAATATGTCTCAAATATTTTTCTATAACAAGCTCATCTAAGTTTTTTGGATAATGTCCTTTATCAGAATAAAAGCGGTCAATCGCAATCCGAATCGTTGCTAAATCGCTTTTAAGGGCAGATTCTTCTGCTTTGTCTAAGCTTTTAATATATCTCGGTAAAACAATGCTGAGTAATGATGCAATAATGACAAGTACCACCAAAAGTTCAACTAATGTAAAACCACGCTCGATTTTACATTTACCATGTGTCATAACGAGTTCCATCCAAAGCGAGTTTTTTACTTTTGGAGTGTATATCATAGACATCATCTCCAGCTTCAGGAGCATTGGCAGGGCTAGCATAACTTCTAAGAGCCCATGATTCTGCTCCGCGAGTTTGATCGGGTACAAATGGATCGGTAGGAATACGTCTTAAAAAATAGATTTTCCGTCCCTTGATATCTTTTAAGTCAGGGACACCATCTACTAAATCAGTTAAGGTTTTGGGATAACCTGAACTATCAACAGGCATATAAATTCTTCCTTCATCCACAGCTTGTTTATAATTATCTAAGGCTGTGCGTATTTGTATTAGAGCGTCCTTTAATTCACGTTCTTGGCGACGCTTTTGATCTAATTGAATCAAAGGAAAAGCCATAGAAGCAATAATAGAAATGAGGGTAAGCGTCACCAACATTTCTACTAAAGTAAAACCTCGAATCCTTGCCAGCATGATTATTTTATTTCCACAGTTTTACGATCAGAATGGTGACCAAATTGATCATGTGAAGTGGTTAAAGTAATTTCACCTTTGCCTTTATAACCAGATAAGGGTTGTAAGGTTAGTAAAGCGAGTGACTGTTGCTTGAGATCATCATTCACTAAAATTTCGATACCCTCTAAAGTAGTATTGTATGTAACCGATTGAGTAGCTTTGGTCATTAATCGCATATCAGATAAGTTAAATGCATGTCGATCAAATTTAATTAATACTTTTGAATCTTTGGCAATGGATTGAGCTTCTACTAGCACGTTTAATGGATCAGTATTTATGACCTGTTCGGGTACATTTAAATTAATAATATTCTCGGAGACGGTTTGTGGCTCAGCAATTGATTGAGGTGGTGGTACAGGAAGATAGGCAGATGGAGGTATATTATTTGAGGTAGAGCTTTTAACTTCACCTTTAAATTTTGCTAAGGAGTCTTGATTGTTATTTAAACTAATATAGTTTTGTGTGCCCGAATCAAAAGCATCGATATATTTTAAACGTTCGGTATTACGACGAATAATTTTGGGGGTAATGGATAATAAGATTTCTGATCGACTTTTGTCTTTTGAGCGGCTGGAAAACAAATTTCCTAATATAGGTAACCTACCTAAGAAGGGTATATTAGTAGCACTCTTACGTTCCTGTTCACGGATCAATCCTGCTAGAACTTCAGTTTCACCATCCTTAAGTTGTAGTACTGTACTGGCATTTCTAGTACCAATTTGATAGGTCAATAAACCTGTATTGGTTCGAATTTCTTTGACAATATTGCTGACCTCTAAAGAAACTTTAATCCCGACGTCATCATTAACTTGAATTTCTGGTTGAACTTCTAGAGTTAAACCTACATCTAAATAACTAACTGACTCAGTTACTGAACTAGAGACCTGATTCATTGTTGAAGTAATTACGGGAACTTTATCACCAACCACAATTTTTGCTTTTTCTAAATTCTTAACACGTAGAGAGGGGCGAGCAAGAAGATTGACCCGACCATTGGTATCTTGCAAATTTAAGGTTACAAGTGGGGAAATACCACCCACAGTAATACGATTCGTCGAGAGATTTAGCAGATCGTTTAAAACGACATTTGATGATTGAGTAGAGATACCTACTGGAGATAAAGAAACTTTACTAGGAATAGCAATACCCAAATTATTTAAAACTTCATTACTGACTTCAAACACTTTCACTTCTAAAACTACTTCTGGATCAGGTTGATCATAAACTTGAATCAACTTTTCTGCGGCTTGTAAAATTTCAGGGCGATCACGAAGAGTAATCAAGCGATTCTTATCATCAATGTAAATAAATTTTGGATTTAAAATTGTCTTTAAAACATCCTGTGTCTTCTTGGGATCACCTGCTTTTAGGACAAAAGTTTTGATTTGTAGGTCTTCATACTGTTGTGTTTTATCTGCTGTATCATTAAAAACCAAATAGGTATTTTGATTCACAACCTTGTAGCGAAGCTTATTGGTTTTTAGAATTAGATCAAGTGTTTCAGAGATTTTGGCATTGCTGGCATAAATTGTAGTTTTGAGATCTGTTCCAACATCACTGTCAAAGATAAAGTTTATGCCTGCTGTTTGAGATACAACGTCCATCACTTGTCTGACATTGGCTTCTTTAAAATTGAGAGAAATCTTTTTATCAAGTAATGACTGTGACGTAGATATCTCTTCATTTGCAAGTGCAAAAGCAGAGTAGGTGAATGTTCCCCAGAACAAAGTTGTTAATAAATAATATTTTTTCATCGTCATTTAAGTATAAAGTACAAAAAACTGTTGGTTGGTCAAATCTAGAATCGTGATTTGGTCATTTTGAATGACACTAATTTTCCAGCGATTTCCTAATATATCGCCTGCTTTAACCACATAGGTTTCCCCATCGTTAGATAGGAATATTTTTTTGACTCCGCTCGGATCAACCATTTGACCTATGTATTGGAAATTAGGTGGGATGATTGGAGGAGGAGCTTGAACAATTGGAGCCTGTGCAATTGGTTTAATAATTGGAGTAATTTTAGGTGCAAGAGTTTTTTTAGGTGTTTCATTAACCACTAAAAATTGCTGGAATATTTCAGAGTTAGGGAGGGCGTTCTGCTGTAACCTCAGTGAGTGAAACTCTAATTGGGAATGACCAGTCTCAGCTTTTACTGCCCCCATCTTTTGATATGTGTCAGGAATCAACCAAGAAACTGCTGTCAAAGCTAGTGTAATAGTTAAGGCAGAAATGAAAATGAATTGTCTGATCATGAGCGTTCCTGCACTTGCCAAATGATATTCATATTTGGCTGTTTCTTTAGATCATCTTGTACAAGACTGAAGCTTAATAACTGGATATTTTGATAATTTTTTAAATGATTTGTAGTATTACTCAAATTGCTAATTTTGCCTTGTAACTGTAATTGAACTTGTTGATTCTGCGGATCATATTTTGCATCTAAAACCTGAACATCAGCATATTGATAGGATTTTGCAATCTCAATTAGGGCAGTTCCTGTCAACGATTTACTGGAAACTTGCTGAATGTCTTGTTGTTTAATATTTCTTTTAACTTCATGTAGTAGTTCTATATTTTCTGCTGTGATTGCGTCCAGATTTTTCTCATATTGGGGTAGAACCAATAGATAACTAAAGATTGAAAACAAAAACAAAAAGGTGGTGATGATATCAAGTCTGATGAGTTGATTAATAGATTGGTATACAACCCATTTAATTTTTTGATGATTCATAGCGTACATTTTAAAGAAAACTCAACTTTATATGTCTTACTTTCAATTAAGGCTGAGGTTGAAAGTATTTCTATTTTCTGAATCTGTTGCATACTTAATAATGATGTTTTAAATAAACTTAAATCTTCAATAGAGCTTGCTTGTCCAGAGACTTCCAATTGATTCAAGCTTTTTTTATATTCCAATTTTTTTAATAGAATTTTTTCTCTAGGATATTGATTGATTTGTTCAATTATTGGGAAAGCATCTATTTGAAGTGCTGAAATTGAAGTTTTGGATGTTTCTTGATTTTGCTTATTTAGTTTCTCTAATTGTGTTTGCAAAGTCAGTTGGCTTTCTTGTTGTAAATTAAATTGCTGCTTCTTTGTCCACACTGTGAATAATGTAAAGACAGAAATTAAGAAGAATGCAAGCAATAGGCAATATCGGATGGGATGTTTAAAACGTTTATGGTCATAAATGTTAAAACTCATTTTATGCCCTTCCATGTTTGGAGTGTTACTTCTGTAATCTCTGATCTAGGTTTACGAATAATCATATCAAGCATATGATCCACATGAATAAATAGCGTTTCTGTTAATGGTTCTAAACAGGAAAAAACTTGTTCTTCCTTTACATTATTTTTAAAGAGATAAGTGGCAAGAGGTTGAATGTCTGTATTGAAAAACTTACGCTTATTCAAATATTGTTTGAGTGATTCCAACCAGTATTTATTAACAGCTATGCCTAGATAAGGCTTATTAAACTGTGGTTTTTCAAAGAAAAGTTGATATTTTTCAACTTCAAGATATGGAAAGTGTAATACAAAATTCTTTTGGTTTTGTTTTACAAAATGTTCAGCAGAATAGATCTGTTCTGCTGAATTGATAAAGATCTCATAACAGTCGGCACCCAAGAAAATTAAGCTTGGTTCGGCCAATATAGCATTTGAAAATAGTTCTGAAAGTTGCCCTAAAGGCTGTAATTGAGTTTCTGTAATCAAATATAATTGTTGCTGGGTAATATAATATCTAGGCTTGGATTTATTTAAACGTAACACGGTTGACCTCTTCGAATGAAGTTTCACCATTTACTACCATTTCCAATGCCTGCTCACGCATGGAACTAATGCCGTATTCCAAAGCTTTTTGTTTCATTTCTGCTAAAGATGCTCGATGAATGATCATGTCTTTGAGTACATCATCCAGCACGAGAATTTCTGCAATTGCTTTTCGACCTTTATAGCCAGTTTGGTTACATTCCTTACAACCTGAAGCAATATAGTGATCTTGCTCTTGCTGTTTGCAATGAGAGCACAATATGCGAATTAAACGCTGTGCAATAATGCCATTCAGTGCACTTACAAAATTAAATTGATCAATTTCCATATGTTGGAAACGACCAACAACATCAAATACATTATTTGCATGAACAGTTGTAAAAACGAGGTGTCCAGTTAGTGCCGCTTGAATAGCAATTTCGCCTGTTTCTTTGTCTCGGATTTCACCGACAAGAATTTTATCGGGATCATGACGAAGAATTGAACGTAGACCTTTAGCAAAAGTTAAGCCTTTTTTTGCATTGATGGGTACTTGTAAGACATTATCCAATGCATATTCAACAGGATCTTCAATAGTGATTAATTTCTCATAAGGTTTCAGTGTTTCATTAATCAATGCATATACGGTTGTAGTTTTACCAGAACCTGTTGGACCTGTCATAAGCACCATGCCATAAGGCTGATTGGCAATCTGATATAATTTTTCCCGATATTGCGGGTTATATCCCAAGTCAGATAAGAGAAGTTTTTGTCCCTGTTTTAAGATTCCATCTTTATCTAGTATCCGTAGAACAGCATCTTCTCCAAAGATTCCTGGAATAATTGAGACGCGAAAATCCAATAGTTTATGTTCTAAATTAATAGTAAAACGCCCATCTTGGGGAATGCGACGTTCGCCAATATCAAGTTCTGCTAAAACTTTAATTCTTGAAACGATCTGTTGAGCAAGTTCAGTTTGATATATTTGCTTGACCTTAATCAGAATGCCGTCAAGTCGGTAGCGAATTATTAACCCACCAGAAATATTTTCAAAATGAATATCGCTGGCTTTTTTAATATAAGCATCATATAGAGCAGTATTGACTATTTGAATCACTTCATTCGTTGTGTTTGCAATACTATTGAGAGAGATTAGTTCAATCTGTTCACTATGTGCTATATCACTTTGATAAGGATGCTCTTGATCTATTGTAGAGTTACTAGAAAAACTTTGTATTTGTTGTAGATGTTGCTTGATGAACTCAGGGCTGGAAAAATAAATTTGAGTATCTTGGACTTTGTCTTTTAAAAGTGAAGACAAGTTAAAGTGCCAAGGCGAAGGAAGAATCAAGACATTTTGATCATCATGTTTGACTAGGATTAAGTTATAGCGAAACATTTCCTGAAGGCTGATTGAATGATCAGAAATATTCAATTGAATAGCTTTATCCCAATAAGGAATTTTATATAAATTTTCTAAATGTGAAATTAGTTTAGATAATTGATTCTCATCAAATTTTTCTAACCAATTTTCATTGTTTAATGCTCTTGCTTTAAGAGAATTTAATAGGGTTTGATGGTTCATAATGAGCCCACCATATCAAAGATTGGAAGATAGAGCAGGATGACAATAAAACCAATGCCACTTCCGATCACAATCATTAACAGTGGCTCAATGACTTTGGATAGTTTTTCAATAAATCTAGAAATTTCGGCATCATGAAAATCAGCAGTTTTTTGGAGCATTTTACTGATATTTCCGTTCGTTTCTCCGCTTCTAATAAGGCGATTAGCAATGGGGGTTATTAGCTTATGTTTCTCTAATAAATCGCTAAATTTTTCACCCTGTTTTAGACCTTGTTCAATAAATGGGATCTTATTTTTTTGATTCTGATCTAATATATCCTTACAATTTTGTAGAGCATAAATGAGAGGATATCCTCCTTCAAGCATTAAGCTTAATCCTCGATAAAATCTAGTAAAAATAACAATATTATAATAGTAGGAAAAAGTCTCGATTTTAATTAGATTAGCCAAGCTAATATTAATAATATCTTTTCTATAATAAAAAATAGCCAAAAACATGAAGATAATAATCGTAATAATATAAGCTCGATATTGGGAAATATAACCGCCAGATTGAATCAATAAGTTCGAAAAAAAGGGAAGTTTGAGATCAAGATCACTGTAAATTAGTGAAAATTTTGGAATGAGATAGAGCAAGAGAAATAAGAAAATAATGATACCAATTACCAAAACAGTAAAGGGATAGATAGAGGAATTGATGAGTTTGTTTTTGATCTTTTCGATATTTTCTGCATAAGCCAAATAACGCTCTATACCGATAACTAAACTTCCTGTTTTTTCATTTGATTTAATAATTGCAATACATAAGTCTGGAAAATATGCCTCTTGATAAGACATGCTTTGAGACAGAGTTTTACCTGCTCTGAGTTGAGCATAAATAGGCTGTAGAACATCATGGTAAATTTGTCCTCTTTCCCGTAGTACATCTACGACCTCGACAATACTTAATCCAGATTCTAATAAGGTCTTAAACTCGTATAGGAAAATGGTTAGATTAAAATGAGGCCTATAAGAAAGATTTTTAAAAATATTGTGGCTTTTCATTTACCAGTTACCAATATCTGTATTATCGTTCTCGCCACCTAATTTTTTATCTTTACCAAATGAAAAGACGTCATAGTCACCATTATGTTGACTAGGTACATTATATTGGTATGGTGTTCCCCATGGATCAGCAGGAATACTCTTTTTTAAATAAGGACCATTCCAACCTTGTAAATTATTTGGACAATTTAATAAAGCTTTTAGACCTTCCTCAGCTGTTGGATATCGCCCTGTATCTATCCTAAAATTGTCCAAAGCTTTAACAAATGTATCAATTTGGGCTTTTGCAGTCGTGACTTCAGACTTATTAATATTTTTAAATAACTTTGGACCAACTATTCCTGCTAGTAATCCAATAATTACAACAACAATTAATAACTCTAAAAGTGTAAACCCCAAACTATTCTTTTTCATATTTTTCAAGTGGTTAAATTTTATTAAACAAATTTTATCAAAAAGTTACAAAACAATAAAGAAAAACAAATCTAAAGTTAATATATTAAAAATTCTTATTTTTTAAATTTATAACATTAATTAATAAATATAAGATGTTGGTCACATTTTTATTCATCATATCATTTATTATTTTATCTAAGGTAGGAGAAATTAGAAATCTTGCCTGTTTGCTTTAATGAACCCGTAACTTTAAGATTGACACTGTTGCATAGTACGCTTCATGGTTTTCACAAAATCACGTGGTACTTCAGGGCTTTGTAAACTTAAGCTTCCAAGTTTAAGCATTAGTTTAGGGGAATATTGACGTTCTAAGCGGTGATAAATACATGTACAACTTGCACGGCTATGACCTGCTGCCATACATTTTAAATAGAAATCACGTTGAGCATTATTTTTCTGACCTGCAAAGGCAATAGATGCAAATAATAATCCGCCTAGAAAAACTGAATAATTATAAAATGACATATATCTACTCGTGATTGTTTTTTTCATTATCCATATTTTGGCATAACTTTTTCAGGTTCAAAATCAGTTGATATCAACTTGCGGTTTCATCATAGTTAGAACTGTTTTAGAGGTCAAATTGATTTGAAGATGATCACTGTTTTATTGTCCTTAAAATAGACAATTTTGATTGTTGCTATTTTAAAGACAGTGTTACGACATTACACACCCTATTTTTTTACATCTTTTTTTGCTTTGATAAACGTTTAAGCATTATTCATTTTTAAATCATTTAGATACAACTTAATTGCTTTAAAACTTTAATTTAACAGGATATTTTATATGGTAGATACCCCAATTAAAAAAGAAACAGAAAGTACATGGGCGATATGTCGAGATCCTGTTTTACTAACTATGGTTGGTGGGGCGATTGATACCATTGGCTTTATTGCGTTGTTTGGCTTTTTTACTGCTCATGTTACGGGAAACTTAGTGTTGGCAGGGGCGGCAATGGTTAAAGGCGGTGCAGGTCTATGGATTAAGCTTGCTGCTATTCCACTATTTATTTTGACTGTGGTCATTACAAAACTTTTAATTGACCGTAGTCAGATGAAGCACAAAACGCTGTCTTATTTATTCTTATTTGAAGCCATTTTTCTATCTGCTTTTATGATTGCAGGGCTTTATTTCGAACCTTTTAAAAATGCCGATGCCATTACAGTCGCACTAACAGGTGGGTTGGGTTTAATTGCCTTAGCTATTCGTAATACTTCAAGCAAAACGCTGATTAAAAATATTAGCCCAAGTACCATGATGACGGGCAATACCACGCAGCTCGGTATTGATATTGCTAACTTGCTTAAAAACAATAATGCAGCCAATCGGGCAAGTTTTCTAAAAAGCGCCAGTATTGTGATTGGGTTTGTGATTGGTGCTTTCTTGGGAGCGATCCTCTATGTCTATTTTGACTTTTGGAGTGTAGCGCCGTTTATCTTACCAATTTTGTATTTCTCTTATTTAGCTTCACAGCAAAAGTTCAACCAAGCTTGATTGAAATACATAACCATTGAGCCTGAATTAGAGTGAGTTCAGGCTTTTTTTCGCAATAAAGGAAAACGGAAGCTGAGCTAAAATTGTTCGTTCATCGCTTTACAGGCATAATGACCTGATGGGGAATACATTCGATTAAGGAATGCAGAATGACAAAGTCTTACCATTATTCAATGATAACAATAATGGCTTTGCTCAGTGGCTGTCAGGTCATTAATTTAAAAGAAAGTAATTTAAGCAATGCCTTAAAAAGTAAGAATGAAAGTATTCTGACCGACGGCACTTTAAGTCACCAAACCCAAAACTTACTGTATTTGGTTAAAAAAGATGAAAAATCTTGTCTGCAAAATTTTGATGATTGTTTAAATAAAATTCAGAGTTTGTCCGAAAATAGCAGCCGAGAAGAACGCTATGCTGCGCTGAGCGAAATTTATTTAGCAAAAGCTTTAGATGTTGGGCGTAGCAGCCAGTGTAATGCCATCAATAAAAGTAATAGTTGCATTGAGCAAGAGTTAGCTTTGTTCGATAAAAGCTTGCGCTATAGTTACGTTTATTTATTTGACTCTGAAGAGTCTCCGTTTGATCGGGTATTTGACCATCGCCAAAATCAGGTACGTATTTTTTATAACGTCGCTTTGTCGAAGTTAATGACCACGTATTTTAATCATTTAAATACGCATCGTTTTCCACCTCTGCTGAAAGCAGATGGCCATCAATATCATGTCAATTTTGACCATGCCGTAGATGTACAAAAGATTGAGGTCGATACCTTTCGCTCCAGCTATAACATGAACTTTTCTGGTTTTAATACCGTTAACCGTAAGGATGGTTTAGGGGCAGAGTTTATTGTCGGGCGTAAAGAAAATGATGTAAATCATGGCTTTATTTTAGATCCCGATGCTTTTTATGCTCATCAGAATAATCCGAACATACATTTACCACGCTTTTTTCCAGTCACTGCCATTGCTTACCCAAAACAAAAGGCTACAGCCGATCAGGTGATTGCTGGAGCAGAGTTAGAAATTGCGATGTTCGATCCATATCGACAAAGCCGCGTAAAGGTTGAAGGTGTGGACTATCCACTTACCGCCAATTATTCGGCGCCTTATGGACTTTGGCTATCGAAATATAATTTAGGTGCAGCAGGGTATTGGTCTTTAATTAATAAAGAATCCAATTTAATCATGCCGCATTTATATATGCTGGAACCTTTTAACCCCAATAAGAAAATCATTGTGTTTGTTCATGGCTTGGCAAGTAGTCCAGAGGCGTGGGTAAGTTTGACCAATGATATTATGGGCGATGCCGAGTTAAGACAAAACTATCAAGTTTGGCAGGTGTTTTATTCTACCAATATGCCCATTTTTGAAAGTCGTTTTCAGATTTATTCATTGCTGAATCAAGCTTTTCAAAACATTGCTAAAGACAGCTATGCTGCGCACGATGCAGTGTTGGTTGGGCATAGTATGGGCGGAGTGATTAGCCGTTTATTAGTAAGCGATGCTGATGTTTCCGATTTAGCCATGCAAAAAATGAATGAAGCACAGTTAAATCGTTTAAAAGAAAATCCAGTGATTCGAGAGCGTTTTCAGTTCAAAGCTTTGCCTTATTTTAAGCGGGTTGTTTTTGTTTCGGCGCCACATCATGGTACAGATTACGCTGACCGATGGTTTACCCAAATTGCCCGCCGTGTTATTCGTTTGCCCGCCGATTTCTTTATTGCAGTCGAAATGAGAGATGAGAAAAATACGAAACTCAGAAAAGGTTTAATTGAAAATGGCGCGAGTAATTTAAGTCGTTCTTCCAACTTTATGCAGCTCACACAAGCCATTCAGCCATCGCCACAAGTGGTCTATCACTCGATTATGGGCAATATTAATGGTACGGCAGATAAGTTAAAAAGCAGCGATGGAATTGTGCCGTATCAAAGTTCACATTTAGGTGGTGAGCAATCGGAACTGATTATTAAAGGTGGGCATTCAATTCAAACCAGCCCAGAAGCGATTTTAGAATTACGCCGTATTTTACGGTTGCACCTTAAGCAGTCACAGCCTTCAAAATAGAATTTTTGTTTTTTAGACAACCACTGCTGAAATGGGCCAACAGTGGTTGAAATGATTAATTTAGCTGGTTTTGTTTGAGCGATTTTTTGTGCTCAAAATAGCTGATTGAAAAAATAACCAAGCCGACTAAATACAAGACTACAGACAGGAGTAATAAATCTAATCCTGCTGCATAGAGCAACCAAAGTGCATAAATTGAAGCGACGCTTGCAATGGCAATATGTGGGGTACGTTTGTGGCGAATTGATTCTTTAAGATAAAAAGCAGACACCAGAAAATAAGGCAGTAAAATCATTACCGATGAAATCAATAAAAGCTGGGTATAGTTTTTATTGAAAAAATATACGGCAATCAATGCGCCTTGCACGACCAGAGTGGTGAGCCAAAGCGATGAAATGGGTACATTATTTTGATTATTCTTTAAAAATAATTTCGGGAATGCGCCATTTTTTGCAGCCAAATATGGAATTTCAGTTGCAAATAAAGTCCAGCTTAAATAAGACGAAGCAACTGAAATAATAAGCCCAATGGTAATAACGATAGTGCCTGGCAAGCCTATGAGCTGCTGCAAAATGGTTGCCATTGATGGGTTATGCATACCAGCAAGCGCTTCACGACTCACCACGCCATAGGCCAATACTGTGACCATCACGTAAAAACTTAATGCCAGTAACACACCCAAAATGGTCGCTTTACCAATATCATAACGGTTTTTTGCACGCGATGATAAAACCACAGCACCTTCAATACCGGTAAATACCCAAAGGGTAATTAGCATCAGGTCTTTCACTTGCTGCCAAAGTGGAACTTTTAAAGAGAAGTCATTTAAGTTGAGTTTGAATAAATCAAACTTAAAGGCAATAAAGGTAAAGAAGATGAAAACCACCATTGGAATGATTTTGGCGATGGTCGCCAGTAAATTCACAATTGCCGCTTCTTTAATGCCTCGACTCACTAACCAGTGTACAAGCCATACAAAAATGCTTGAGCCAATCAGTGAATAGAGCGTATTACCTTCACCAAAAATAATATGGTCTTTGCTGTCGGTAAACATGCCAACGCCCGAAAATGCAATCACGACATAACCGACAATACCAATGGTGGTACACAACCAATAGCCCCAAGCGGAGCAAAACCCAATCAGGTCACCAAAACCTTCACGCGCATAGTTATAAATACCACCGTCTAGATCTGGTCGTTGGCGAGTTAAATGTAATAACGTGAGCGCTAAGAAAATAATGCCGACTCCGGTAATGAGCCATGCAATAAGAAGGGCAGAGCCGTTGGCAACCTGAGCCATATTTTGGGGTAGGCTAAATACGCCTGACCCCACCATAGAACTAAAGACCAGCGCTGTAAGAGACAACAATCCAATTTTGGCAGCAGACATGGTATTTATTCTTTAAAAAATTGAGAGAGTTCAGCAATGTGTTCTGGACCAATACCACAGCAACCGCCTACTAAACTTGCACCTGCTTGCTGCCACTGCTTGGCAAAACCAAGATAAGCAGGAGCATCAAGATCTTTACGAACTTCATCAAGTCCATCGTTGGCAGTTGCGCTGCTATCTTGAGGCGGGAAAGCATTGGCATAGGCACCAATTTGTACAGACTCTGGAATAAGTCCTTTAATTTCATTAATGGCTTGCAAGATTACTTCAGGCTGGCAGCAGTTAAACAAAACCGCTTTTGCATTTGACTGTTTTATAAAATCAGCCACTTGTTGCATGTTTTCGCCTGAGCGGAGTAAGGCTTGTTCTTGTGTAATTTCGTCTTGAAGCGTAAACGATACCCAATAGTCCTTACCATCTTTTGGTAATAAGGCATGAACTGTTTCGACTTCTTTTAAGCACGATTGAGTTTCTGCCAACCAGAAATCCACCTCTGGTGCCAATGTATTAATGATTGGTTCAGCAAGGTCTTTAGCCTGCTCAGCTTGAAAAAGGTCTGCACGGTAAGAACCAAATAAAGGCGGTAAGCAGCCTGCAATTTTGACATTTTTCCCGCTTTCTTTAACTGCATTTTTTGCTTGTTCGATGGCAACTTGAATTAAACGAACACCATCAGTTTCAAAGCGTTCTTGCCCGATGTGAAAGGGTACGACAGCGTAGTTATTAGTGGTAATCACTTCTGAACCAGCGTTAATAAAATCGAGATGTACTTCTTTTACTGTTTCAGGCGCTTCAATGAGTGCGAGCGCAGACCACTCTGGTTGACGAAATGGAGCGCCACGACGAGCCAATTCACGGCCTAAACCGCCATCTAAAATTTTCATAAATTACAACATAAAGGGAGAAAAAATATTTAAGTAATCTAGCGCGTAGAAGGGGCGTATTCAATCGCTAATATGCTCGATATATTTCTAAATAAATTAGATTGTTATGAATATTTTTTCTTAAAAGGAATTCTGTATATGATGTTCAGTTTTACTGATGAACTTCATGTGAAAAAGAAGACTTATTTATATACAGCTATAGACTAAAAAACAAGCTTAAAGTGCGCCATATTGTTGCCAACTTTCTCCAGTGTGCTGAGTTTTATAATAGGCCTTAAGTTGCTCAAGTTGACTGAAATGTATGCCAGACCAAATCAATAAGCTGATTAATATTAAAGCTTTATATAGGCTTCGAATTTTTTTTAAGTGAGTAAACGCCAATGACAAAAAAAACAGAGCAGGTAAAAATATAAAGAATTGAATAGGAGAGAAAAATAAATGAGTGGTACTGAAGTAGACTGAGACAGTACTGATTAGTAGATTTAAAATTGAAAATAGTTTTTGATATTTGCCGAGCTTAAATGTATAAGCAGTGATGGCAAGTAACACGGCTGAACTTACATAAATAGCTGTGCCGCCAATCATCCACATATAAAAACCGCTTACCAATAGATAAGCCAGTAGTACAACAAGCACGAGCTTAAAACAAAATGAAAAGAGGCGGGATGATGAGTTTAAAGGCGTCATAGCTAATCTAAATATCTCAACTGAGGTCTTAAAAAACAAAAGGACGAATCGAAATTCATCCTTTTGGAATTTTACTTATACATCATCAAACTTAGTTTGCTTTTGCAACAGGGGCAGCAGCAGTTTCATCGTTTGCCGCTTTGAACGGAGATGTATAGTTCAAGCCAAGTGTAGAACTTGTGTACTGACGAACTTTGTCGAGTAATACAGGATCTTTGCTTAGGTCTTGTTTATAAGAAACAACAATTTCATGAAGCTTCTGATTCCATTTACCTTCAGTTTGCTCTGGGAAAGCTTTTTCAAGCAAGTTAAGCATGATGTATGGAGAAGTCGAAGCACCCGGAGACGCACCTAACAATGCAGTTACAGCACCATCTTTAGACGCAAAGATTTCTGTACCGAATTGAAGTGTAGCTGGTTTACCCGGTTCTTTTTTAATGATCTGAACACGTTGACCACCTTGGCTTAAACGCCAGTCTTCAGCTTTCGCATCTGGGTAGTACTTACGAAGTTCATTTAGACGGTCTTCATCTGACATCATCACTTGGCTAACCAAGTATTTAACAAGATCAAGATTTTCCAAGCCAACAGTAGTCATTGGTAAAACGTTGTTTTTGTTAGTAGATGCAAGTAAATCAAGCTGAGAACCGTTTTTCAGGAACTTGTTTGAATACGTAGCAAATGGTCCAAACAATACATATTTTTTACCGTCGATATAACGCGTATCAATATGTGGCACAGACATTGGAGGCGCACCTAATTCAGCACGGCCATAAACTTTTGCTGTGTGTTCTGCAGTAATTTTTGGGTTGTCCGTAATTAAGAACTCACCACCGACAGGGAAGCCAGCATATTGTTTCGCTTCTGGTAAACCAGTAAGTTGCAATAATTTAACTGCTGCACCACCTGCACCAATAAATACAAAACGAGTTTTAACGTGATCTACTTTACCAGTTTTCAAATTTTTGAAAGACACAGTCCAAGTTTTGTCATCATTTTGGCTGATGCCAGTTACTTCGGTTGAAGTCTGTAATTTGAAATTAGGGTTTTGGTCTAAACGATTCACTAATTGTTTAGTGATAGAACCATAGTTTACGTCAGAGCCAACATCCATACGGGTCGCTGCAACTTTTTGACTAGGGTCACGATCGTTCATTACTAAAGGTGCCCATTGTTTAATAACAGCTGGGTCTTCAGTAAATTTCATACCTTTGAACAACGGGCTTTGAATCATTGCAGCATAACGTTTTTCTAAGAATTGAACGTTATCGCCCCAAACGAAAGCAATGTGCGGAACAGGGTTAATGAATGATTTAGGTTCAGCTAAAACGCCTTGTTTTACCTGATATGACCAAAACTGTTTAGCAACTTCAAATTGAGAAGCAACTTTTTCAGCTTTGACAATTTCCATCTTACCGTTTTTCTCTTCGGTATAGTTCATTTCCATAAAGCCAGAGTGGCCTGTTCCGGCATTGTTAAAGCCGTTTGAACTTTCTTGAGCAACTTGGTCAAGACGTTCATACATACGAATTTGCCAGTTTGGTTCAAGCTCAGTGAAATAAGTACCGAGAGTGGCACTCATGATGCCGCCGCCAACAAGAACGGCATCAACAACTGGCTCATCTTTTGCAGTTTGAACTTGTTTTGACGTCGTCGGTCTAAACAAGAAAACGATACCTGCAATTAAAATAAGAATGATTAATACCAGAAGGTATTTCAAAAACTTTTTCATGTAAGGGGGACCTTAAAATAAGTTATTTGAGTCACTTAAGGTGTGAGGAAACCTAGACAGCGTATCCAGACAAAATGGATATAAATGCGAAGTAAATTCTCAAAATCAGAGAACTTATAAAAAAATAAAATTACTTGGGATTATCGCAAACACTCTATATTTTAGACTAATTTTGCATTGACAAGACAATTTTTATAATAAATGGGTTTCATCAATATCATAAATATGATTTATATTTGATCAATTTGAGCTTTAATAAGATAATTTTCAATAATTATTTTTAATTAACTATTTGAAATATAATTAATAAATTTTATTTGATTAAAGTTAAATCATTTGAAGAATATACGTATATAAAGATAGATGATTTTTTGTTTCATGCCATATTGATGTAAAACAGCTTTTTTTGAAGAGCTTATTTTCTGTCATACATCGTTCTTATTAATGCTTGGATTATAAATATTAAATTAAGGGTATATTTCTGCATAAGAAATATACCCTTTAAGATTTTACGAGGCTACATAGAAAGGTGCAGTTGAACGTGGTAGTGCTTCACGTCCACGAATTTGGTCTGCAATTTTCTCGGCAATCATAATGGTGGTTGCATTTAAGTTACCGGTAATAATAAGCGGCATGATCGAGGCATCAACCACACGTAAGCTTTGCATACCATGGACTCGGCCTTGACCATCCACGACAGCCATTTCATCTTCACCCATCTTACAGCTACAAGATGGATGATAAGCTGTTTCTGCATGGTTACGAACAAAGTCGTCAAGCTCTGCATCTGTTTGCAAATGTTTGCCCGGACTAATTTCTTCACCACGATATGGATCAAGAGCAGGTTGCTGCATGATTTCTCGGGTGATACGAATCGCATCACGGAACTCACGCCAGTCTTGTTCACTCGACATATAGTTAAACAAGATACTTGGATGCTCAAACGGATCTTTTGATTTCAGTCTAATACGGCCACGTGAAGGCGAGCGCATTGAACCAACGTGTGCCTGAAAACCATGCTCTTTCACTGCATTACTACCATTGTAGTTAATAGCAACTGGCAAGAAATGGTACTGAATGTTTGGCCATTTGAACTCATCTGAACTACGGATAAATCCGCCTGCTTCAAACTGGTTACTTGCGCCAATACCTGTTCCATTAAATAACCACTCAGCACCAATGGCAGGTTGGTTATACCATTTCAAGGCAGGGTATAAAGAAACAGGCTGCTTACATTTATATTGTAGGTACATTTCTAAATGGTCTTGCAGGTTTTCACCTACGCCCGGCAAATCATGAACAACATCAATGTCCATTGATTTTAAGAAAGTACTTTCACCCACACCAGAGCGCTGTAAAATTTGTGGTGAAGCAATTGCACCTGCACACAGTAAGACTTCACGTTTAACTAAGGCGCGTTGCAAGTTGTTTTGATCAGCACCAATGATGTATTCAACCCCCACGGCTTGTTTTTGATTAAACAAGATTTTATTGGTCGTTGCATGAGTCAAAATGGTGAGGTTAAGACGGCCTTTTGCCATATCCAGATAACCACGTGCGGTACTTGAACGGCGACCTTTAGGCGTTACCGTGCGGTCCATTGGACCAAAACCTTCTTGCTGGTAACCATTTAAGTCATCGGTACGCGGGTAACCTGCTTGTACGCCAGCTTCAACCATGGCATGGAACAATACATTGTTGCCATTTTTTGGTGTTGCAACTGACACAGGGCCATTGCCGCCATGGTAGTCGTTTTCACCAATGTCACGAGTTTCGGCTTTTCTGTAGTATGGCAAACAATCGGCATAAGACCAGTTTTCTAAGCCTTTATGGGTTGCCCATTGTTCTAAATCCATTGCATTACCACGGATATAGCACATACCATTAATTAAAGATGAGCCACCTAAACCTTTACCACGACCACATTCCATACGACGGTTGTTCATGTGCGGTTCTGGGTCGGTTAAATAAGCCCAGTTATAGCGACGACCTTGAAGAGGGTAGGCCAAAGCTGCCGGCATTTGGGTACGAAAATCCAAACGATAATCTGGTCCACCAGCTTCTAATAATAAAACGGTGGTATCTTTGTCTTCAGTAAGACGTGCAGCAAGTACATTTCCGGCAGATCCTGCGCCAATGATAATGTAATCATATTCTTTAATATTCATAACTATCCTTTTTTTACTAACAGTTTGCCTGAGCAATCTATAAAGATTGCTCTGCATATGTGATTTAGGTTGACGTGTTTAAGGCAATTGATGCATTAAAAAATGCTTTGATAATCGCCAAGTTCAACTTGAATAGATTTGATACGGGTATAGTGTCCAAGCGTGGTTAGGCCATTTTCACGGCCCACGCCAGATTGCTTGTAGCCACCCACTGGCATCTCTGCAGGCGACTCGCCCCAAGTATTAATCCAGCAAATACCAGCTTCAATTTGGTGAATAATGCGATGAGCGCGGCTAATGTCTTGAGTGACCACGCCGGCAGCTAAACCAAAGGTGGTGTCGTTAGCACGACGAATCACTTCTTCTTCAGTCTCGTAGCTTAAGATGCTCATGACTGGTCCAAAAATTTCTTCTTGAACAATTGCCATTTGGTCATTACAGTCGCTAAATACTGTCGGTAGTACATAAGCGCCTTTAGCAAGGTCACCTTCTGTTGCACGTCCACCACCAATTAAGACTTTAGCGCCTTGTTGTTTACCTGACTCAATGAAAGACAACACTTTTTCCATATGAGGGAAGCTGGTGAGTGGCCCGAAGTTGGTTTCTTCAGCCATTGGGTCACCAATACGAATACGTTTTACACGCTCTACAACAGCTTTTTCAAAATCGGCTAAAAGAGATTTTGGAACAAATACACGCGTACCATTGGTACAAACTTGGCCTGAACTAAAGAAGTTCGCCATGACAGCAATATCAGCTGCACGGTTAAGGTCGGCATCTTCACAAATAATCAGTGGCGATTTACCACCAAGTTCCATGGTCACTTCTTTAAGTGTAGAGCCAGCAGCACTTGCCATGACTTTTTTGCCAGTTTCAACACCACCTGTAAATGAGATTTTCTCAATTACTGGATGTTCAGTTAACCACTGACCAATTTCATGGCCTGGCCCTTGAACTACGTTGAATACGCCGTCTGGTAAGCCAGCTTCTGTATAGATTTCTGCAAGTTTAAATGCAGTAAGAGGAGTGGTTTCACTAGGTTTGAAAATCATGGCATTGCCGGCAGCAAGGGCAGGGGCAGATTTCCATAAAGCGATTTGAATTGGATAGTTCCAGGCACCAATACCTGCAACCACGCCTAAAGGTTCACGGCGTGTATAAAAGAAACTTGATTCGCGAAGCGGAACTTGTTCACCCTGAATGGCTGTTGCAAGTCCTGCATAATATTCGAGTACATCTGCACCAGTCACAATGTCGACTGTAGATGTTTCACTGTAGGCTTTACCAGTGTCGAGTGTTTCAAGACGGGCAAGTTCATCATTACGATCACGCAAAATGTCGACTGCGCGACGTAAAATACGTGAACGCTCCATGGCTGTCATGGCAGCCCAGATTTTTTGTCCTTGTTGGGCACTTTGTACAGCAGCTTCAATATCTTGTTCAGAAGCTTGTTGAAGAATCGCGATTGTCTCGCCGTTGGCAGGGTTAATACTATTAAATGTTTTTCCACTGGTTGCTTTAACGTAGCGTCCATGGATATACAGTTGATGAACTTGTGCATCACTCATTTTGTCTCTCCTGCAAAGGCTTGTTCGCAAATTGAACTTGCGTTTGTACATAATCGTAAGCAATGGAACGAGCAAGGTTGCTGTCAAATTCGTTATGACGGCTTAAACTGCCTCGTAACCATAATCCATCAATCAATGCTGCCAACCCTCTAGCGGCAACACTTGCCTGCTGTTCATCCATTAACTTGAGAAAATAAAACTTCAAGTTGGAATATAGGCGTTGATCATTAATCTTTTGCAAACGGCTTAAGTCTGGTACATGCATACTCGCTGACCAAAAGTCTAACCAGACCCGCATTGCTTTTTCATTTACCTGACTAATGTCAAAGTTAGAGTCGATAATCGCCTTAATCTGGCTCTCTGGATGCGAATCTGCTTCTGCTCTGTACTGTTCAGTTTTATGACGCAGAACATTCAGCATTTCTTGCATACAGGTATTGATCAACCCTTGTTTGTCGCCAAAATAATGGCTGACAATGCCGGTCGACAACTCGGCTTTTTTTGCAATTTGTGCAATGGTGGTATTGGATAACCCCACTTCATAAATTACGTCGAGTGCGGCATTCATAATTTCTTCACGTCGCACGTGCTCTGGTTTTACTCTGCGTTTTGTCATGTTTTTCCACATCAGCACTTTTAATGGTGCTTTAAATTCAGCATGTTAACTTGCAGAGCATCATAGCACTTTTTTTATCATACTTGTTATTGATTGAACGTTCAATCAATAACAAGTATCATATGTAAAAATCAATGAATTTTTGAAGATTGCCTCTAGGAATAAAGAGGTAAAATCAAAGATTCTTAAGGATATGATGATGCGCATAAGTACATTACTTATCACGTTATTTTGAGAAAATACACCGATTGCAAGGAGCAATAAGATGGTGTTGAAAAGTGATAAATATTCTTCAGACCATATTCGGTTAAATCGTTTTGTATTTTGGAGTTCGGCCATCAGTATTGGCATTTTTGGCCTACTTTTTGTGCTGTTTCCAGAAAAAAGTCAGTTTTGGCTGACCTATGTACAAGAGCAGGTAAATCACTTTTTTGGGTGGTATTACATGTTGGTTATTGTGCTGTGCTTGGGCTTTGTCGCTTGGCTAGCTTTTTCAAAAGTGGGGCAGATTCCCCTAGGAAAAGACGACGATAAACCTGAGTTTACTTATTTGGCATGGACTTCAATGTTGTTCTCGGCAGGTATTGGTATTGCCTTACTTTACTATGGTGTTGCCGAACCTGTTGATCACTTCTTGAGACCACCAGAAGGTGAGGCCGGAACCATTCAAGCTGCCCGAAATGCCATGACCTATAGCTTCTTGCATTGGGGGATTCATGGCTGGGTACTCTATGCATTGCTTGGAGTCACTCTAGGTTATTTCGCTTTTAGACAAGACTTGCCCTTAGCATTACGTTCAGCGCTTTATCCAATTTTTGGAGAGCGTGTTCATGGCTTGGTGGGAGATTTTGTTGATGGTTTTGGAATTTTAGCAACGGTTATTTCCTTGGTCACCAATTTAGGAATTGGTGCTTTGGTACTCGTATCTGGTATTTGCTATTTACTTCCCCAAATTCCTGATAACTCTGTGACCTTAATTACTGCTGTTCTGGTTATGATGTTTGTTGCCACGATTACGACAGTGGTCGGCATCGAAAAAGGTCTGGCATGGTTATCTCGTATTAATTTACGTCTGCTCTATGCCTTACTTTTATTTGTATTTTTAACAGGTCCTACAAATCATTTATTAAATGGTCTTGTGCAAAATACGGGTGATTATCTAAGCAATTTTATTGGTAAAAGCTTTGATATGTATTTATACAACCAGAAGGCAAGTGGTTGGTTAGGTTCGTGGACAGTATTTTATTGGGCATGGTGGATTGCTTGGGCACCTTTTGTAGGGATGTTTATTGCCCGTATTTCAAAAGGACGTACAATTCGAGAAGTTATTCTGGGTGTATGCCTGATTCCATTAGGCTTTACGCTGGCTTGGATCTCAGTTTTTGGAAATACGGCAATTTACTTTATCTTGAACCAAAAACAGAAAGTTTTGGGTGATATGGTCTTAACTGATCCGGCATTATCTTTATTTAAGCTACTCGAATATCTACCGTTTAATCCATATGTTGCTGGCATTGTTGTTGTAATTTGTTTCGTTTTATTTTTGACACCAGTTGGCTCTGGTACACTAATGATCGCTAATTTGTCCTCAAAAGGGGGCACCAATGATAGTGATTCACCGATCTGGTTACGCGTCTTTTGGTCTGTGGTAATTACCATTGTAAGTATTGGCTTGCTTTTAGCCGGTAGTTTTACCTCCATGCAAAGTGCTGTGGTGTTATGTGGTTTACCATTTTCAGTCATTATTTTGCTCTATATGTTTGGTTTAGCCAAAGCGTTAAAGCAAGATGATTTTGACCCTCAATTAGTGAAAAAACAGTTAGCTGTTTCAAAAGACATTTCGGTTCCGTCGAATTGTGACCAGAATAAAGTGACTGAGGTTTTATAACCTCAACCGATCACATCTATATATTATTTTTTTGCGTTTAAAGTCGTCTTTTCATTGTTTTAAATAAGAGTGAAAAGACGAAATTAAATATTTTGTTTTTATTTTTATTCCTTGAGGATTGTATGGCAACAGATAATCCAAGAGCAGTTGATGATTTAACATTATCTAAATCTAAAAAAGACCCGCTCAACCGTGTGGTTTTTTATTTTTCAGCTGTACTTATTTTAATTTTTTCTCTCGTCACGTTTTTGTTCAACGATTTTTCAAACCGAATCATGAACACCGTACTTCAGTGGGTAACCTCAACTTTTGGTTGGTATTACTTGCTTGCCGCAACACTTTACATGGCGTTTGTGATTTTTATTGCCTGTTCAAGATATGGCAATATTAAGCTAGGACCTAAGCATTCAAAACCTGAGTTTAGTTTACTCAGTTGGTCTGCCATGCTGTTTTCGGCTGGTATTGGTATCGATTTAATGTTCTTCTCGGTTGCTGAGCCTTTATCTCATTATATGCAACCGCCAGTAGGTGCAGCTCAGACTTATGAAGCCGCACGCCAAAGTATGGTCTGGACATTGTTCCACTATGGTTTAACTGGTTGGTGTATGTATGCCTTGATTGGTATGTCATTGGGATATTTTAGCTATCGTTATAATCTGCCGCTTACTATTCGCTCTGCACTCTACCCAATTTTTGGTCAAAGAATTAATGGTGTAATCGGGCATAGTGTTGATACGGCTGCCGTTATCGGGACAATTTTTGGTATTGCAACGACCTGCGGGATTGGGGTGGTACAGCTAAATTATGGGCTACATGTGTTATTGGGGTTACCAGAGAATATCTGGATGCAGTTTGCCCTGATTGCCATCGCAGTTGGGATCAGTATTATTTCGGTGACATCAGGCGTTAATAAAGGCCTGCGGATTCTATCTGAAATCAATATTTATGTTTCGATTGGCCTTTTACTGTTTATCTTATTTTTGGGAAATACTGAGTTTTTACTCAATGCCCTTGTTCAAAATGTTGGTGATTATTTAAGCCGTTTTCCGTCTTTGGCTTTACAAAGTTTTGCGTTTGAACAGCCTAAAGAGTGGATGAGTAGCTGGACCTTGTTCTTCTGGGCATGGTGGATTGCGTGGTCTCCATTTGTAGGACTTTTTCTGGCGCGTATCTCAAGAGGGCGTACCATTCGTGAGTTTGTGTCTGGTACTTTAATTATCCCGCTTTTATTTACGATCACGTGGCTATCTATTTTTGGTAATAGTGCGTTGCACAGCGTTATTTTTGAAGGGAACCAAACCTTAGCTGCTACTGTGTTGGCGAATCCGGCTCATGGTTTTTATGATTTGTTAGCACAATATCCAGGCTTTACGTTTATTGCTTCAATTGCCACCGTAACAGGGCTTTTGTTCTATGTGACATCTGCTGATTCGGGAGCGCTGGTTCTAGGGAACTTCACCACCAAGTTAACTCATATTGATAATGATGCTCCGCGTTGGTTGAGTGTGTTCTGGGCTATTGCCATTGGTTTACTTACGTTAGCGATGCTGATGACCAACGGGATTACCGCTTTGCAAAACGCAACCATCATTATGGGATTGCCGTTTAGTTTCGTGATGTTCCTTGTCATGGCCGGACTTTATAAGTCCTTAAGGCTTGAAGATTACAGGCAGGCTAGCCGTAGCATGAATGCAGCTCCAGTGGTTGGTAACGTTGATATTTTGAATTGGAAACAGCGTTTAACTCGAGTGATGCATCATCCGGGAACCACTGACACTCTGCGCATGTTGGATACAGTTTGTCGACCGGCTGTTCAGGCCGTTGCTGATGAACTTATTAAGCAGGGAATGAACGTGGATGTGCAGCAAACGCTACTCGAAGATGAAGACACGCTTTACCATCTCGACTTCACAATTCATTTGGAAGAAGAACAAAACTTCGTTTACCAGATCTGGCCTGTACGCTATAGCGCACCGAATTTCAGTCAACGTGTGAAACGGGGTAAACAGTTCTATTACCGACTTGAAACCTATCTTTATGATGGTTCTCAAGATAATGACCTCGTTGGTTACGGTAAGGAACAGGTTATTAATGACATTTTAGATAAATATGAAAGACATATGACGTTCTTACATATTAATCGTATTAGCCCAGGGAACCGACCGTTGTTCCCAGATCCACAAGCTTAAGAGGACAATGCATGGCTTCTCCTTATCTACATTCTTTTGCTTTATTTTTCTCTTTGCTCAATCCATTTTTAATGAGCATTTATATGATTGGCCTAATCCGCCATTCAGAAACAAAGGTGTTTAATAAAGCACTGATTCAGGGAAGCTTGATTGCTTTTGTCGTGTTCATGCTATTTGCATGGGGCGGCGAAACAATTTTTAGTAAATATCTGAATGTACGTTTTGAAGCCTTCCAGATTTTTGGAGGCCTTATCTTTTTGGTCATTGGCTATCGCTATGTTTTTCAGGGTGCCGATACGATTGGTGAAATGCGTGGAGCGCCAGAACATCTGGCTGGCACCATTGCAATGCCATTTATGATTGGCCCCGGAACTATTAGTGCCGCTGTGGTTACAGGTATTGAAATGTCAATTGGTGAGGCAGCCCTAGTGATTGCCTTCACCTTGTTTTTAACTTGTAGTATTTTGATTTTGATGAAATTTTCACATGATCATTTACGCTATAAACATGCCAAGCATATCGACCGTTATTTCGACATTGTGGGACGTTTATCTGCTTTATTAATTGGAACGATCGCCATTGATATGATTATTAATGGTGTGACAGGCGTTATTACTAAAGTATAGTGAATGATCTGTAAGACCCTGCTATGCCATTAAGCGTGGAATAAAATGGCATAGCATGTTCTATAAAACTTTAAAATAAATGATGCAGCTATAAAAAATAACTTTAAAAATAATGCTTTAAAAAATTAGATTTTAAAAAACAATCAGAGATATTAAAAAATACAATGCCATGTTGTGGATTTAATCATGTTTTTTTTGTGAATTATCAACCATAATGTTGACTGAGCTTGTTTTAAGACACAGAGTTGAGCTATGCCTACATTAGATGAAATAACCACAGCAACTGATGATCAGTCTGAATTGACGATGTCAGTTTTGATGACGCCTGATATGGCAAATTTTTCAGGTAATGTTCATGGTGGTACGATTCTAAAACTACTAGACCAAGTCGCTTACGCTTGTGCGAGTCGTTATTCGGGTGGCTACGTAGTGACGTTATCTGTAGATAAGGTGAATTTTAAAGAACCTATTTATGTGGGTGAGCTGGTAACCTTCTTGGCAAGTGTTAACCATGTAGGCCGTACTTCAATGGAAGTGGGAATACGTGTTGAAGCCCAAAATATCCAGAAGCGTACAGTGCGTCATACCAATAGCTGTTATTTCACCATGGTTGCTGTTGATGAACAGAGCAAGCCATGTGAAGTGCCTCAATTAAATCTAAATACTGAGTGGAAACGTTGCCGCTTTGAAGCAGCCGAGCACCGTAAGGTTTTACGTCTACAAGAAAATCACAACCCATCTTGTAGTATGTATAAGAAATCTTCTTAAAAAAAAGGATCGAACCGCAGCATGGTTCGATCCTTTTCTTCTTTACTGAAATTCAGCATCCATTTTTCATTTCAGTAAAATTATCTCTGAGCTTGGAGGAGAGTGCTGAGAGAATTAACGAGCTGCAGGAGCAGCTTCAGAAGCAGAACCTACAGCATCAGATGCAGCGTTTGCTGTGTTTGCTTGTTCTTGAGTTGAAACAACAACTTTCTCTTCACCAGCAGTGCTGTGTGCTTGTTCATGTTTAGAAGCAGCGAAAGTTGATACTGCAGTTAAAGCTAAAGTTGTTGCAAGTAGAGTCTTAGCTAATTTCATTTTATGGCATCCTTAAATTCATTAAAAAAGTAAATCAAACCTAATCGTTCATACCTACACATGAAACGTGTATGGATGAATGACTAAGCTAGGACACATGCTAAGCCGAGGTTTGGATTACATCAATTAACTTAACAATCTATTACGCCTATCTTAACAATATGAAATATATGGACCATTTATGTGCGGAATCTGTAAAATTAAAGGGCTTAATTACACCTTAAAATGTGTAAAAATATTTCTTATTGAGTGAAAAAAAACCAATTGTGTTACGTAAACCTAACACTCTGGCATGAATTGTGAATGCGTATAAATAGAATATTCCGTTTGAATTGTAGTTATCTAAAGTTAATTTAGATTTTAAATGAGATGTAAGTCTCATTATTGGTTTGTTAAGTAAAAATTAAAAAATCATCGGCCAACTTTAAAAATCATTTACATGACAAAAAAGAGTGATATACCTAAAATGTTTTAGATCGTTCCAATTTGAGTGACTCGTGAAATTTATTGCCCAAAAAACTGTTCCTACCCATATTATTTCCGGTTTTTTAGGGGCGGGGAAAACCACGTTATTGCAGCATTTATTAAGTCAGAAACCTAAAGATGAGGTCTGGGCTGTATTAATGAATGAGTTTGGGCAGATTGGAGTAGATCAACAACTCTTACCTCAAGATGAAGGATATGCAGTCAAAGAATTATTAGGTGGTTGCTTATGTTGTAGCAGTCAATTGCCTATGCATATTGCTTTAGCCCGTCTATTGAGTGAACAAAAACCAGACCGACTATTTATTGAACCGACTGGTCTTGGGCATCCTTCGCAGTTATTTGATCAACTGACTGAACCGCATTGGCAAAGTAGTTTAGCCATGCGAGCATTAGTCACAGTTATAGATGGTAGCCGTTTACACGATACCAATTGGGTTAAACAAAACCTTTATGAAGATCAGTTAAAAGCTGCTCAGACTGTGGTGGTGTCACATACTGATGTGATGACTTTTGAAGATGATCAGGCACTTGAGTTATTAAAAGAAGAATATCAGCCTTATCAACAAGAGTGGATTAAAACTGAACATGGTCAGTTAGCGTTAAATAAAATTGATGTGGCTGCTCGTTTAACCGAACGCTCTATTCAACCTTTACTTAAACTTCAAAAACAAATGACTGAAACTGAGGTCGTGAAAGAAATTCAGCAGTTACCTTATCATTATGTCGAGTCGGCACAAGGTTATATTGTCGCGGGTTGGAAATTGCCTAAACGCTGGAAGTTTGAGTTTTATGCTTTGCTCGATGTGTTATGTGCACAAAAAGACTGGTTGCGAATTAAGGGAATTTTTAATACGGATCAAGGTTGGAAAACCTTTAACTTTAATCCGCAGCAATTTAATTATAAGTCTGGCGAAGAGGGCATTGATAACCGGATTGAAATGATTAGCCAACATGAACACGATTGGTTGGCATTTGAAACTGATTTATTGAATTGCCGAATTGAAGACTAGAGAACATTGAGAAAAAGATGATTCAATGTTCTCTAGAACGGATTTAAGGTTTGGTATTTAGCACGGCTTTAGCTTGAGCATGGTCAATATCTTTTTCCCAATGCGCAATGACTACGGCCGCAACACAGTTACCAATCAAGTTGGTGCAGGCACGAATAATGCCAATGAACCAGTCGACTGAAAGTAGAAGTACTAGACCAATCGCAGGGAGGCTTGGAATAACTGAAAGGGTGGCTGCAAGAATAACTAAAGCTGAACCGGGAATACCGTGTGCACCTTTAGAAGTAATGAGTGAAACTAATAAAATAGCCAACAAGTCGTGCATAGATAAATCAATATTGCAGGCTTGTGCAATAAAAATAACAGCTAAAGTTAAGTAAATTGAAAAGCCATCTAAGTTAAAAGAATAACCAGTAGGGATGACGAGACCAACGGTTGAATCCTTAATTCCCAGATTTCTGAGTTTTTTCATGATTTGGGGTAAGACAGAGTCAGAAGAGGCTGTACCCAAAACAATGGCTAACTCATCTTTAAAATAAGCTACAAATTTGAAGATGTTGAGACCGGCAAGTTTTAAAATTGAACCTAAAACAATAACAACAAATAAAATGCACGTTGCATAAAACAGTAAAACTAAATAACCCAATTGTAGAAGTGAATCTAAACCAAACTTGGCAGTGGTATAGGCCACTGATCCGAACACACCAATAGGCGCTAAACGAATAATCAGTCCCATAATTTTAAAGAAGACTTCAGAAAAAGCTTCCAAAGCCTGACGTACCAGCTCTGCCAAATGTTTAGGAATTAAAAGTAGTGCTACACCAAATAAAATAGCGATGAGTAAAACTTGTAAAATATCGCCGTTTGCAAAGGCAGCCGTGAATGTTTTTGGAATAATATTGAGCAGAAATTCCGAACCTGTGTGCATTTCATGTGCACGTTCGGTATAGGTGCTTAAATCTTTTGCATCTAAATGGCTGATATCGATGTTCATGCCAACGCCAGGTTTAAATACATAGGCCACAATAATGCCTAAAACTAAAGCAATACTGGTGACCACTTCAAAATAGAGAATGGTTTTTGCACCGACTTTGCCCATTTTTTTGATGTCATTTGCACCATAGATTCCCAGCACAACCACACAAAACACAATTGGTGCAATCAGCATCTTAATTAAAGAAATAAAACCATCACCCAATGGCTTTAAAGATAGGGAGAAATCATGAAAACCAGCTCCAACTGCAACACCAAGAAAGAGAGCACAAAGAACCTGTAAAAATAAACTACGCTTGAGCTTTTGCCACATAAGTCATCAATTTTCGGAAGAGGAGAATATCTCTTTTAAGCAAAAAGCCAGCCAACTCTAAAATAAGTGGAGCGTTTTGGAAGAATATGCAAATTTCACCATCGCGATGTTTTACATTACTCAGTTTTTTTATAATTTTTAGCTAAAATCGAGTATCCTTAGCGCCAAATTTTGGAACATATTAATCATGGCGCTTAAAGCAACAATTTATAAGGCAGACTTGAATATTGCCAATATGGATGACCATATTTATGGTGATTACCAACTGACGCTTGCCTTGCATCCTTCTGAAACATTAGAACGATTAATGGTTCGTTTAATGGCCTTTGCCCGTTTTGCAAGTGATGAGCTTGAGTTTACAAAAGATCTTTTTGAAACTGATGAACCAGCGTTATGGCAAAAAGATTTAACGGGTCAATTGGAAACTTGGATTGAAGTCGGTTTGCCATCTGAAGATAAAGTTAAAAAGGCGAGTGCACGCTGTAAAAAAGTTGCGATTGTTGTGTATAGCACACAAGTCGAAGAGTGGTGGAAGAGAAATAGCAAAATTAAAACGTTAAGTAACGTTCAGGTTTGGCAAATCGCACCTGCAAGCACAGCTGAGTTAGAACAACTCTGTGAACGTACCATGCAGCTACAGTTAAATGTGATGGACACAGAATGGACCCTTTTAGGTGATAAGGGGCAAGCAAATGTGGTGTGGAGCCAGTTACAGTAAAATAGAAAAGCACAACAAATTCGACAGATTCAATTGGTACACTAGGCACCAGTTGTAGGTAAAAGATTGAGGTTAAGGGGTAAAACGATGTCAAATGAATTAGAAATTATCGACTTAAAGATCGGTGAAGGTAAAGAAGCAGTTAAAGGTGCTTTGATTACGACTCACTATACAGGTTGGTTAGAAGGCGGTACCAAATTCGACTCTTCAATTGACCGCGGTAATTACTTTGAATGTGTGATTGGTACCGGTCGTGTCATTAAAGGCTGGGACCAAGGTATCATGGGAATGAAAGTTGGCGGTAAACGTAAATTAATCGTGCCTGCTCATTTAGCATATGGTGAGCGTAAAATGGGTAAGATTATTCCAGCCAATTCTAATTTAATTTTTGAAATTGAATTATTCGATGTCAAAACCCGTGACTAGCGAAAAACTTAAAGCCCTTTAGGGGGCTTTCTTGTTTATATGAGCTTTAAATATAAATACATTCATAATTTATATTTTAGCTTTTTGAATATTTAAGCTTATTTTCAGGTTATTTGATTATAAATGCTGACTGAAAAACTGTTCATTTGTGGGCAGGATGATATTAAGACCAAATTTCAGAAAGTTTGCGTCTTAACATTAAATTTCACATAAATAATCTATATTGTTATTGAGACGCTATTTCATGACTATCCGCTTTGCATCTCCTTTGTTGAATCTTACGCTTGGATTAGCCCTTACTGGCATGTCTGGTATGGCATTGGCTAAACCACAAAAAATTGATGCTTCAACACTTACGGTCATTGGCTATCATGAAATTACTGATACAAAAAATGCAATGATTCCTGAGTATGCGGTAACGACTCAACAATTTACACAGCATGTTGAATGGTTGCAAAAGAATGGTTTCCATTTTATTACCGTTGATCAATTAATTCGTGCACATCAAGGCAAATATCAACTGCCGACTAAGCCAGTATTATTGACTGTAGATGATGGTTATCAGTCTTTTTATCAAAATGCATATCCTGTTATTAAAGCAAAAAAGATTCCGGTTGTTTTGGCTGTAGTCGGTTCATGGTTAGAACCAAAAGCTGGTCAAAAAGTTGACTTCTCTGGCGAAGAAATTTCACGTGATAAAATCTTGAGCTGGAATGAGCTTAAAGAGATGCAAGATAGTGGTCTGGTTGAAATTGCGAGCCATAGCTATCATTTGCACCGCGGTATTACGGGTAACCCGCAAGGTAACTCAGAACCTGCTGCGACCACACGTTTTTATGATGTTAAAACACAAACATATGAGAACGATGCACAATATCAGGCACGAATTTATAACGACCTGAAAAAGAATAATGACTTATTAAAAGCGCATGGCTTACGTTCACCACGTATTATGGTATGGCCATATGGTCGCTATAATATGCAAACTGTTCAAATTGCAAAAAAATTAGGCATGCCAGTGACCATTACACTTGATGATGGGGCAGACCATGCAAAACAATCTTTACAAAATATGAGCCGTATTTTGGTTGAAGGTGGAATGACAACTGATGATTTGGCTCAAGAAATTAAAAACCGTGAATTAAATTTAACGGATAATAATCGTCCGCAAAAAATCATGCATATTGATCTGGACTATATTTATGATCCAGACCCGAAACAACAAGAGCGTAATTTAGGACACTTGTTAGATCGAATTAATGGCATGGGTGTAAATACAGTTTATTTACAGGCATTTTCAGATCCAGATGCGAATGGTTCTGCTGATATGGTTTATTTCCCAAACCGTCATATTCCAATGCGTGCAGACTTATTTAACCGTGTTGCATGGCAAATTCAAACGCGTACATCTGTAAGTCGTATTTATGCATGGATGCCTTTATTGGCGTGGGAACTACCAAAAACGGATCCTGTTTCTAAGGACTTGGTGGTGACTCAGCAGGAAAAAACAGGTGAACACCTTAATATGGGGTATATCCGTTTAAGCCCGTTCTCAGCCGATGCACGTCAAACGATTCGTGAAATTTATCAGGATTTGGCAAAATCAACGCCATTTAATGGCCTCTTGTTCCATGATGATGTGACATTATCTGATTATGAAGATGCAAGCCCTGATGCTTTAAAAGCTTATGCGAAGCAAGGTTTGCCAACAGATTTAGCAAAAATCCGTGAAAACGATCAAGACTTACAAAAGTGGACTGCATATAAGACAAAATATCTAGATGATTTTGCAATGCAACTCGTTGATGACGTGCGACAATATGAACCTTTCTTGCTCACCGCACGTAATTTATATGCGCAAGTCGCGTTAAAACCATATGCGGAAAATTGGTACTCTCAATCTCTTGAAGAGTCATTAAAGCGTTATGATTTTACAGCTATTATGGCAATGCCTTATATGGAGCAGGTCGATAATGCTGATCAATTCTATAAAGATATGGTTGATCGGGTAAAACAATACCCGAATGGCATCAAGAAAACTGTTTTTGAATTACAGGCAACCGACTGGCGTAAAAACGAAAAGGTACCTTCAGCTGAAATGGCAGCAACAATTCATTCTCTTTATCAGCAAGGTGTAATGCATGTCGGATATTACCCAGATGACCCAATTAAAGATCATCCGGATGTGGACGTAATGAATAAAGCATTTGCTGAAAAATCATCTCGTCTTGTGCCGTAGTCGAGGCTGAAACATGACAATCTTTGCTGCAATATGGTCGTATGCCTTAAAATTTGTTTTTTATTACCCATTATTCATGTCGTATTTATGGATGATGGGGGCGATCATTTTCTATTGGAAAGAACGTCAGGCTCCGCCTTACGATCAACCAGCGCCATTAGAAAGTTATCCGAAAGTCGCTGTATTAGTTCCTTGTTTTAATGAAGGGGATAATGCAGAAGAAACCATTAGCCATGCTTTAAAACTGGACTATCCTCACTTTGAAGTCATCGCGATTAATGATGGTAGCTCAGACAATACCGGCGAAGTACTCGACCGTTTAGCTGAACAACATGAAAAACTGCGTGTTGTTCATTTGGCTCAAAACCAAGGTAAAGCCATGGGGTTGCAAGCCGGAAGCTTAATGACCGATGCCGAGTTTTTAATTGGTATTGATGGTGATGCTTTACTTGATCCACATGCAGCAAAGTGGATGATTCGTCATTTTCTTGAAAATCCGACTGTTGCTGCGGTTACTGGAAACCCGCGTATCCGCACTCGCTCAACTTTATTAGGGCGTATTCAGGTCGGTGAGTTTTCTTCGATTGTGGGCATGATTAAACGTGCACAACGTACCTTTGGTCGCTTGTTTACTGTATCAGGTGTAATTACGGCTTTTCGTAAAAGCGCCGTTCACCAAGTCGACTATTGGTCACCCAATATGTTGACTGAAGATATCGATATTACTTGGAAGTTACAGCGTGCAGGTTGGGATATTGAGTTTGAACCGAATGCCTTGGTTTGGATTTTAATGCCTGAAACCTTAAATGGGTTGTGGAAACAACGTTTACGCTGGGCAATGGGTGGCGCACAAGTATTAATTAAAAATATTGATGTGTTCACCAAGCCAAAATTGAATTTTTTATGGCCTTTAATGTTTGAGCTTTGCTTAACATTAGTATGGTCATATTTAATGCTAGCGATGGCTGTATTGTGGTTGGCGCATTTTATTTTACCACTACCAGCACTAGCCGTTGTGAGCTCTCCATTTTTACCGTATGGTAGCGGCATTTTATTGGGGGCAACTTGTCTAATTCAGTTTGCTTTAAGCAAATGGATGGATAGTCGTTATGAACCAAACCTAGGAAAAAATTATTTCTGGATGATTTGGTACCCGCTTGTCTTTTGGTTAATTACGATTTCGGCAACCATTGTGGCATTTCCAAAAGTCTTACGACGTGGAGATGAGAAACGAGCACGTTGGGTGAGCCCGGATCGGGGCATTCGTTAGATGAAATGCGAGAGTCATGAGATTTTAAAGATCGTGCTGTATTGATGTCTGGGGAAAAACCACAGCACTTCGTTAGGTAAAGAGAGAAATGAAGACAGATTCGTTGATTATTGATTTACGCCGTCAATTACCATGGCATAAACGCTATGCTTCTACAACAAGCACAGCCATGATGTGGGCGGTTTGGTTGTTGTTGTGGCGTCCGTTCGTGTTTGTATGGTTATTGGTTGAACTACAAAAAACTCATTTGGTACACCGTTTATTTAGTGCCTTTGGTGTAGGAATTGAACATGGCCTTACAGCATTAATTGCTTGCGCAATTTGTTTATTATTGTGGAGCCATGTGCTACCGGAGCGTCGTGTCGGTGGTAGTGCGCTTAAAATGAAACAGACTGATGATTATGCACGCTATTTTGATTTACCTGAACATGAAATTGAGCAGGGTCGTAGCCAAAAAATTACGGTAGTTCACCACGATGAACTAGGTAAGATTGTTAGAGTTGAATAAACCTGATTAATCAAATAAAGCCCACTTGAAGTGGGCTTTATTTTTTATGAACTGAGAAATCCAAGAATACGTTGTTTGACTTGATTAATATAAAATTCATCATGGGTGACACGGTACATCAAGATCGCACCTTCATAATCAGCAATACTTTGTTTTGCTAAAATCTCTGCTTTATCTTGAGCAAGGCTCTTCGCAAAAATAGATTGGATCGCACGTTGCCAGTCCTCAAAAATGCTGCGTATTTTGGCTAAAATTTCAGGTGAGCCATATGCTGCTTCCATAGAAATAATACCTATTAAGCAACCATTCACTCCTTGTGTAAAAAAATGAATAGCACGTTCATGCATTTGCTCAAAACGTTCAATTGCAGAGAGTTCAGAATTTACCGTATTTCCAAATAAAGAATGAATCAAATACTGATGAGTGCTATTGAGCACTTCAAGCAATAGTGCTTCTTTGTTTGGATAATAGTAATAAAAAGAAGCTTTGGTTAGGCCGCAAGCCTTTGCCAGCATGTCCATACTGGTGCCTGCGTATCCATAGGTTTTAAACTGCAAAGCACAGTGCTTGAGCAATTCTTCTTTCGCAAGTTTTTGCGGTCTCATCTTAAATTATCCAAAACATAAATCAGGCTTGTACCAAATCATCAAAAGTAGTACGGATTTTACTCCAGATCTGTTCAGCACCTTTTTTAAAGTAGCCCATGTGCCCAATTGTTTTCATAGAAACATCTTGAGGTTGAAGGCTGATATATGTGACCGGAGCTTGTCGATAATGCTGCATAAATGCACGACAAGAAGCCAGTAAAGCCCAATCATCATCAAGTGCCGATACTGCATAAATTGGTGTTTTGACAGAAGCATATTGTTCAATTAAATGTTGCTGTTCTGGGTCAGCAAAAAAATACTTAGGATTTTTACACCACTTTCGCCATTGTTTATACACATTTAATGGCAAGTCAGAACCCATATTAAATTTGCTCCAAGGCAAATAACCTGTCACAGCAACGATAGGTGGAAACACAATATTCCAGACCACTTGAACTTTAAAACGTTCTTTGAGTGGCATATAACCGTGCCAGCCAGCCCCAGTGCCAAAAGTGTAGCAGGCCAATAATTTTTCATGATTAGGTAATAGCCCTAATGCGTGGCCACCGTAAGAATGACCCACCATTAGAAGAGGTAGGGGTTCTTGTGATAAATATTCAATGACACCTGCTAAGTCATATTGTCCCCAGTCTAAATAAGACATATCAAATCCTTTTAAAGATTTTGGACTCGATTTTCCAACGCCTCGATAATCGAAGGTGAATACTTGATAACCATATTGCGTCATATATTCAGCAAAACGACGGTAAAACTCATGTGGTACGCCAGTAGCTCCAGCAACGACAATATTGGCTTTAGCTGGTGTCGTCGTAAAGTAACGTGTGCCCTTGAGTTGATAGTCATCTAAAGCTGAAAATTGTACATTTTGGCTAAGCTGATCTTTCGTTTGAGTCGCTAATTGCATTGCTTTTCTCTTTATTTTTCTAGCGTGATGAAAGTTATTTACCTTTAAAAACAGGAGGTCTTTTTTGCAACATGGCAAAAACTCCTTCTTGCACATCTTCAGTTTTTAATAAGGGATGAAGATGATTTTGTAACTGACTAAATGCAGCTTGATAACCTTCATTGATGGCTTCACGTGCAGAAGCAAGAGTGGCTTTTACAGCAAGTGGTGCAGCTTGAGCGATATGTTCAGCCAGTTCTATTGCACGGTTGATTTGAGTACCTTCAGGGCAAATTTCTGTAATCAGGTTCATATCCAAGGCAGCTTTTGCATCAAAAGGGTCACCCGTAAGCAAGTAGCGCATGGCCTTGGCCCAACCTGCGGCTTGTGTAAAGCGTGCTGTTGCCCCACCAAAAGGTAAGATGCCGCGCTGAACTTCCATTTGGGAAAATTGCGTGTTTTCACTCGCAATCGTAATATCTGCGTTCAGAAAGAGTTCAATACCAGCGGTATAACAATAGCCTTGTACCGCAACAATTAAAGGTTTACTCAGTTTTCGACCCACAGTGCCCCAAGGGTTTACTTCTTCATCACTAAAATCAAAAACACCTGTGGCAAGCTTAGGTTGTAACTCAACCAGATCTAATCCAGCAGTAAAATGCTCACCATGGGCAAATATTACTGCACAGCGCAGCTCATCATTATTTTCATATTCGGTGAGCGCTAGTGATAAATCTTTAATCAGGTGGCTATCAAAGGCATTACGTTTTGCTGCCCGATCTAGTCCAATTAAAAAAATATGTCCGCGAGTTTCACGGCTAACTTTTCCTTCTTGATTTGACATGTCTTGATGTCCTTTATTTGTCTTTAATAAGTTTTTAAACGATCGTTTAAAAAGTGTCAAATACAATTTATAGACTACTTCGTAAACAAAAATAGAAGGGGGATTAAAATAAAACTAAACTTTTATTCTTAAGATTAATATAAATATGAGGGGGAGAATAACCTGATGAGTAGCCTCAATCAGGTTATAGAACATTATGTTGGACGACGTGAATACATCAGTAATCCTAAGCATAACAGCGTTAAACCTAAAATAAGATGTGAGCTGAGCTGTTCATGATTGAACCATGTTCCCCAAAATGTAGCTAAAACTGGGGTAATAATGGTAATGAGCAACACAGTGGTCGGTTGTAGGACTTTGATGAGTTGATAATAGAAAATCATGGCAAGCACAGATGAAAAGACTGCACTGTAGAGCACCGCTATTGAAATTTTAAGGCTCGGAAATTCAGTTGGAAGATGTGACCAAAAGAAAGGCAACAGGCATATATAACCGACCCATGAAACAAGAGTAGCACCTGTCATTTGTGTAATTGGCGGAATATGTGCTCCGACAGATTTTACGGCAAAAGTCGACAATACATAAAACAGCATCGCAATCAGCTCTAACATAATACCAATGCGGTTGAGCTGAAAACCTGATGAAGATAGTCCTAAAGTAAAGCTCATCCCAACAAGAGCGATACCGAGCCCAAGCCACTGCCATGCCGAAAAACGTTCACGTCTTAATAAAAAAGAGCTGATGAGTCCAGACACTAACGGAGAAGTACCGTAAATAATTGAAATAATGGCAGAGGGGACTTTATCTGCGCCCATATAGCAAAAGGCCATAGAACCAAATAAGCCAATGGCTCCGGCACAATAACTTAAAACAGCTTTTTTACTAAAGATGAGTTTTAAACGAAAAAATCGTAGACAGAGTAAGGCGATTGGAATCGCCAAACTGAATCGAATAAATAACCCCCATGCCCAGTGAATTTCTTGTACTGTCCAGACGGCCGCGAGTGGGGTAAGCGACCAAATAATGACGACAGCAATAAATTGGCCGGCTGTAGCGAGGCGAGTAGAAGGTGAAGATAATGCTACAGCCGGCTGAGTCTGCGGGGTAGAAATACTCTGTTGTTCAAATAACGGCTTCATATAAAGCTCCAGAAAGTTTGGTTTTTGTGTTTTAAAAGGGCATAAAAAAAGCCGCGTTTTATGGCGGCTTGTTATGAAAATCAGGGGGTATATTACAAATGGAATATCTTGATTTTCTCATCCAAAGCGCCAAATTGTCCAAAATATGGACGTCGCCAATCGGCCATAGAGATATTGACCTCTAAGGCATATAATTGGTGAGCCAGACATAGATGGGCTTTAGATAAAAACATGATAAGTATATTAAAATACAGGTGATATTTTTATAACACAGAAATAGAAAAGTACAAATTATATTCAAGCATGAACTATAGATTTTTTGATTTCAAATTAGCAGTTTGCTTAACCTGATATTTTTCTCATAATACCTCGTCGAATTGATCTCTATAAGAAGCTGTTCTTATGTCACCTTTAGAAATTTTTGCAGTCTTGATTAGCCTAATTGGAGTTGGATTAACTGTTATTAGGAACATGTGGTGTTGGCTGTTTAATTTCTTTGCCTTTGTTTTATATGCTTATTTGTTCTACGAATTTAAGCTTTATGGTGAAACGATTTTACAGTTCTTTTTCATGGTCGTAAATTTTTATGGTTTTTACTACTGGTTTAAGGGAAAGCAGCAAGATCACGACATTCGTATTGAACCGATTGCAGTTCAAAAAGCAATTTTTCAAATGATTATTGCGGCAGTAGGTGGCTTACTCTTTGGTTTGATTCTTAAAAACTTTACCGATGCAGCTGTGCCAATGCTCGATTCGCAATTAGCAGCGTTTAGTTTGCTCGCAACTTACTGGACCAGTCGCAAGCATATTGCAACATGGGTACTTTGGGTATTCGTTGATATTATTTATGTAGGTATGTTTATCTATAAAGATTTATTTTTAACTGCAGGATTATATGCAGCCTTTGTTTTAATGGCAGCTTATGGTTGGTATCAATGGGAAAAGGTTAAAAGAAAGCAGATTGATAATATAGATCTGAAAAAATCTGTTTAATTTATGAGAAAATATTAAAACAATAATCCTCTTTGGAAATTATTTGATGACTCATACTTTAAAAAAACTTTTATTTTGTTTATTTCTTTATTCTGGATATGCAAATGCTCAGGTTAATGCTGTACCTTTAAATCAGCTCGGTAAATTACCTGATTCATGTCAGAAAGATGAACCTGTTGAAAATAATAAATTAGTTACACAGTCCTCACAGGTAAAAATACAAAGCTATTCTTGCTTTATGCCTAATATAGCTGATGCGCTAGGCTATAATGTATTTGCTATCAATTTAGATAAAAATAAAACCTATTATTTTAAAGCGAAAAATCAGGATATATCCTCAATAGCTGGCCAGACCATACATAAAATTGATTCTGAAACCTTTGCTATAGACAATTATCAGGAGCGTGGTGGAAATTTCATTATTTTTTGGATAGCGGACTGGTCAAATATTTATACACAAGATGTTTCTTATTATACGGATGATGAAACTTCCATAGATAGCTCTATTAAAGACAAACAGATTTATTTACAGAAGAAAAAATATTTGGATAATACCAAAACTACAAAAGTTGGATCTCCCTTAATCATTATGAAAGACAAACAAAAAGGTTTGATCATCAATAAGAGTAAGGCACAAAACTTTTAAATAATTAATTTCTGGATTTTTATGAAAAATTTAACTCATATATTTTTATTTTGTATTAGTTTCTTAGTAGCAACGACCTCTTATGCACAAGTAAATATTAAACCTTTATGGCATGGTAAAGTATTGAAAGATTTTGATATTACTTTAAATAGCCTGAAAAAACCAAAGCAAGTTATTAAAGGTGAGGTTGATGAATGCAATGGTGGTTATTTCCCAGATCAATGGGTATATGAAGATGGAGTGATACTCTCTACGGGATCTTTAGATAAAGTATATGTAAGTCAGAAGAACGGTCTAAAGTATGGTTCTCGATTATTTAATCATTTAACTACCGAGAATGAGTTTAAAAAGTTTTTTGGTAAGCAGATAGATATATCTGAAAATCATACTTACTCTATATTTCCTTGGGAAGGTAGTAATGATGGCTTACATTTTCATTTCCGTAATGGAAAATTACACTACTATACGCACTCTATTGATGACTGCTAATGATTAACCTTTAAGAATAACCATGATCCTGAATTTAGTCATATATAAGCTGCAACAGTTTGATGTGATGGCCCAAAAAATTATAGCTGAGCCCGCAAAATATATAGATTTTAATTCAGTGTCAGATTTTTATAATGCTGAATGGCTCAAGGATTTTCCACAAGGTACTCAGGTGTCTGCTACTGGTTTAGATGATGGTGCTGAAGAGTTTTATGCTGTTGTACAATTTAAACAGCAGTATTTAAAGTTTGATATTAAAGAAAACCATTCGACAGTTATTTTTCAAGATATGAATGGGAACGTATTTAAGCGTAATTTTTAATTTGTGAAATAAAATTGCAAAAAAAAAGCGACTTAACGTCGCTTTTTTTAATAAATAAATTTTGAAATTTTGTTTGCTGTTTCAACGACTAGGCTTGCGATATCTTCTTTAAACGTTCTTTCATCATAAGTTGTAATTGGGCAACTCACAGAGATAACCGCTACCATTTTGCCATTTGACTGTTTAAAGATAGGTGCCGCACAGGCTGCCATATCATGATTATAATGACCCCAGCTCACCATCGTTTTTTGTGTTTTTACATAAACTAATCTTTGCAATAAGGTTTTTAAATTGGTTGGAGTCAGTTCAGAAAAACTATCCCAATCATCAAAGTTACGGTAACGCTGACGTACTTCAGTTTCAGGTAAATCAGACAATAACATTTGACCAATTACGGTTGCATGGGCAGGCCAGCGAGTACCTAAGCTAATGTTACTCGTGAAGGTTCCCATCGACTGAATATTATTTACAAAGACAATATGTGTGCCTTCTAAAATAGAAAGATGCACAGCAAGTTTGGTTTGATCACGTAGTTCTTTCATTAAAGGCGTCGATAAATCGAGCAATGAAAGTTTAGATAAACTGTTAAAACCTAATTCCATGACTTTTGAATCAAGTGCATAAGTTTTTTGAGAAGCTTTTCTTAAATAGCCACAAGATTCGAGTGTATAGATTAGACGAAATGCACTAGAACGGTTCACTTCTAAAATTTCAGCGATTTCTGTAATCGTCATTTCTTGTGCTTGTTGGTTAAATGCTTGCAAGATGGCTAAACCCCGTACAAGACCGGGTACTAAATATCGATCATCATTTTTTGTTGTTTCTGATTCTTGCGAATCTTCTTCAATAGTTAGGCTCATTCGTGTCATTTTCCTATAAATAAAACCAGGTTCAATTTGGGGCATGCTGCTTTATTTTAGAACTATTGTAATTGTTAAAAATACATAAAACAATTTTTATATTTAAAACTTTGTTTCTTGTTTGAAACGTAACAAAATATTTAAAATTCATTAAACTAATGAATTATCTATTTATTTTTACTTTGACAAAAAATGATCAAGGGTATTATGCTTAGCTCATGTTTTGAAAATCAAATTATGTTTTGTATATAAAACAAAATGAGGACGCAAGGTATGAGTTGGATCTCAATTTGTCAGCAGGGTGACGTTAGCGAAGATGAGCCGAAAGCCATCGAAATTGAAGGGAAGAAAATTGGCGTATTTTTCGTCGATGAAAATTACTTTGCGATTGAAAATGTTTGCCCTCATGCGTATGCCTTATTAACCGAAGGATTTATCGAAGATCAAACTGTCGAATGTCCATTGCACGAAGCAATTTTTGACATTCAGACAGGTGAGCTAAAAAGTGGACCGGGATGTAGAAACCTATGTACGTACCCAGTTCGTGTTGAAGGACAAGATATTCAAATTCAACTCTAGTCCTCACAGGTACAAGGAAGCAGAACAATGAAGACATTTAATGAAAAGTTGGCAAGCTGGATTCATGCAACGCCGGCAACCGATGCAGGTATCAACAATATTCAAATTCCTGGTCAATCTGAATTGTTGGTTTGGCAAACACGTTATAAAGAACCAACTGTCTACGAACAAGACTTTGTAAAGAACTTGATTCAGGCATTTTCTGCGGGCGCAACAGCATTAGATGACGTTGTTTCTGCACTTAATCAGCAGGGTTTCCGCTGTGAATCTGGTGATGAATGGACTTCTGCGAGCTTTACAGAAGAAATGCAACGTTTAGGTTATTAATTCAAGGAAGAATAAAATGAACGCAATCGTATCAGCTTCACAAAGCGCTGAAGAATATTTAGAACTCGGTTTACGTGATCAATGGCATCCGGTTTTAGCAAGTTGGGAAGTGGCTGCCAATCCGGTCGGAATTACCCGTTTGGGTGAAAATATTGTGGTTTGGCGTGATGCCGAAGGTCAGGTACACGCACTTGAAGACCGCTGTCCGCACCGTGGTGCTCGTCTTTCGTTAGGCTGGAACTTAGGTGATCGAGTTGCTTGTTGGTATCACGGTGTTGAAGTTCGTGCTGATGGTGTGGTTGCAGATGTACCAGCCGTTCACGAATGTCCAATGACAGGAACTAAATGCTTAAAAAGCTATCCAGTTAGTGAACAGCATGGTGCAATTTTTATTTGGTTTGGTATCGACGCAAATGAACAGCCAAAACCGCTTGAGTTCCCAGAACAACTTGCAAGCGAAGAGTGGAGTGCGTTCCTTTGCCAAGCCGACTGGAAAGTAAACCATCAATACGCGATTGATAACGTGATGGACCCAATGCACGGTACATATTTACACGCGACATCGCACTCGATGGCAGATGGTGAACGTACCGCAGAGATGAAGCACCGTACTACAGATAATGGCTTTGTTTTTGAAAAAGAAGGCCAAACGGGTGTGAACTTCGACTGGGTTGAATACGGTTCGACAGGTGCAAGTTGGTTACGTCTTTCAATTCCGTATCGTAAACAATTTGGTCCGGGTGGCGAGTTCTGGATTGTGGGTTATGCAACGCCAATTGATGCCAACAATACCCGCGTATTTTTCTGGCGCTGCCGTAAAGTAAGTGGCTGGCAACGTAATGTATGGCGTTTCTTATATCGCAATCACTTAGAACAGTTGCATTGGGATGTGTTGGAACAAGACCGCATTATTTTAGAAAACCTTGCACCAAATGCTCGTGAAAGAGAATTCTTATATCAACACGATGTGGGTCTTGCACGTTTACGCCGTTTAATGAAGAAAGAAGCTGAAAAGCAATTAAAGAAAATTGCTGCACTAAATGCATCAAACCGTATCGAGATGCAGGAAGAAGCTCATGGCTAATGTAGCGTTGCTGCAAGGCAAAAAAGTTTTAGTGACTGGTGCTGCACGTGGTTTAGGGCGAGATTTCGCCCAAGCGATTGCTGAAGCTGGTGCTGAGGTTGTAATGGCAGATATTTTGTCTGAGCTCGTTCAGCAAGAAGCACAAGAGTTACAGAAACAAGGACTTCATGTTCATGCGGTCACCGTTGACCTTGCCGATGCGACCTCGATTGAAAATGCGGTAGCAAAAAGTGTTGAGCTGTTAAAAGGGTTAGATGGCCTTGTGAACTGTGCAGCGCTTGCAACCAATGTAGGTGGGAAAAATATGATTGATTATGATCCTGAACTTTGGGATCGGGTCATGAATATTAATGTAAAAGGCACATGGCTGATCAGTAAGGCATGTGTTCCACACTTAAAGCAGTCAACTGCTGGCAAAATTATTAATGTTGCATCAGATACTGCTTTATGGGGTGCACCGAACCTGATGGCTTATGTGGCAAGTAAAGGTGCAATTTTTGCCATGACGCGTTCAATGGCAAGAGAGTTGGGGCAGTTCAATATCTGTGTCAACACATTGTCTCCAGGTCTGACTTTGGTTGAAGCAACTGAATATGTACCGCAGGAACGTCACGATTTATATGTCAACGGAAGAGCGATTCAGCGTCAGCAACTTCCACAAGATTTAAATGGAACAGCATTGTATCTACTGTCGGATTTGTCCTCTTTTGTGACAGGTCAAAATATTCCGGTCAATGGCGGTTTTGTCTTTAACTAAGGAGTAGTCAAATGATTACAGGGATCGAGATTTTAAAGTTTGGAGTTGAAGATAGAGCCGCTTCAAACAAGTTTTTAGCAGATTTTGGTTTAAACCAAAGTGCTTCTGATATTGAAGGCACTGATTTATATCAGACTCAAAATGGTAGCAAGATTTATCTATTTAATTGTGATGATGACCGTTTGCCACCTGCGATTGAGCAAGGTTCAACTTTACGTGAAGTCACGTGGGGTGTTGATCATGCTCAAGACCTTGAAGACTTAGCAGGCCGCCTAGCCGATGTAAATGGTTTTAAGCGTTCAGAAAATACAGTTCAGTGCCTTGACCCAAATGGTATGACCATTCGTTTTGAACAAAGTTTTGTGAAAGATGTTCAAGAACTTAAAACGGAAGGCATTAACCAATACGGCAATATTCAACGTGTGAATGCGGCAAGTCCTGTCTATGAAAAAGGTAAACCTGTTGCGATTGGACATGTCGTGTTCTTCACACCAGATTTAGCAGCCACGGAAAATTTCTATATTGAAAAAGTAGGCTTCCATTTATCTGATGCTTACAAAAATCGCGGTGCATTCTTACGTTGTCGCGGTGAAGGTTATCACCACGATTTATTCTTGCTCAGCGTTCCAAATAAACCTGCCGGCTTAAATCACGTTGCGTTTGTCGTACGTGATATTCATGAGGTGATTGGGGGCGGTTTAAATATGAATCGTTCGGAATGGTCAACCTTTATTGGACCGGGACGTCATCCAATTTCTTCAGCATATTTTTGGTACGTCAACTCACCATTAGGTGGTGCATTTGAATATTACACCAACGATGATTATTTGACAGAAGAATGGCAGCCACGTGTAGAAGAACATCGTCTAGAGCTTTTCACCGAGTGGGCGATTGAGGGTGGTCTTGATGACACAACCCGCCGTCAGGTGAAGCCTGTTTAACAGGTATTGCTTTACAAGGAAGATGGCTATGGAAAAGATCGTAATTGTAGGTGCCGGACAGGCAGCGGGTTGGGCAGTAAGCACACTACGCCAAAATGGTTATGTGGGCGAAATTCACGTGGTTTCAAATGAAGATCAAGTGTTTTATGAGCGTCCGCCACTGTCTAAGCAAGTACTTTCAAAAGAAGCAACTTATGAAAGTTTGAACTTGTTCTCTCCTGAACAGGTTCAAGAGTTCAACGTTCAATGGCACAAACCGGAAATTGCAACAAAAGTTGATCGTGAACAAAAACAGGTTCATTTAGAAAGTGGTCAGGTTTTGCCCTATGACAAATTACTGATTGCAACAGGAAGCCGTGCACGTGTACCAGTGAATACATGGCAGTTCATTCCAAATGTTGTGACATTACGTAATGTGCATGACTGTGAACGCTTAGCCGAAATTTTAAAGCATGCAAAAAATGTCGCTGTGATTGGCGGTGGTTGGATTGGTCTTGAAATTGCGGCAACTGCGCGTAAGCAAGGTAAAGACGTTCATATTTTTGAATATGGCGACCGTTTATGTGCAAGAAGCGTGAGTCCTGAAGTCTCTGCATTTTTAAAAAATATGCATGAAACCCAAGGCACAAAAATTCATTTAGACAGCAAGAGCCTTCACTTGGTTGAAGCACCTCATCAAAAAGTTGAAGTGGTGAATCATCCACAAAATAGTCAGTTATTTGACTGTGTTGTGGTGGGCGCGGGTGCCGAGATTGCCAAAGAGTTAGGTGTACATGCTGGTCTCGATGTGAAAGATGGCATTGTGGTGAACTGCTTTGGACAAACTTCAGATCAACACATTTATGCCGCAGGCGATGTCGCGATTCATCCGGGTTTGGGTTATTGCATTCAGTCTTGGGCAAATGCACAAAATCAGGCAATTGCCGCAGCGAAGTCGATGCTGGGGATTGAAACTGAATATACCGATATTCCTTGGCTCTGGTCTGATCAATATCACTTTAATATCCAGATATTAGGTACGTATCAACCTGAAAAAACGAAAGAGTTGGTGATTCGCCAAGGCGGTGAAGATCAGGTGAGTTATTTATATCTGGACCATGAAAATCGTTTGCTGAACATGATTGCCATTAATGATTCTAAACTGGTCAAACTGGCAAAACGTTGGATGCAAGCCAACACTGTTTTAGACCCAAAACTGTTAGAAGATTCTGAATTTAATGTCATGAAGTTAAAACCGTAAACATTAAATCTGGTTCTCATTACCAAATCGAAGGAATGACACATGAGTAATGAAGAAAAAAGTGGATTAAAGCATTGGGTACCTGCTTTTGTCCTTATGGTGTGTGTGGTACTGGCATTTTTCGACAAGATTAGTATTGCGGTTTTATTTTCAGATCCTCATTTCCAAAGTGCAATGGGAATTGCTGAAGATAAGGCCAAGCTGGGATGGCTCATGACAAGTTTCTTACTTGCTTATGGTTTTTCATCAGTTTTTCTAAGCTTTTTGGGTGACATTTTTAACCCGAAGAAAATGCTGTTTTGGAGTGTAACTTCATGGGGTTTACTCATGTTTTGCATGGGGTTCACCACCAGTTATTCAGGCATGTTGATTTTACGCGTGCTGTTGGGTTTAGCAGAAGGTCCGTTGTTTGCCTTGGCTTATACCATTGTTAAACAGACTTATACAGACCGTCAGCAGGCACGTGCTTCAACCATGTTTTTACTTGGAACACCGATTGGCGCATTCCTTGGGTTCCCGATCACTGCAAATGTTTTGGCACACCATGACTGGCATACCACTTTTTTTGTGATGGCTGGATTAACACTAATTGCCATTTTCAGCATTGTTTTCGGTTTGCGTAATTTGCAACTCAAGAAAACCGTCGAAATTGAAGGTGAGAGTAAACGTACCAATTTCAAAGGCCATATTGCCAATACCAAAATACTTTTGAGCAATAGAGCATTCTGGCTGGTTTGTCTTTTTAACATTGCATTGATGACTTATTTATGGGGTTTAAATAGCTGGGTTCCTTCTTACTTAATACAAGACAAAGGCTTCAACCTCAAAGAATTTGGGATGTATTCAAGCTTTCCATTCATTGCCATGTTAATTGGCGAAATCATCGGTGCATTTTTATCTGACAAGTTGGGTCGCCGTGCAATTCAAGTATTTAGCGGCTTATTACTCGCCGGCATTTTCATGTATGTGATGGTCATCATGACCGAGCCATTATTGATTATTGCTGCGATGTCTTTAAGTGCGATGGCTTGGGGTTTTGGAGTGGCTGCTGTATTTGCTCTGCTTGCAAAAGTAACGACCTCAAATGTAGGGGCGACTGCGGGCGGAATATTTAACGGTTTGGGTAATTTTGCAAGTGCAATTGCACCTGTACTTATCGGTTACATCGTGATGCAAACACATAGTTTTAATTTGGGAATTACCTTCTTGGCTGCTGTCGCTGTCATCGGGTCATTTTTCTTGGTTCCTCTTTTAAAACGATATTAATTCACTGTATAGGAGTTTAAAAAATGACTACACAACAATTCGAATCGTGGGCACAACCAGAAAATTCTTCTTTAGAAGATTGGTTAAACACGCGTATTGCTCGCTTTGAGACACGTAAATATGACTTTGAGGCTTTGAAGTTCCAAGCCGATTACGACCCGAAATATCGCCGTGCGCAAATGCGTTATATGGGTACAGGCGCAACAGGTGTTGCAAATGACGGTAACACTGTACCAGCAGAAAACTTTACGTTTTCGACCATGGTGTTGCCACCTCAGTGTGAAGGTCCTTTGCACATTCACCACGACGTTGAAGAAGTTTTCTTTATGCTTCGCGGCGAAATTGATTTGTTCATTGAGCACAACGGCGAAAAATTCGAAACCCGTTTAAAAGAACGTGACCTGATTTCAATTCCACCAGGAATCTACCGTGGTCTATTTAACCCAGGTCAAGAAGATGCCTTGATGTGTGTGATGTTAGGAACAGGCAAACCGACGATTCCAAACTATCCACCAGAGCATCCATTGTCTCAAATCAAACGTTAAGCGCTTGATGACGTGAGTTAAGGGAAAGGAATAAAAATGATGACACTCATTGAAAAGTTAGCAGAATTTCCGGTTAAAACGGTGACTGTTCAAGGCCAGCAACAAGCATATCGGGAAGCCGGTCAGGGCGAATACCTAGTGCTGTTACACGGCATTAGTTCAGGTTCTGCTTCATGGGTGAACCAACTTGAAGTGCTGTCTCATCATTTTCATGTCATTGCCTGGGACGCACCGGGCTATGGCTTGTCAGATGAGCTTTTAACTGATCAGCCCAATGCTACCGATTATGCAAAGCGTTTGGCAGCGCTGTTTGAAGTTTTAAAAATTGAAAAAGCAATTGTTGTTGGCCACTCATTAGGTGCCTTACAGGCGAGTGCATTTGCTGCACTTTACCCAGAACGAGTAGAGCATTTGGTGATCGCCAATTTAGCTCAAGGCTACCAACGTCAAGATGAACAAACACAAATACAGGTTTTTGAAAAAAGACCAAAAATGTTGAAAGAATTAGGCGCTAAAGGTATGGCAGAAAGCCGTGGGCCTCATTTGATTTATAAACAAGAACCACAAGCCTTGGCTTTAGTTTCAGAGGTGATGCAACAGTTGACCCTACAGGGATTCACACATGCATCGTACTTACTCGCATATGACGAAATACGTAATTATTTAACAGATTTAAAAGTCCCATGCACAGTCATTGCAGGGCAGCAAGATCAAATCACTCCTGCGTTAGGTATACAAGAGCTTGCTCAGGAATTGCAGTTGGAACAGCACTACATCATCCAAGATGCAGGACATCTAAGTTATGTCGACCAACCGCAAGCATTTAACCAAATTATGTTGACGATTCAGGAACAATCGTAAGAGAGATTAAGGATTATGAGCTTCCAAGTTGAAGGAAAAGTTGCAGTTGTTACGGGTGGCTCCTCTGGGATTGGGCTGGCTGCTGTTGAAATATTGGTTGTAGAGGGTGCAAAAGTAGCTTGGTGTGGTCGCGATGAAGAGCGTTTGAATGCTTCAAAACTCTATATTTTAGAGAAATATCCGCATGCCAATATTTTTACCAAAGCATGTAATGTATTGAAAAAAGAAGAAGTTCAACAATTTGCCAAAGACGTAAAACTCAATTTGGGCAATGTTGATATGCTCATTAACAATGCTGGACAAGGCCGCGTTTCAAACTTTGAAAATACGCAAGATGAAGACTGGATGAAAGAAATTGAGCTGAAGTATTTCAGTGTGTTACATCCGGTTCGGGCTTTTCTTGAAGATTTAAAACACTCTGCAAATGCATCGATTACCAATGTGAACTCGTTACTGGCGTTACAACCAGAGCCACACATGATTGCCACTTCATCAGCACGAGCGGCGTTGTTGAATCTGACACACTCTTTAGCTCATGAGTTTACTCAGTATGGTGTTCGTGTGAACTCGATTTTACTCGGAATGGTCGAATCCGCGCAGTGGAAACGCCGTTATGAAACTCGCTCGGACTTAAACCAGTCATGGGAAGAATGGACAGGCAATATTGCTAAAAACCGCGGCATTCCAATGCAGCGTTTAGGTCGTCCTGAAGAACCTGCTCGTGCTTTAGTTTTCTTGGCATCTCCATTGGCATCGTACACCACAGGTGCGGCACTCGATGTCTCAGGTGGTTTTAATAAACATTTATAAATATCAGGTGCTGTCATGAAAAAGTTGATGATGATTGGTTTTGGCGCAATGGCAGCAGAAGTGCATGCACACTTGCCTCAAGATTTGCAACTGAAATGGATTGTCGTGCCGTCTCGTAGCGTTGAAAAAGTTCAATCACAAGTGTCTTCAGAGATTCAGGTGATTTCAGATATTGAGCAATGTGATGGTACGCCAGACTATGTCATTGAGGTGGCAGGTCAAGCAGCTGTGAAAGAACATGCTCAAAAGGTTTTAGCGAAAGGTTGGACCATAGGCCTGATTTCGGTTGGAACTTTGGCTGATAGTGATTTTCTGATTCAGCTCAAACAAACAGCTGAAGAAAATGATGCCCATCTGCATTTACTCGCAGGTGCCATTGCTGGCATTGACGGTATTTCAGCAGCCAAAGAAGGTGGCTTGCAAAAAGTCACTTACAAAGGCTGTAAAAGTCCAAAAAGCTGGAAGGGCAGTTATGCAGAACAATTGGTCGATTTAGACCATGTGACTGAAGCTACGGTCTTTTTTACCGGAACTGCTCGTGAAGCTGCCATGAAATTTCCGGCCAATGCCAACGTCGCTGCAACGATTGCACTTGCTGGACTTGGAATGGATGAAACCATGGTCGAGTTAACTGTTGATCCAACCATCAACAAAAACAAACACACCATTGTGGCAGAAGGTGGCTTTGGGCAAATGACCATTGAACTGGTTGGCGTGCCGTTAGCAAGTAACCCGAAAACATCAACTTTGGCTGCGCTTAGCGTGATTCGTGCTTGTCGCAACAGTGTAGAAGCAATACAGATTTAAGAAGGATTTGATCATGGCAAAGGAAATTTATATTGCAGGTGAATGGCGTTTGGGCCGCGGTGCGGTCATCCAAAGCCTGTTTCCGGCAGATCAGTCTGTCAATGCAGAAATTTCGACTGCAACGCTTGAAGATGTGAATGAAGCGATTGAAAAGGCTGATCAGGCTTGGCGTCAACCAAGCTGGAGAAACAGCTTGCCGCATGAGCGCGCACGTATTCTCTACAAAGTTGCAGACATTATTGAAGCGCGTGTCGATGAATTGGCAAAACTACAAACACGCGATAACGGTAAGCCTTTAACCGAAACTCGCGGTTTGGTGATGAGCGCTGCGGCGACTGCACGTTATGTTGCAGCGGCATGTGAAATGCTGAATGATGAGTTAACCACTCAACGTGCTCCAGACTTTATGACCATGAGCGTGCATGAACCTGTAGGTGTTGTGGCAGCAATTACACCTTGGAACTCTCCAATTGCGAGTGAAGTTCAAAAGCTTGCCCCAGCTTTGGCAGCAGGAAATGCAGTGGTGTTAAAACCGGCTGAAGCAACATCACTGATTGCTTTAGAACTTGCCAAAATTTTTGAAGAGGCAGGTTTACCAAAAGGCTTACTCAGTGTGTTAGTTGGTCGTGGTTCAGTGATTGGTGATGCAATTGCTCAACATCCGTTGGTTCGTAAAATCTCTTTTACAGGAGGAACAACCACGGGCCGTCATTTAGCGCATATTGCAGCGGACAAACTCATTACCACTTCGCTTGAGTTAGGTGGTAAGTCACCAACAATCGTTCTGCCAGATGCTGATGTGGAACTCGCTGCCAAAGGTGTAGCGTACGGCATTTTTAGTTCAGCAGGCCAAGCGTGTATTGCAGGTTCTCGCTTGTTTATTCATAGCAGTCTTTACGATCAGTTTTTAACGCGTCTGGTTGAGATTACCAAAGGCTTACGCGTGGGCCATCCTGAACAGGCTGGTGTGCATTTAGGGCCACTCGTGAATGACAAACATTTGCAGTCGGTTGATCGCTATGTGCAGCTTGCTAAAAGTGAAGGTGGGCAAGTTTTGGTGGGTGGCGAAGCATTAACCACTGGTGACTATGCCAAAGGCAGTTATTACTTACCCACCATTATTACGGGTTTAAGTAATAGTGCCCAAACTTGTCAGGAAGAAATTTTTGGCCCTGTTTTAGTCGTTATGAAATATGACAACGAACAAGATTTGATTGCTCAAGCCAATGACAGTTGTTTTGGTCTTGCAGCTGGCATCTGGACTGAAAGTTACCGTAAAGCTTGGCGTATTGCACGTGTGTTAGAAGTGGGAACCGTGTGGATTAATACCTACAAAAAGTTCTCGATTAGTGCGCCGTTTGGTGGCTTTAAAGACAGTGGTATTGGGCGCGAAAAAGGCCGTTTGGGCATTTTATCGTACATGCAGCAAAAGAGTATTTATATGGGGCTGAATGAACAGCCTAACCCTTGGTGCGATTAATAGATTCAAGGACTGAAAACAAATTTTGAGGAACAGACATGACTGAACGTGTAAATGTAGGCGAAGCAATCGCAAGAGTTTTAGAAGCGCACCAAGTTGATAGTATTTATGGTGTTATTTCCATTCACAATTTACCTATTGCCGACGCAGTAGGACGCCGTGAAAAAATGCGTTTTGTTGCTGCTCGTGGTGAAGCGGGTGTGGTAACTATGGCAGATGCACACTCACGCTTTAAAGGCTTGGGTGTAGCACTGACCAGTACTGGTGCTGGCGCTGGTAATGCGGTGGGTTCACTGATTGAAGCGATGAATGCGGGTAGCCCTGTATTGCATTTAACAGGTCAGGTTGAACGCGAATATCTTGACCGCGATGCAAGTTTTATTCACGAAACCAAAGACCAACTTACGTTTTTACGCGCCTCAAGCAAAGCGGCATTTCGTATTACAAGTCCAGACAATGCAGTGGGTGTAATTCGTGAAGCCATCCGTGTGGCAACCACTGTTCCAATGGGGCCAGTAAGTGTTGAATTGCCAATTGATGTACAAGCGGCAGAAATTGATTTGCCACTTAACCTTGGACCAGTCAAAGCATTGCAATTGCCACAAGCAGATCAAGCTGAAATTGATCTTCTTGTGAGTGAAATCAGAAAAGCAAAACGTCCGATTTTCTGGATTGGCGGTGGAACTTTAAATAGTGTTGCTGAAGTTAAAGCAATTGCAGATTTAGGTATTCCGGTTGTGTCATCTACACACGGTCGTGGTGTATTGTCAGATGATCATCCACGTAGTTTGGGTGCATTCCACAACTCGGCAGCGGTTGAGCAGTTATTAAAAGATGCTGACTTAATGGTTGTATTGGGTTCTCGTTTACGTAGTAATGAAACCAAAACTTATTCGGTTGAGTTCCCTGAAAACATTATTCAGGTTGATGCTAACCCAATGGCTCAACAACGTAATTATAAAATTCGCAACTTCATTTGTGGTGATGCCAAAGATGTCTTAACACGTGTGTTGGAACAGCTTCAAGGTACTTCAAAAGTTGATGCCGATTACGATGCTGCTGTAGTTGCTGCAAAACAAGCTGCAATTGATGCACTGCGTAAGCAAATCGACCAATACGCTTTAATTTGTGATCACTTGCGTGCAGCTTTACCTCAAGACGGCATTTTTGTACGTGACATCACCATGTCAGGTAGCACATGGGGGAGTCGCTTGTTCCCTGTACAAGCACCGAACCAAAACATTCACTCACTCGCGGGTGCAATTGGTTTAGGTCTTGCAACTGCAATCGGTGCTTCGGTTGCTAACCCTGACAAAAAAGTGATTGGTTTGGTAGGCGATGGTGGCTTAATGCTTGGCATTGGCGAAATTGCGACCATGGTGCAAGAAAACACCAACATGGTCTTAATGATTATGAATGATGGTGGCTATGGCGTAATGCGTGGCATTCAAAACAACTACTTTGGTGGTCGTCAGTATTTCAATGAATTGCATACACCAGATTACAAACTTCTTGGCGAATCAATGGGTGTGAAAAGCTGGAAAGTCGGTAGTGCAGATGAGTTTAAAACTGTCATTCAAGAGGCGGTTGCATTTGAAGGACCAACGGTAATTGAGCTCGATATGAACTCGATTGGACCATTAAACTTTGCGGGTCCACCGCAAAAGAAACTGTATTAACCAGTTTGGATGGTTTAGTACATATGCGATGGGAGCTGCTAAGCCATCCTTTTTTTAGATATATTTTTTTATCTAAAAAACAATAAAAACGAAGTTTTACAGGTAAAACAAATAAAGTTCCAGCAGGATGCTGGAACTCAATCAAGGATGTAGAGATGAAAAAGACTTCATTGATCATGGCATTCATTGCACCACTCGCTATGGGGATGAGTGCAAGTGCGTTTGCAAAAGACTCATTACTTGAATGGAAAAGTGATGATGGAACTGACTCATTAAAGTTAGGTGGGGTGGTTCGGTTAAATCAGCGCTATGAAGATTGGGAAGGGCCAAACCGTGGTTTTGGTAAGCTCTATTTTGATATTTTCAGGGTTGATCTCAAAGGTAAGTTTGATGATGCATATATCAATGCGAGCTATCTGTTCCAAGACCAACAGAAAACCTCCATTGAAAAAGCATATGTCGGTTATAACTTAGATGCCAATAACAGTATTGAAGCAGGTTTGGTCTATAAACCATTTACGATTTATCCATATCCGCAAAATGGCTGGACCTATCACATTCCGTTCTTTTTAGGCTATGGCAACAATATTGCACCGGGACTTAACTGGAATTATCACGACAAAGATTGGGATGTAAAGCTCGGTTATTATCCGCAAATGCTAGAGACCAACTTGCGTTATTCACCTGAAAGTGCGACTTATGATGACCTGGAAGAAAATGCATTTCCATCTCAAAAAGCCTACCAGAATGAAAAGCGCCATCAGTTTAATACCCGCATTGTGCGTAAGTTAGAAACTGATTTTGGTAAACAAGAGGTTGGTGTGTCTGGTGCGATTGCCCAGCTACATAATAAAATTACCGATAAAGATGGCAAATATTATGCGGTTGGTTTGCATACCGACAACAACTACAAGCGCTTTAACTTACAAAGTTCAGTCATTCACTATCAATACGATGCTAAAAATCCGGACGGTGTAAATAGTGATATGACTTTAATGGGCAATAACGGTTTTACACCTGCCTATTTCATTGCTTCGGAAGGAACGATTGCCAGTTTAAACCTTGCCTACACTTTACCTGTCACAAATATGGGCAAGCTAAAAGCCATTAAGTTTTATAATGACTATAGTTATCTCGATAAAAAACGTGATGATTGGTCAGATTCACAAATGAACACTACAGGTATGATGTTTATTGCTTCGCCATTTATGGTTTGGGCAGATTACACGTGGGGCAAAAACTCCAACATTATTGGTGGGGCGACCAACTCAACAGGGTATACCTCTGCCACATCACCCAACAGTGATAAGTGGTTATACCGAATTAACTTTAATATCGGTTTTACTTTCTAAAGCGAACAAGATTAAAAAAACCACGCCCGTTGCGTGGTTTTTTATTTAATAGATAAGCTCTTTTAATATCTGGACTTTTCAAACTTATTCCAAAATACAAACGCAGTCACAAAGGCCAAAATGGTGAGCGCAAAAATATAATACATCGCACCGATATCACTATATTGACTAAGCCAATGGACTAAAGGCAGTGTCATACCACCAACAATTGCATACGATAAATTATAAGAAAATGAAATGCCCGAGAAGCGAACAGGCGCGGGGAACATTTTGACCATACTGCTCGACACCATGCCGACGGTACCAGAGCATAGACCCAACAACATATATAAACCAAAAATGGTTGAATGTGCCGCGTGCCCCAAACTGTTATAAAAAACTGCTGCTGTGAGTGCCACGGCAAGCGCACCGACCATCATGACTTTGCCACAGCCAAAACGGTCAGCAAAATAGCCTGCCAAAATACAGCCTACCATTTGCATGACAATGGCTGCACTTTGCATTTCAAAAGTCTGGGCACGCTCAAAACCAAACGTACCAGTTAATAAATTTGGCATGGCTAAAATCACCACCACCACACAGCCTGTTAAAAACCACGTAAATAACATCCCAATCACAACGGCTGTTTTATGTGTTTTTAACACTTGTTTAACCGGCATTTCTTTTGAGATTTCTTTACGTGCCTGCATGGCTTTAAACACAGGTGTTTCTTTTAAATAGGTCCGTAAATAAAGTGCTACAAGGCCAAAAATACCGCCTGCAATGAAAGGAATACGCCAAGCCCAGTCGTGAATCTGTCCCTCACTAAAATTCAGTGAAATCCATAAAGACATCAGTGCGCCCAATAAAATTCCTAAAGACAGTCCGGCAGTTAGTAAACCATTGGCCAGTCCAATTTTTCTTTCGGGAACATGTTCAGACACAAATGTCCACGCGGCAGGAATTTCACCTCCAATTGCAATACCTTGCACCACACGCATGAGCAATAAAAGTAGCGGTGCCAAATAACCAATATTTTCAAAAGTGGGCAATATTCCGATAAACAGAGTAGGCAGGGCCATCAGTAAAATAGAAAGCGAAAATAGTTTTTTTCGCCCAACTAGATCGCCAAAATGGGCCATCACAACCCCGCCTAACGGCCTAAAAAAGTAACCTGCTGCAAAAATACCGTAAGTATTGAGCATGGCCCAAAAAGGACTAAGCGTACTTGGGAAAAAGAGGTCGGAAATGATTTTGGCGTAGAACACATAAATCACAAAATCGTAAAACTCCAAAGCACCACCCAGTGAAGAAAGGGCGAGGGTTCGTTTATCTTCTTTATTCAGATAGTTCGCATCCTGCAACGTTAATTCTTGATCCATTTTTTACTTAATTGTTGTAATCGAAGCTTGGATATTAATGGAAAAGTGAATTAAAAGTAAATGGAGGAAATTTGTGCTATAGATGAGTGTAGATTGGGTTAACCAAGAAAAGACAAAACGGTTTAAAACTAAAAAAGCTTTAGATTAAACAAAAACAGATGTAGGAATGGCTTTTCTTTTGAGCTGTTCAGCGACACAATAAAACTTGTCATAGCTAGTTTAATGAGAGATTCAAGGGATGAGTGTAGTTTTACCTGTAGCTAAGCGCGGTGAAGACATTTTAAAACTGATTGCTGCACCTGTCTCATCTAGTGAGCTGAACAGTGATTGGCTTTATGGGCTTGCAGCCGCTATGCATGCCACTATGCTTGAACGCAATGGTGTAGGAATTGCTGCACCTCAAGTCTATATCTCTAAACGAGTCATTATTGTGGCTTCTCGACCAAATCCACGCTATCCCGACGCACCTGAAATGGATGCGGTGGTGATGGTGAATCCTGAAATTTTAGAGTTTTCGAGTGAAACCCTCTTAGGTGAAGAAGGCTGCTTAAGCGTGCCAGATGAACGTGGACAAGTTGAACGCGCAGAAATGGTAAAGGTTAAATATTCAACACTTCAGGGTGAATTCGTTGAAACGATTTTTCACGGTTTTCCTGCTCGTATTGTTCAACATGAAGTCGATCATTTAAATGGAGTGTTATTTGTAGAAAGAATAATCTAATCTTCTGTTTTAAAGTTTTGAAAAAGGTATAATGAGCTTGAAATAAAGAAGTCAACGGAATTACAATACTTATATCGTGATTTTTAATTCATTCAAAAAGTATAATTTTAATATTATCAGCAGGTTGTGCTGAAAAATTGCTCTAAAGCGCAAATCTCCTCATTTAAGGTTACGGACCATGAAAACCCCTCTCCCAGATTATTTGGCAAATGTGATAGAAGCCTGTGAGGTAGATAATAGCGGGCATCTAGCTGACTATATTCCAGAGTTGGCAAATGCAAATCCAGACCGATTGGCTTTGGCAATGTCTACGGTAGATGGTGAAATTTATTCGATCGGCGATGATGATACTGAATTCACCATACAGTCAATTTCTAAACCATTTGTATATGCTTATGTTTTACAACAGCTTGGCATTGATGCGGTACTTGCTAAAGTCGGGGTGGAGCCTTCAGGAGAAGCTTTCAATGAAATTTCATTGGGTAAAGATGGCCGTCCGAAAAACCCGATGATCAACTCTGGCGCAATTACTGTACATTCATTGATTCAGGTCAAACATGGTCTACATAGTGCAGAAATTCTACGCCGTTTTATGAGCGAGCTTGCTGGTCGCGAATTAAGTTTTGATGAGTCTGTTTACGATTCGGAAGTCAAAACAGCCTATCGTAATCTTTCGATCGGTTATATGTTGCGAACTGTCGGAATTTTAGAAACTGATCCAGTCGATATTGTGAATGGTTACATTCGTCAATGTGCAATCATGGTTACAGTTAAAGATCTGGTACGTATGGGCAGTGTACTTGCCAATGGTGGGGTCGACCCTAAAACCGGAAAACGCTTGTTGAACCGATCTGTAGTGAGACAAGTACTCAGTGTCATGATGAGCTGTGGTATGTATGATGCCGCAGGTGACTGGCTTTCAACTGTAGGTATTCCTGCTAAAAGTGGTGTAGCAGGCGGTATATTAGGAGTACTGCCGGGTCAGGTCAGTATTGCTGCTTTTTCACCTCGACTAGATGAGCATGGTCATAGTATTCGAGGTATCGATATTTTAGAACGATTATCTCGTGACATGGGATTACATCTCATGGAAGGTACACCTTCTGCGCAAACCATTGTACAAAGTCATTACCGTACAGGAAAAGATGCGTCATTAAGTGTGTATGTGCTTCGAGGTGTATTGAAATTTACCGAAGCTGAAATGTTGTTGCGTATTTTACAAGACGAGACAACTGATCAAAGCACAATCGTGATTGATTTGACCCAGATTTCGCTTATCCACGATGTGGGTAAACGTATGTTTTTAGAAGGCGTAGATCGTCTGATTGATGATGGGCATACACTCGTTTTGGTTGATCCAGAACAGCGTTTAGATCATGCGAGAACCGGCAAAGATCGAGAACTGCATGTCTATCATGATTTCGATGATTTGCTCGAAAAGCATGACTTACCCGCAAAAAAAAAGACTTATAACGACATTGCCGCACTTCTAAATTGCTGAGGTGTTTTTCCTAAATGTCGTTTAAACATTGTGCTGAATGCGCTGGGATTGTTATATCCCAGTGATTCAGAAATTTGAGCAATCGATTCACCATTCGCGATTTTACTCAAGGCAAGTGCGATATGCATTTGCTGGACCCATGCTCGATAAGACAGTCCAGTTTCTTTTTGGAACATGCGCATTAAGGTTCTCGAACTCGCGCCAATATCATCGGCCCAATCTGTTAAATCTTTTGAGTGATTAGGCGCGTGTAATAACGCTTGGCAAATTTTTAATAATCGCTTGTCTTTGGGCCAAGGAATTTGGATAGGCAACAAATTGGCCCGATGGATTTCTTCAAAAATCAAAATTTGTAAAGAACGGGAAAGCTCTTGAGAGGTGACAATATTTGGAGTCTCCTCTTGTTCAATTTCATTCAAACGAATCAAAAGCTCATGCAACAGGTTGCTCACCCGAATAATAAAGCAATATTGCCCCATTAAAGCAGCTGCATTTACTTCAACCAATGCTGTATTTAACTTAACGTGACTCAGTGAAATGACACTATGCTCGACATGGGCAGGAATCCATAACGCACACATTGGCGGCACAATCCAGACATTATTTGGTGTAAACACCTGAATGTTTCCTGTAGACGCATATAAAAACTGAGCGCGGGTATGCGTATGAGTCGGCGTGATTTCTCGGTAGGCATGCTCGGAAGATAGCCCAATCACAAGTTCAGACAAATCAGACTGAATAAGAGAATCGGACATAATCTATCCTAAAAATTGTCACTTATACGATGATTATTGGAAGATAACTTTATAAGCGACAATTTACAATAAGCACCTTACTTAAAATATTGGAGTTTTTCAGGTATGACGTCTTCAATACAATTGAAAGATGGTATTGCCAATACCGTTGCAAATGATCAGCCTCAAGGAATGATTATTAAAATTGTAGGCGCCGTGGCGGTTGCACATTTACTGAATGATTTGATTCAAGCCGTGTTACCAGCCATCTATCCAATGCTCAAAGCAAACTTCTCGCTGAGTTTTGCCCAAGTTGGCCTGATTTCGTTTGTATATCAAATTACAGGTTCGCTGCTACAGCCTTGGATTGGACTTTATACTGATAAACATCCAAAACCTTATCTTTTACCACTCGGAATGGTCGTCACATTTTCCGGCATTATCTTGTTGGCATTTTCACCAAGCTTTACTGTGTTGTTATGTGCATCTGCGCTGATTGGGGTAGGTTCTGCAACTTTTCATCCTGAAGCTTCACGGGTGGCTCGAATGGCATCGGGTGGACGTTTTGGTACGGCTCAATCGACTTTTCAGGTGGGTGGAAACACAGGCACTGCCATTGGCCCATTGTTAGCAGCTTTACTTATCGTACCGTTTGGACAGCATGCAGTTGCAGGTTTAGTTATATTTGCACTTTTAGCCATTTGGGTTTTATTTGGTGTAAGCCGTTGGACGATTGGTCATGCAAAAAATCAGGTAGTTACACGTGCAAACCAAGCACAGAGTAAATTACATGGTCGTAAGCTCATTATTGCCTTGAGCACCATTAGTGTGTTGATGTTCGCTAAATTTACCTACATTGCCAGCATTAGTAACTATTTTACTTTTTACTTAATTCAAAAGTTCCATATCAGCATCCAGACCGCTCAGTTGCATTTGTTTGCGTTTTTGGCAGCTGTTGCTTTAGGTACATTTGCAGGTGGCCCAATTGGTGACAAGATTGGTCGTAAAGCTGTTATCTGGGTTTCATTTGTGGGTATGGCTCCATTTGCATTAATGATGCCGTATGCAAACTTGTTCTGGACAACAGTCTTATCGATTATTACTGGTTTGGTGTTGTCGTCTGCTTTTGCTGCAATGGTGGTTTATGCACAAGAAGCTGTTCCGGGCCGTGTGGGGATGATTGCTGGTTTAATGTTTGGTCTTATGTTTGGGGTAAGTGGTATTGCCGCAGCAGGCTTAGGGCATTTGGCCGATGTTAACGGCATTGAATGGGTATTTGGATTGTGTTCATTGTTACCATTATTAGGTTTTGCAACCGCATTTTTACCAAATACAAAGGTTAAATAAATGAAAAGACTCTCAGTCATATTAAACTGAGAGTCTTTTTTAGATAAATATAGTTCTAATTAAAAAGACTATTTTTGAATACCAAATTTAAATATGGTGACACTGTTATACGTTTGATTTGGGTTCAAACGAGTAGATGGGAAAGTCGGTTGATTGGGGCTGTCTGGAAAATGCTGTGTCTCTAATGCTAGAGCATCTGCTTGTCGATAAAGTACGCCGTTTGCACCTGCAACATTTCCTAATAAATGATTCGCCGTATACATTTGAACGCTTGGTTCAGTGGTTAGGACCTGCATAGTCCGTTTAGATTTTGGGTCAACAACACTAGCAGCAAGATTTAATTTCCCTTGGGACTTTTGGTTAATCACCCAAGTTTGGTCATAGCCATATCCATAGGCCAATTGCTGATGATTCGCTCGAATATCTTTTTCAATTGCTTTAGGAGTCCGAAAATCAAAAGGCGTACCTGCAACTGAAGCAATTTCACCTGTTGGTAACGAATTTTGATCGGTTACCAATACACGGTCTGCATTGAGCTGTACAACATGATCGAGTATGCCATAAGGGTTGTTCCCAGCACCTGATAAGTTGAAGTAACTGTGGTTGGTGAGATTGACGACGGTCGGTTGATCAGTTTTAGCCTTATATTCAATCTTGAATTCATTTTGATCTGAAAGACTGTAGATCACCTCCACATCTAACTTTCCGGGAAAACCTTGATCACCATTTGGACTGGTTAACTTAAGAGAAGCTTTGACGGTTTCACCTTTAGAAACGAGGGGCTTAACTTGCCAAACACGTTTATCAAAACCCGGATTACCGCTATGTAATGAATTCGGTCCATTATTTTTTTCGAGGTTATAAGTTTTGCCTTCTAAGTTAAATTTAGCATTGCCAATACGATTCGCATAACGACCAATTAATCCGCCAAAATGAATGCCTTCCTTGGTATCAGTGACTTCATAACCTTTTAGATCATCAAAGCCCAAAACAATATTATTTTGTTTACCTTGTGCATCGGGAGTCAAAATCTGTGTAATTACACCACCGAAGCTAATAAAAGATACCGAGACTCCTTTGTTATTGCTCATGGTGTATAAATCAACTTTTTGACCGTCTTGAGTCGTACCATATGGTTTTACATTTAATGTGGCTGCATTGGTAAGTTGTGCAAAGCTATAAATCGTAATACCTAAAATTGCTAATTTTTTCATGTTTATACTCTATTTTGTAATGGTAGGATATTGATGAATATAAGATTGATTTTTCATCTTTTTAATGAGTTTTTTATTATATGGTGTTAATGATTATTAACTCAGTTCATTTTAGGTATTGAACAAACTGACACCATTTAAGGTTATAAACAAATTAACTTTATTATCAAAATTCAACAGTAAGCTATTTTATGACTCCTTCTGACTCGGCTTTAAAATTTTCACTCGGTCTTAATGGCCTGTCATTTGACATAGACAATCAACATATCCAACTTGAACAGGGCTTGAATTTTATTAATTCAAAAAGCATTAGCCATGGTGTGATTGATGAGCTTGCTATTGAAAAGATGATTTATTTTATTGAAGAAATTATAGAGTCTCAGCCCTTAAGAAATCTAAATATAAGTGGTGTAGCTGTTACGTCTGATGTAGCTATGACGCAACTCAGTGAGTTATTTTTTAGTGCTCAAAAGAAAATCAGTCGCATTGAGCTTGAGCATGGATTCAATGATTTTATTGAGCGTTTGAGCTATTACACAAGCCAAATAGCCCCAGATCAACTTTATATTTTTACCTACTTTGTGTTTATTCGAGAGATGATGCATCACTTAAGAGTTGAGCAAATTCAGATTATTTAAGAAATTGCTTTCTCAATCTGCCAACTCATCATGAATCCAGTTTAAAAACAGCTCAATTTTAGGAATAAACTGGTGGGTTCGCGGGTAAACCAGATGATGAGCAGAAATAGGAATTGATAACTCATCTGCAAAAACTCTAACTAACTTTCCAGATTCCAAATAATTTTGAGTGAGTAAATTACTTTCTAAAACAAAACCTAGTCCATGCGTTGCCGCTTCAAGTGACATGTAAGAGCGGTCAAAACTCAAAGTATAGGGAAACTCAGGAATGCTTAAGCCCTGATGCGCAAACCACTGAGGCCAAGTGACTAAGGTTGAGCGCGATAAAATCAGTTCTTTTTTTAATAAATCTTGAGGTTTATTTACTGGACTGCGTTCAAGTAGTTTGGGGGATGCAAGTACTTCTAACTTTTCATTACGAATCGTTCTGATTTCCACACCGGTCCAGTTAGGTAGACCATGACGAATATCAATGTCGATCTTGTCACGAGTAAAGTGCAAGTTTTCATAAGAACACGACAGGTTGACCTGAATCATTGGGAACTTTTCTTTAAATGATTCGAGGCGTGGCAGTAGCCAAAGCAAACCAAAACTTGGGGATGAATGAATATATAAACTGTCTTTAGGGCTTTTATCGGCAGCTTTTTCAGTGGCTAACATCAGGTTATGCAAAATGGTCGTGACATCTTGAAAATAGCGTTCACCTGAAGGGGTCAGCGTCACACCACGGGCGCCACGAATAAATAAACTTTGCCCAATCATTTCTTCGAGTTTGGCAATTTGGTGACTGACTGCTGAAGGCGTGAGATTCAAATGCTCTGCTGCCTTTGCAACATTGCCAAAACGGGCAGTTTGTTCAAAAGCCTGTAATGTTTTAATTGAGGGCATCTGGTTGAAATTGTTTTCACTACTATCCATGAAATGATCCGTTTTTATCCCTAAAACTTATTTAAAAATAGCACAGGCATGAATTTTTTTCATGCCTTGTTGAATTCGAGATGATTGCTGGAACTTCTGAAAAAAGAGAATCTAAGTCTGAACTCAGGAAATAAAGCGTAAAAGAGGATTCAACATGTTACTACAAGGAAAAGTGGCATTAATTACCGGTGCAGCATCAGAACGTGGAATTGGGCGAGCAACCGCAGAAATCTTTGCACAACAAGGTGCCAAAGTTATTATTGTTGATTTAGATCTTGCTCAAAGCCAAAACGCTGCAAAGGCACTTGGTGAAGGACATTTAGGTCTTGCTGCAAATGTTGCAAATGAAGAGCAGGTCAAAGCAGCTGTTGAACAAGCTATACAACACTATGGAAAAATCGACATTTTAATTAATAATGCAGGCATTACCCAACCTGTAAAAACACTTGATATTCAACGCAATGATTATGACCGTGTTTTAGATGTCAGTCTACGCGGAACACTCATTATGTCACAAGCTGTTATTCCATCCATGAAAGCAAATGGTGGCGGAAGCATTGTGTGTCTATCTTCTGTTTCAGCACAACGCGGTGGTGGTATTTTTGGCGGGCCGCATTATAGCGCTGCAAAAGCAGGGGTTTTAGGTTTGGCAAAAGCGATGGCTCGTGAGTTTGGCGCTGACCAAATTCGTGTAAATTCTCTTACCCCGGGTCTTATTCAAACCGATATTACTGGCGGTTTAATGAATGATGACCGTCGTCATGACATTCTTGCAGGTATTCCACTTGGCCGTTTAGGTAAAGCGCAAGATGTTGCAAATGCAGCACTGTTTTTGGCAAGTGATCTGTCAGCGTACTTAACGGGTGTAACACTCGATGTAAATGGTGGCATGCTGATTCACTAAAGCTTGCCATTTAAAAACTAAAAATAGAATGATGGTCACAAGAGGATACTGTGGCCAAATGTAAAGGGATTCGCATGATGGATACAGTATTTTCATCTGAAGTAGATACGGCAGTTCGTAAATCGGCGTATCGAAAAATTGCATTTCGGCTTATGCCATTTTTAATGCTTTGTTATTTTTGTGCCTATTTAGATCGAGTAAATGTAGGTTTTGCCAAGCTCCAGATGATGAGCGATTTACAGTTTAGTGAAGCTGTATATGGGCTAGGCGCAGGGATTTTCTTTATTGGTTATTTCCTATGTGAAGTGCCAAGTAACATCGTACTCCACAAGGTAGGCGCAAGACGTTGGATTGCCCGTATCATGATTACATGGGGCATTTTGTCAGGCTGTTTTGCCTTTGTTCAAACTGAATGGCAATTTTACACCTTACGTTTTTTACTGGGTGTTGCCGAAGCGGGTTTGGCTCCGGGCTTGTTACTTTATCTCACTTACTGGTTTCCGTCTTACCGCCGTGCACGCATGACCGTACTTTGGTTTATCGCGATTCCAATTTCGGGAATGATTGGTGGGCCACTTTCGGGTCTAATTATGGACCGAATGAGCGGTGTACATGGCTGGTTCGGTTGGCAGTGGATGTTTTTAATTGAAGCGATTCCTACAGTTGTTGTCGGTTTGCTCGTACTCGCTGTTTTAAAAGATTCTGTTCAAGACGCGAACTGGCTAACTCAAGACGAGAAAAACTTGGTGAAGCAAGAGCTTGCTCAAGATAACCAACACAAAGAAGGCCACGGTAGCGTTAAAGAGTTTGTCGCTGATAAACGTTTATGGTTACTTGCAGGTATTTACTTCTGTGTGGTGATGGGTCAATACGCCATTACCTTTTGGCTACCCACTCTCATTCGTAACTCAGGCATCAGTGATAACTGGCATATTGGGCTACTTACGAGTCTTCCTTATATGTGCGCCATTGTGGTTATGCTTTTGGCAGGGCGTAGTGGTGACCATTTCCAAGAACGCCGTTGGCACTTAATTATCCCAATGTGTGCGGGTGCGATCGCACTTACACTTGCGACTTTGCTCGCTTCAAATCTGACACTTTCTTTAATTTTCCTCTGCATTGCAGCCTCAGGTGTGCTCACTGCATCTTCTTTATTCTGGATGTTACCAACCAACTTTTTGGGTGGTGTTTCCGCAGCGGCAGGTATTGCAGCAGTCAATAGCTTCGCCAATCTTGCCGGATTCTGTTCACCTTATTTAATAGGTTGGGTCACCACCAACACAGGCTCAAATGCAATCGGCATGTTCTTAATCACAGCAGTATTAATTTTCGGTGCCAGTTTGGTTCTGCGCGTTCCGGCAAAACTGGTCAATCGTTAATAAGGAATAGTAAATGAGAATGTTAAATATTGATAAATCAGGCCAAATTGCCGAGTTGCAACAACGTGCCTACCATATTCGCCAACATGCTTTACGTATGGGGCAAGTACAAGGACAAGGCTATGTTGGACAAGCATTAGGTGCCGCAGATCTACTCGCAGTATCTTATTTTCATGCCATGAAATATCAGCCAGAAAACCCAGAGTGGGAAGGCCGTGATCGTTTTTATTTGTCTATTGGGCACTATGCAATTGCACTTTATGCAGCCTTAATTGAAGCAAAAATTATCCCGTTTGAAGAACTTGAAACCTACGGTGCAGATGACAGCCGTTTACCGATGTCAGGCATGGCTTCTTACACACCAGGTATGGAAATTACAGGTGGCTCATTAGGTCATGGTTTGGGGATTGCAGTAGGCGCATGTTTAGGACTGAAACAGAAAAAGTCGGATGCTTTTGTTTATAACTTACTGTCTGATGGCGAGTTAAATGAAGGCTCAACATGGGAAGCGGTGATGTCTGCCTCTCATTGGAAACTAGATAACTTGATTGCCATTATTGATGTTAATAACCAACAGGCAGATGGGCACTCAAGTGAAATTTTGGCTTTTGAACCAATTGTAGATCGTTGGCAGTCATTTGGTTGGTACACCCAACGCGTAGATGGCAACAATATGGAAGCTTTACTTGAGGCATTCGACCAAGCACGAAACCATGAGGGAGCATGCCCACGAGTCATTATTTGTGACACCAAAATGGGCAAAGGCGTGTCTTTCTTGGAAAGCCGCGAAAAAACACACTTCATTCGTGTTGATGAACATGAGTGGGATGACGCTTTAAATATTTTGACCCACTACGGACAGTAAGGAATACACCATGAGCCAGTTAGCCAATCCTCCTAAGAAAAAACTAACCACTTCGGCAATGATTGCTTCTATTGCTGCCGAGGGTCAACCGACCAAACCAGCACCATTTGGACATGCGCTGAATGCCTTGGCAAAAGAGCGTGATGATATTGTGGGTTTGTCAGCCGATTTATCAAAATATACTGACCTACATATCTTTGCTAAAGAAAACCCAGACAAGTTTTTCCAAATGGGCATGGCAGAACAACTTTTGATGAGCGCAGCAGCAGGACTCGCTCGTGAAGGATTTGTTCCTTTTGCCACAACTTATGCTGTGTTTGCATCACGCCGTGCCTATGACTTTATTTGTATGGCGATTGCAGAAGATAACCTGAATGTCAAAATTGTGGCGGCACTTCCAGGGTTAACCACAGGCTACGGCCCAAGCCATCAGGCGACTGACGATATTGCAATTTTCCGTGCAATGCCGAACCTGATGGTCATTGACCCGTGTGATGCCTTGGAAATTGAACAGGCGATTCCTCAAATTGCCGCACATAACGGTCCTGTATATATGCGTTTATTGCGTGGACAGGTTCCATTAGTACTCGATAAATACAATTACCAGTTTAAATTGGGTAAGGCGCAGGTAATTAAACCGGGTAAAGATTTACTCATCATTTCTACTGGATTATTGACCATGCGTGCGCTTGAGGCAGCCGAAGAGCTTGAAAAAGAGGGCATTGAGGTTTCAGTGCTGCATGTACCTACAATTAAACCTTTAGATGAACAAACTATTTTGGATGAAGTCGCAAAAGGTGGTCGACCTGTTTTAACTGCCGAAAATCACTCAGTCATTGGTGGCTTAGGCGAAGCAGTCGGGTCACTACTTTTAAGAAATGGTCAACATCCACGCTTCGATATGATTGGTTTACCAGATGCATTTTTAGATGCAGGGGCATTACCAACTTTGCATGATCGCTATGGTATTTCAACTGAAGTAGTTAAAGAAAAGATTAAGTCACATTTGAAGTAGAGTAATGTCTGCTTGATGTAAGTAGTATTGAAATAGATTCTTTTAAATCTCTCAATCTTAAAAATTGGGGGATTTTTTATCTCAATATGCTAATGAAATGTAGACATCAACTAACAGGAAGTTGGCTATTTTGAAGGTTTGGTTTAAATAATTATGTGTTATAAGATGAATAAAAATTATAAATAGGATTTGAAAAAATGAAAAAAATACACTTTAGTCTATTAAGTTTTTTAATGTTGGCTGGATGTGGTGAAAATAACCAAAGTATAGTACCAAATAAAGATAATACATTGTTTATACAAGGCGTTAGTGTTAATGAAAAGGTTGAATTAAACCCAGCCATAACCAACTATGACCTAATTGCCTATGGTAATGAACCTACTGAGGCTGTCTTGATTAATTTAACGGGACAGGAAAAAAAGCTCTTGGGCTCTATTTCATTAAAACCTTATTCAAATATAGCGAGTTTAGATTATTTGGTATGGAAGGATACTTTAAATAAGGCACTTATATGTTTACCACTCTTAACTTGTCCAGATGGTACGACATATAAGATAGAAAATTTCGGGGATAAATTTAAATTGAGTTTTGATTTGAATCAGTCCAAAAATGAGTTCTCAGTAACTTCTATAAACGGAGAGGAGGTAGGAAATAGAGTTCCCGTAGTTGTGTCTGGGAATATAAATTTTACAGTTCCTTCAAATTGGCCATTGTTTCAAAAAGATAGGTTTTCAGCTATCAAAGTTAATGATATTGCTATTGATGGAAGTATTTTTAAAATTATAGATTTTGAAGAGTCAAAGCAATATTATAATAATGAATTAATATACACTACAAAAAAATTTACTTTGAAGAAAAATGAAGATATTTCATATTTAAGTATAATATTTTATGAAAATAAGGTGAAAAGTAATGCATTAATTAATTTGGTATATAAAGGTGGGGATTTTACAAATATAGAGGAATTGAGCGATCAGTTTTGGAAGGAAGATCAAAAAAATATAGAGTTTAATCTCGAAAATATAGAGTTGATTGATCATACTAATAATAGGAAACTAAATGTTAGTGTAAATATGAACATGCCTAAAACTTATAGTGACTTACAATTTGGGGATCAAAAAATAGTAATGTTGCCTATTCACAATCGTTATATAGCTACAGTTAAAAATGATCAAAAAATTTATAATCTAGGTTTTGAAAATAGTAATGAATTAATTGATATATCTATCATTCAAGAGCTTGCAGGACATTTAAGCGTTAAAACAATAGTTGGTGAACAAGAGTTCATGTGCGGAAATCGAGAAATCCCTTGTTCTGGTATAACTTCAGATAGTGATAGACAAACCTTTTATTTTCATAATGTAAAAGCAGGAGCAAATACACTTAATGGTATGACTCATATTACAGGGGTATTTGAACAAAAATAAAAAATCCCCTCACTAGAGGGGATTTTTTATTACCACTTAAGCTTAAACAATCGAATCATCTAAATTCGGCCCTAACCAACGCTTCGCTTCATCAAGTGTCCAGCCTTTACGTTTTGCATAATCTTCAAGTTGGTCTTGAGAGATTTTACCCACGTTAAAGTATTCACTTTGAGGGTGTGAATAGTAGAAACCACTCACCGAAGATGGCGGCATCATTGCAAAGTGTTCAGTCAGTTTAGTACCGATTTTGTCTGTAGAACCTAACCAGTCAAACAACACCGCTTTTTCAGAGTGCTCCGGACACGCTGGGTAACCCGGCGCAGGGCGAATACCGACATATTTCTCTTTAATGAGTTCTTCATTGGTCAGTGTTTCATCTGCTTTATAACCCCAGAACTCTTTACGAATGCGTTCATGTAAGTGTTCGGCAAAGGCTTCAGCAAAACGGTCAGCCAATGACTGAACTAAAATTGCAGAGTAGTCATCACCTTTGGCTTTGTATTCATTTGCCAATTCTTCTGCACCAAAAATTGATACAGTGAATCCACCTAAGTAGTCCTGTTGCTCACGGTCAGTACGAATGTAATCTGCCAAAGACAAGTTTGGTTTACCTGTCACTTTGTCTGATTGCTGACGTAAGTGTTCAAAGGTGTGCGTAACATTTTGACCAGCTTCATCAAATACGCTAATGGTGTCGGCGTCAGTGCGCTGAGCAGGGAACATACCAAATACAGCACGTGCATCAAAAAGGTTGTTGTCGATAATATCTTTCAACATTGCTTGAGCTTGGTTGTACAAATCTGTTGCAGCTTCACCAACCACTTCATCTTGTAAAATTTTCGGGAACTTACCTGCCAAGCTCCAAGAAATGAAGAATGGTGTCCAGTCAAAATATTCAACCAATGTTTCAAGCGGGTAGTTTGTTAAAACTTGAGTTCCCAAAAGATTTGGTTTTGCTGGAACGTAGCTTTCATCAATTTTAAAGCCATTTTTAACAGACTCTGCATAAGTCAGTTTTGCTGCTTTTGGTTGTTTGTTGGCTAAGCGCTCACGAATTTTGGCATATTCAGCACGGTGCTCTTCAATGAATTTTCCACGCATTTCTTTTGAAAGTAGGGTAGTTGCAACGCCCACAGCGCGTGAGGCATCGGCAACATAAATCACCGCATCGTTATGGTACTGAGGGTCAATTTTTACTGCTGTGTGTGCTTTTGATGTCGTAGCACCACCGATCAATAAAGGAATATTAAATCCTTTACGTTGCATTTCTTTAGCAACAAACACCATTTCATCTAAAGATGGAGTAATCAGACCTGACAACCCGATGATGTCACATTTTTCATCAATCGCAGTTTGCAAGATTTTCTCACAAGGGACCATCACACCAAGGTCAACAATGTCGTAACCATTACAACCGAGTACAACACCCACAATATTTTTACCAATATCATGTACGTCACCCTTAACAGTTGCCATCAGGACTTTACCTTTAGATTGGCTACCTGTTTTTTCAGCTTCAATGTACGGGTTGAGCCAAGCCACAGCTTGTTTCATGACACGTGCAGATTTCACAACCTGTGGTAAGAACATTTTGCCTGAACCGAACAAGTCACCAACTACGTTCATACCATCCATCAAAGCGCCTTCAATCACATCTAAAGGACGTTTGGCTTTTAGGCGAGCTTCTTCGGTATCTTCGTCAATGTATGTGGTAATACCTTTAACCAAAGCATATTCAAGACGTTTCTCTACAGGTTCTTTACGCCATTCAAGGTTTTCGGCTTCACGTTGAGCACCACTATGACCACGGTATTTTTCAGCGACTTCAAGCAGTTTCTCTGTGGCATTTTGACCAGATTCACCTTGGTTCTGGTTTAAAACAACATCTTCAACTGCATCTTTGAGTTCTTTAGGAATATCATCATAAATTGCCATTTGTCCGGCATTTACAATCCCCATGGTCATGCCTTGTTTAATGGCATGGTACAAGAACACAGAGTGAATTGCTTCACGAACAGGCTCATTTCCACGGAATGAGAACGATACGTTCGATACACCACCAGAAATCATGGCGTGAGGTAAGTTCTGTTTAATCCAACCTGTGGCTTCAATAAAATCGACGCCATAGTTATTGTGTTCTTCAATACCTGTTGCCACTGCAAACACGTTCGGATCAAAAATAATATCTTCAGCAGGGAAGCCCACATCATTGACCAGAACATCATAAGAACGTTTACAGATTTCACGTTTACGTGCAGCAGTGTCGGCCTGACCAGTTTCATCAAAAGCCATCACAATAATCGCGGCACCATATTGACGGCAGAGGCGAGCTTTTTCGACAAACTCGTCATAACCTTCTTTTAAGGAAATCGAGTTAACAACAGGTTTACCTTGTACACATTTTAAGCCTGCTTCAATGATTTCCCATTTTGATGAGTCAATCATGATTGGCACACGTGAAATATCTGGCTCAGATGCCACAAGATTTAAGAAATGAACCATCGCATTTTGCGAATCGAGCATCCCTTCATCCATGTTGATGTCAATAATCTGGGCACCAGCTTCTACTTGCTGCTGTGCAACTTCTAAAGCTTCGGCAAAGTTTTCTTCACGAATAAGACGTAAGAATTTTTTTGAACCAGTAACGTTGGTGCGTTCACCCACGTTTACGAACAATGAGTCATCATAAATATTAAATGGTTCTAAACCACTTAAACGACAAGCTGGCTTAGTTTCTGGAATTTGACGAGGTGCAATGTCTTTTACAGCATTGGCAATAGCACGAATATGGTCTGGTGTCGTACCACAACAACCACCAGTAATGTTAATTAGGCCACTTTCTGCAAATTCTTTTAAGAAGGCAGCAGTTTGCTCAGGTGTTTCATCATACTCACCAAAAGCATTAGGTAAGCCAGCATTTGGATGGGCAGAAATGAAAGTATCAGCAACATCAGACACAGTTTTAACGTGAGGGCGCATGGCATCTGCACCAAGGGCACAGTTAAAACCAATTGAAAGTAAGTCACCATGACGTACAGAGTTCCAGAACGCTTCAGCAGTTTGACCTGTTAAGGTACGACCCGATGCATCGGTAATAGTCCCTGAAATCATGAGCGGTAATTCATGACCAATTTGCTTAAAGACTTCTTTCACTGCAAAAATTGCAGCTTTACAGTTTAATGTATCAAAAACGGTTTCAATCAGAATGATATCTGCACCACCTTCAATCAGCGCATGAGTGGCCTCAATATAGTTTTCTTTTAGCGCATCAAAGGTAATGTTACGAAAGGCAGGATCATTTACATTGGGTGAAATTGAACAGGTACGCGATGTTGGTCCGAGTACACCCGCTACAAAACGAGGTTTGTCAGGTGTTGAATATTTTTCACAGGCTGCTTTGGCTAAACGCGCTGCTTCACGGTTAATTTCGGGAACAAGGTCTTCCATGTGGTAATCAGACATTGAAACACGCGTGCCGTTAAAGCTGTTGGTTTCAATAATGTCTGCACCAGCATCAAGATAAGCTTCATGAATACCTTGAATGATTTCTGGCTGTGTCAAAACTAAAAGGTCATTGTTACCTTTTAAGTCATGTGCCCAATCAGCAAAACGCTCACCACGGTAGTCGGCTTCTTCCAATTTATGGCGCTGGATCATCGTTCCCATTGCACCATCAATAATCAGAATGCGTTTAGCAAGAAGCGCTTTTAGGGTGGCAAGCGTAGACATAGAAAACCCCGATCTTTTATATGAATTTAAAAATGCGGCGCTATTGTAACAGAATAGCAGAACAATTGATGATCTATGACGACCCACCATTCACCGTAAATTAGTCGTAAAAAAAAAAGTGTTTTCGAACAAAAAGAGGGTATTTTTTCATCAAATATTCATAAAATGATCATGATATTGAAATATTTCATCTCCAATATTCCGTTTTATGACAATTAGGCTGTTTAAAAAAACGTCATACAGGTAATTTTTTAGATATTTTTGCTTTAAAAATAGTCATAAATAAGGAAGATATAAATTGATTTAAATTATTGTATTTTAATAAAAAAATAAATTTTATAGAGGAAAGGTGCATCAAATGAGGTCAAAATATGAAAAATTGACTTCATCAGGCGCCGCTTTGTCATATAATTGTCATAATTTAATTTAAGAATACAGAGGATTTTTCTATCCTCTTACCGTCTGCATGAATTCTAATCTACCCCCTGTTTCGGATTCAAAACTTGCGGCAAACCTGCAAGTCAAATCGACGAATGTACATGTCCCGACACCTAAGTTCTTTATGCCGGTGTTTCTGACAATTATTGTTGCAACACTTATTTATATTGGATTTCAGGTGAGTGCTGATTTAGCGCATGTACCGCCTTTGAGTCTTTATTCGGTTATTCTCTTATCTACTGCACTCTTGATTGCTTTAGGCTTTGAGTTTGTAAATGGCTTCCATGATACTGCAAATGCAGTAGCGACAGTGATTTACACCAATGCTTTACCTGCACCAGTTGCAGTCATGTGGGCAGGTTTTTGTAATTTTCTTGGGGTAATGGTTGCAAGCGGCGCAGTCGCTTACGGCATTATTGCATTGTTGCCTGTTGAATTGATTATGAACATGGGTAGCGGTGCAGGTTTCGCAATGGTTTTTGCGCTTCTTATTGCTGCGATTCTCTGGAACTTAGGTACTTGGTTCTTGGGTATTCCTGCTTCTAGCTCTCATACTTTGATTGGTTCAATCTTGGGTGTGGGCATTATGAACCATCTATTGAGTGCATCGACTGGTGTAACCACCAGTGGTGTTGATATGGATCAGGTGATTAAAGTCGGTAAGGCCTTATTATTTTCACCTTTAATTGGTTTTGCTTTTGCAGCGATTGTATTCTTGTTGGTTAAAACTATTTTTAAACGCCAATTAGAATTATTCCAACCACCAGAAGGTAATAAACCACCACCAGCAATCATTCGTGCAATTTTAATCTTTACCTGTACCGGTGTAAGTTTTGCACATGGTTCGAATGACGGTCAAAAGGGTATGGGTCTGATCATGCTGATTTTGGTTGGTCTGGTGCCATTGGCTTATTCATTGAATAAAAACCTTGATACACAACAAGTTCAATCATTCCATCAGCTTTCTTCTCAAACTGCCGTACTTTTGAACCAAAATCAGCCAGAATTAACCGATGAAAAAGCACGTGTTATTTTGACTAAATATATTCAGACTAAACAGCAAACTCCGGAAGTAGTGCCTGCATTGGCAAGCATGACTGATCATTTGGGTGAGCGAGTTTCTAGCTATAGCAACTTAAAAGACATTCCAGAAGCTGCAATCAGTGAAATTCGTAATGACATGTATTTAAGTACAACGACGTTTAAGCGTTTGGATAAAGCAGATGCTTTACCAAAAATGGATAAATCACAAGAAAAACTCGTGAAAGAATACCGTAGTAGCTTAGATTCATTCTTACAATACATTCCAACTTGGGTGAAAGTAGCAGTTGCTTTGGCGCTTGGCTTAGGCACCATGGTTGGCTGGAAACGTATTGTTGTGACTGTAGGTGAACGTATTGGTAAACATCATATGACTTATGGTCAAGGGATGTCTGCTGAGCTTGTCGCAATGAGTACAATTGCAGCTGCCGACGGTTTAGGTATGCCTGTTTCAACGACACACGTTTTAAACAGTGCTGTTGCAGGTACCATGGTAGCGAATAGATCGGGTTTAAACTTCAATACAGTTAAAACGATTTTATCTGCATGGGTATTTACACTTCCTGCAACAATCTGTTTGTCTGGCGGTTTGTACTGGTTATTCTTACAGTTTGTATAAAAGTATTTAAAAAATTAAAGCCACTGTTCACAGTGGCTTTTTTATTTGTTTCTTTTTAACGTTCAGTCTATTTTCATGTACATTCAATTATAAATTAACGAGTCCTTATAAAGCCTCAAGTAACTTCAGAGGCTAGGCTTAAAACTTTTATATCAGGATAGATTATGGATGCGGTTCAAATAGATCAGCTAAAACAACAATTTCCACTTATTGAGACACTGCAAGCCTATCAAGAAACATTTTGGTTTACACCTCATTACTATCCTTTAAAAGAAGCTTTAGAAAAAGTTGGATTAACAGCCGAAGACGTAAGTAAAGCAGAAGCCCGATTAGAGCGCTTCGCACCTTATTTGGCAAAAGTGTTTCCTGAAACTCAAGCGCAACATGGAAAAATTGAATCAGAGATCGTTGAAATTGCCCATATGCAACAAGCACTTTCTTCAACAGAACAAGTGCAGCTGAGGGGAGCATTCTGGCTGAAAAAAGATAGCCATTTACCTATTTCAGGTTCAATTAAAGCACGTGGTGGTATTTATGAAGTCTTGGCTCACGCCGAAAAGTTGGCAATTGAGGCTGGACTTCTCAAGTTGGAAGACGATTACAGTAAGTTAGATCAAGATTCATTTCGAACGTTTTTTTCTAAGTATCAAATTGCAGTAGGTTCTACAGGTAACCTAGGGCTTTCTATAGGCATTATGAGCGCCAAACTGGGTTTTAGAGTTACTGTTCATATGTCTGCCGATGCGAGACAGTGGAAAAAAGACAAACTGCGTTCATTGGGCGTTAATGTTGTGGAGTATGCCAGTGACTATGGAGTAGCTGTTGACGAGGGAAGAAAAGCAGCAGAGCAAGATCCGCACTGCTTTTTTATTGATGATGAAAACTCAACAACATTGTTTTTAGGTTATGCAGTTGCAGGAATACGCTTAAAACAGCAATTTGAGCAAAAACAAATTAAAGTCGATGCTGAACACCCATTATTTGTTTATTTGCCGTGTGGCGTCGGTGGTGGCCCTGGTGGGGTAAGTTTTGGACTAAAACTGGCTTTTGGTGAGCATGTACATTGTATCTTTGCAGAACCCACCCATTCACCATGTATGTTACTGGGTGTCCACACAGGTTTGCATGATCAGATTTCAGTGAATGATATTGGCCTCGATAATGTAACTACTGCAGATGGGCTTGCGGTAGGCCGTGCTTCAGGTTTTGTGGGACGTGCTATGCAGCAGTTAATAGATGGCTACTACACCATTGATGATGAGCGTTTGTATGAGCTCATTGCGCTTTTAAATCAAACCGAAAATATTCAGCTTGAGCCTTCTGCGGTGGCAGGAATGATGGGGCCATATTATGTTCAGATGAGCCCTGATTATTTGGCTTTACATCAACTATCAGCTGAGCAGTTACAACAGGCAACCCATGTGATATGGGCGACAGGAGGCGGTATGGTGCCGCCTGATGAAATGCAAAAATATCTATCACACTTTCAAAATAAATAGAAAAACTCAGAAAAAAGCCCAATTCTAGAATTGGGCTTTAATTAAACTATTTTTTAGATGATTTCCCAAAAGGTAGTTTTTCGGTGGCAAAGCCATAGATTGCAGCAAAAGGCAGGGCAGTTCTTGCTAAATAAGCAACACGCCACAATCCGCCGTGGTTGGCACCTTCCATCATAAGTTCAAGCGGATGGTCCAGCTCAGTTTCAGGATTTGCTACAGAAGATTCATTTCTTAAGTCATGAATCCAGATTGCAGCCATAATTGCATTGGTAGTTTCAGGGCTAAATGCTTCTACATCAAAAAGCTCTGCACCATTAAAAGCTGCTTTCAACAATGGATTTTTAGTCACAGAGTGAGTCGTTGTTGATGGTGCAATATTAATGCTGACGTGTTGTCCTTGATGGCGGGCCAAAATAGCACGCCATTGTTGAATGCGTTTTGCTAAGGCGTAATTTGGCCCTTGTTCAACAACTAGACAGTCGGCAATGCCATAAGTTTTTCCATTTTCACAAGCAATTAAGTCTTGATAGGGTGCCTGAAAAAAACGATTGAGCGAAAGAGCGGAAACACCTTTCACCGCCATTTTTTGTATTTTTGTGCGTGATTTAAACTTTTGTTGAGCAGCTTTAGCGACTTCTTTAGGAACCGCATAAACATCGGTTGGCGTACACATAAACATAAGGCTCGTATCAGACTTATACTCGCTCACAAATTGCATGATGCTGTCCATTGCCATGGAAACACGAACATGCTTTTCACCATCTAAATAAGCTATTGCAGCCAAATCTAACTTTTGCGGAAACTGGACTAACCACTGTGCAATTTCTGGTAATTGAGTCAATAAATTTGCACCCAATTTATCCTTTAATTCAGAAACTTTTGCTGATGAATCAATTTGTTCAACACTAGGGGCAATGAGGGTTGCGTTTCCTTGTTGAATCGTATTTAAAATCTTGCCCCAGACACGTGGGTTTGGTAAGTCGACAGCAACAATATTCGCTTTCCATTTGGCTAACCAGGGTAGAGGTCCTGCTTCTGAAGCTGCACCAAACAGCACCATAGTACGGTCAGATAAATCAAACCATTCTGGATGAGCAATAGCTTCACGTAGAGCTTTTGCATGGCTTGGTTCAATAATACCAGCCTCTTCCCAACGTTGAATCTGGTCCAGTAAGCTTTGCCCGCTTAGTTTTTGCCCTTTGTAAGGAACATACCATTCAGGTGCTGCATCACTTTCACCTTTAAGTTTTACTGTATGAAGTGGCGTAGATGAAGCAATATTAACTGCATCTTTTAAAAGGTAGTGTTTACTATCACGATAATAGTCAAAAATATGGTGAGCTTTATGCAAACCTTGCTTCGCAATAGTAATGGGGTGGTTACTATTAGAAATTCCTTGTTTAACAAGTGCTTTAAAATATATTGGGTAATTTTTTCGCCAGTTTTTTTCATTCAACACTTGTTGTGCGGTTTTATTATCTACAACAGATAAAGCCTCTGACAAAATTTCTTGGCCAGTAAGAGATGTGCTTTGTTTTTTTGTTGAGGCGTGTACTGGAAATTGTAGACCTTCGACTTGACTTGTGCTGGACATAAAATATCTCGTTATACGACTGGGTTAATATACAGATGTATACATTATCTATGCCAATGAAAGGAAACGAGTGGCAATAACTGACAAAATAATATTGATTATTTATGTGATGAAACATGGAAGAGGGAATTATTATGATAAATTCATCTCATTTTGGTCTTAATTTTTTTCACAATTTTAGAACATTTTTATAGACTTACGTTACATAAATGATTATTTTGTATTAAGCAAATACATCAGTTTTAGCCTGAAGGTAAAATGTTCAAAATGTATCAATAATACAGATACAGAAATGATTAAAAACTAGACTTTTTTATTAAAAGATAAGAAAAGTCAGACTGAATAAGAAAGAATTGGGGTGAAACTAGATAGAAGACAACATAAGATTGTCTTTTAAAAATCTTGGGGATATGGTGATTTTTTTACACCATAATTTTCTAGTTTCACCCCATCTATTTTGGGTTGGAACCCTCCATTTTTGTACTCACTTTATCACTCGATTAAACCTTATTTGTTTAAAGTAACTTCAAAATTACTTTAAAAGAAACTATTTCTAACAACGTCCTTTTTTCGCTTGTCCTGGTGGGCAAAAGTCTCCTGGATGGTTGTGATAAGGTGAATCTGGATCAATCACAATACTACCTTCAGGTGTATGAACTGCGCAGGCTGATAATGACATTGTGAAAATTGCTGCTGCACAGAGAAGTAATGTTTTCATCTTGTTCTCACTTTTTTATCATTCTCCATTTTACTATAGAAATATTTTGATTATTTTTCGATCTACTTTTGGTTAAGAATATATTTAATAATTCTGATTTGAAGATACTAATCAGACCGTAAAATCGTTCGGAAGCCCACATGGGTTGCTGCTAAATCAAAGTCTTGCGGATAGCGGCTACTGCTACGATAACGTGAACAATAATTTTGTGCACAAAGAAAAGATCCGCCTTTAATTACATATTGTGTACTGGTGATTTGTTGTTGTCTTAAATCAGAATAATTTCCCATATGCTGGTCATGAGCACCTTGATATGGAGATGATGTCCATTCCCATACATTTCCAATCATATCAAATAGTTTGAAATGATTTGGTGCAAAGCATCCAACGGGCGCAACATCTTTAAAGTGATCTTGATTCAGGTTTTGAAAAGGGAATTCACCTTGCCAGTAATTTGCTTGTGGATGTTGGTGTTCATCGGTAGGGGCCTGATGTAAGGGTGTATCAGTTTGTGAATTCGCTTTAGCTGCATATTCCCATTCTAGTTCTGTTGGTAAATCACGTCCTAACCAGACTGCATAATGTTCAGCATCGTTTTTACTCACATATCGCACAGGTTCATTAGGATTAGCTACGGCACCATTATTGCCGTTTGGAGTTTTCCATGTATAGCCTGATTTTAGCTGCCACCATTGCTGTGGGTGTTGAGGGTCTGGTGAAAAAACAGCAGCCTGCTTTTGTTTTTCAGCATCAGTGATATAACCTGTTGCTTTTACGAAACTAGCAAACTGAGCAACGCTGACTTCTGTCTGATCAATCCAGAATCCTTTGACTTCCCGTTGCTTTTTTCCAAAATTAAGTTCATCGGGATAGGCTTTTTCAGAACCAAAATTAAAATGTCCATTAGGAATTAAAACCATTCCAGCTGTAGGTTGTTTTAGCCAACCTTGAGGTAGTCCAGTGTAGTTTTTACATTTCTCAAGAGAACCCAAGTCACCTAACGAGGTTTGCTGCTGAGACGATGGTGTGGGTTCAGAAACTTGTGAAGATTGACTACAGCCTGTCATAAAAGACAGGCTGATGGTCGTAACTAAAAATGGTTTCAATCTCATTTGGCGTTATATTCCTGCACACCATTTTTTTCAGTATATTTTTGATAGACCGATAACAGCTCTTGGACTTTTGCTGGGTAAAGTTGAGCAACGTTCTGTCTTTCCCCTCGATCTGCTTTAATGTTGTATAGCTCCCAAGTTCCTGTACCTAATTCAGGTCGCCCTTGAAGTGCAATTTTCCACTCGCCTTGTTTTGCATATTTACTGCCATGTAATTCATCAGCAAAACTAAAATTTTCGGGGCGAATCGTAGTTGTTTTATTTTCAAGCAAAGGTTTCCATGAAATCCCTGATGGCGTGTTAATGGTACGACCATTGTATTGGCCTTGAGGTACTGGAATATGAGCATATTCTAGTAAAGTTGGGAAAACATCGAGTACTGATGCAAAGCTATGATTCGTTTCTTCTGCTTTTTTCTGATTTGGTAATTTCACGATAGCAGGGGCAGTAGTTGCACCTTCACCAGCGGTATCTTTCCATAAATGGAAAGGTGCAGCACTAACCTCAGCCCAACGTGGTCCAATATAGTGATACGAAGTCGGTGTACCTACATTTGCTACAGAGTTATCAAAGCCAGATTCACTGCCGTATCCTCCACGTACAAAACCTTCTGCACCATTGTCGGAAACAAAGAAAATTAAGGTGTTGTCATAAAGATTATTTTGTTTGAGGTATTGAATAATTCGGCCCACATTGGCATCGAGATTTTCTACCATACCTGCATAGATTTCCATTTTACGGGCTTCTAGTGCTTTTTGTTCGGCTGTTAATTCATTCCATTTTCCATATTTTTGTGGAGCATTTTGAGTTGCAATCGGTTCGGCTGCTTCAAAGTTTGCCGGGATAATACCAAGCTGTTTTTGGCGTGCGATACGCGCATTACGAATTGCATCGTAACCAACATCGTAAACTCCGCGATATTTTTCACGGTATTCCGCAGGTGCCTGAATTGGCCAGTGAGGCGCTGTATAGGCAGCATAAGCAAAGAACGGTTTGCCGCTATTTTTGCCTGAGTCTAAATAGCTCAGTAATTTATCAGTAAAATAATTTGTCGAGAAAAAATCATCAGGCAATGCTGAAACAGGAATAATTTGCCCATCTTCCGTATAGGTCGAATTTCGCTTAAATGCACTTGGAGCTTGTTTAAAGTGATGATCTAGCCCTTGTAACAAGGTAAATGAATGGTCAAAACCTTTTGCGTGGGCATTTGTTTCAGGAGTTAGCCCTAAATGCCATTTACCGCTGATATAAGTACGATAGCCATTATCTTTCAGTACTTGTGCAATCGATAGCGAACGTTCATTCAAATAGCCCTCATAGCCGGGCTGGCCCTTTAAATGTTCTGGCGTGAGTTCAGCCATTGCACCAATACCAGCTAAATGGTGATCAGTACCTGAAATCAATTGTGAGCGTGTTGGGGAACAGGTCGGGGCGGTGTGATAGTCAGTTAAAAGGCGACCTTCCTGAGCTAGGCTATCAATATTGGGTGTACGAATTTCACCACCGAAAGCCCCTAAATCTGAATAGCCTAAGTCATCCGCCATAATAAATAAGATATTGGGCTGTTTAGGCGTGCTTACTACATTTTCTTGTTTATCGTTGTCATTACAGCCAGCCAAAGATAAGCTAAATAAAGCAATGGAAAGGCTAGATAAAATTGCTTTGTACTTCATTGTATCATCTGAATTATTAAAAGATTTGGCATGAGTTTAATCAGATGGTTTTTGCAATCAAAACAAGGAAAAGATCAAAGAAAATCAGAAAAAAGACTGAGAATTTATGGTGATAAATAAATGAGAAAAAAAGAAAAGCCCATTACGGGCTTTTTTTGAATGCTTGACTTAGAACGGAATACGAGTCAGCTGATCTAAGAAATGTGGAATCACTTTAGGTTCGATCAAAATGGTGACAAGGACCCCGTAAGCTGCACCCCATAAATGAGCACTATGGTTGATATGGCTATTACCACGTTTACCAGCCCAAATGCTGTACGCTACATATAAAACAGCAAAAATAATGGCTGGTACTGGAATGAAGAATACAAAAATCAGCTTCCATGGTTGAAATAGAATATAAGCAAATAAAACAGCTGAAACTGCACCAGAGGCGCCGAGGCTCGCCCAGTTTGTATCATTTCTATGTTGTAAATAGCTTGGTAAAATCGCAAAGATTAAACCGCCTAAATAGAACAACACAAATCCCATGTCATAAAAATATTGGCGATAAAAACTTTCAATAATGCTGCCAAAGAAGAACAGGGTAATCATGTTGAAAAGTAGATGTGTACCATCTGCATGGATAAAGCCATGAGTAATGAAACGATCAAATTGTCCACGTTGCATTGCAGGTGGCCAAAAAATTAAACGATTCATCACGTTTTGATTGCTAAACGCAAGTAAAGAAACAATGACCGTAATAATAATAAGGGTAATGGTATGGTTAAACGGCAGATGCAACATAAGAAATATTTAAAAAATGATCAATATTGAGTCCAATAATGCCATTAAAAACTTCAGTTGAAACCCTGTTGTGTATAAATCCGACAAATTTAGTTGATTTTTTTTAAATCTACCTCATCTTCGGTTAATATAAAGGCATCAGCTTGAGGAATATTGTTATGTCGACTGAGAACACCAACACTGCTGTTGCAGAAGAAATTCCAAACCTTTTGATTACACCATCTGCACAAGAGTATTTGCACGATTTATTGACGAAGCAAAATACTCCGGGAATTGGCGTTCGAGTTTTTGTTGAACATCCGGGTACGCCACGTGCAGAATGCTGTATGGCATATAGTGCACCAGAAGAAGTAATCCCAACGGATTATAAACAGGACTATCCAGATTTCCCTGCATATATTGACGCGCCATCTATTCCTTATCTTTTAGATGCCGTAATTGATTACAATAAGGACCGTTTTGGTGGGCAGTTAACTTTCCGCGCGCCAAACTCTAAAGTTCCACGTGTTGGTCCAGATGCATCAATTGAAGAGCGTATTACTTACATTCTTCAAGCAGAAATTAACCCAGGTCTTGCAGGCCATGGCGGGAATTGTAGCTTGGTAGAAGTACAAGATAATCCAGAACATGGTTTAACTGCTGTATTAAAATTTGGTGGTGGTTGCCAAGGATGTTCTGCAATTGACGTTACCTTGAAACAAGGTGTAGAAACGACGTTAAGAGAGCATATTCCAGAGCTTCAACGTGTGGTTGACCAAACTGACCATACACAAGCTGAAGGTGCTTATTTCAAATAATTAAATTATTTGAAAAGTGAAATAAAAAAGCCTCGAAATGAGGTTTTTTTATTATTCAGTATAAATAATGATAATTATTATCAATATCATTTGTAATTTTATTTAGATTTGTTACAATGCGGAACTTAAAATGAGAGATGTTTAATAAATCAATATATTGGGAATACTTATGTCGAAGCGTATTATCCAGTCAGTGCTTTCTGTTTCAGTACTGGCAAGTATGATGTCTATGGCTTATGCTGCAAAAAATGAGCAAGAACAAGCTGAACCAGCATTAGAAAAGCCTGCTGAACCTGTGAAATTGGAAACAATTTTTGTAACAGCTGAAGAGCAAGTAAAGCAATCGCTCGGTGTATCAGTGATCACCCAAGAAGATTTAGAAAAACTTCCAGTTCGTAATGATATTTCAGATTATGTACGCCGTATGCCTGGTGTAAATTTAACTGGAAACAGTGCAACAGGGCAGCGTGGTAATAATAGACAAATCGACATTCGTGGAATGGGTCCTGAAAATACGCTCATTTTAGTGGATGGAAAACCTGTTAACTCTCGTAATTCAGTTCGCTATGGTTGGAAAGGGGAGCGTGATACACGCGGTGATTCAAACTGGGTTCCAGCAGAAGCAATCGAATCGATTGAGGTTTTACGCGGGCCAGCGGCAGCTCGATATGGTTCAGGTGCAGCAGGTGGTGTAGTCAACATCATTACTAAAAAAGTGACGAATGAAACCCATGGTTCGGTAGAGCTCTATACTTCACAACCTGAAGACTCTAAAGAAGGTTCATCAAATCGAGTTGGCTTTAACTTGAGTGGGCCACTGATTAAAGATGTTTTGTCATACCGTTTATATGGTAATTACAATAAAACAGAAGCTGACGATGTCGATATTAATAAATCAATAGGCAGTACGGCAGCTGGGCGTGAAGGCGTTAAAAATAAAGATATTTCAGGACGTTTAGCTTGGCAAGCAACAGACCAACAAACAGTCTTGCTCGATGTCTCATCTAGCAAGCAAGGGAATATTTATTCTGGTGATTCTCAGTTAAATGCAAATGCTGAAGCTGATGCGATTCTTTCGGAGCTTATTGGTAAAGAAACCAATACCATGTACCGTGATAGCTATGCTTTAACACATGAAGGTGATTGGTCTTGGGGTAAAAGTAAGTTAGTTGCTCAATACGATAAAACTCATAATAAACGTTTGCCTGAAGGTCTGGGTGGTAGCACAGAAGGAAAAATTAATAATCTGGATGATAAAGCGACTTCACGCTTAGAGACTCTTCGGTTGAATGGTGAAGCTAATATTCCTTTTGAATATTATGTACCACACGTATTAACACTCGGTACTGAGTGGGTTGAAGACAGATTTAAAGATAATATTTCGACAAATCAGGGGACAGACAGCAGCGGTTCAGGTTATGGCGATCAATTAGCTAAAGGCAATCGCAGTAAAATGGAATCACGGATTGCTTCTGCATATATCGAAGACAACTTGAAACTCACAGACAGCACCGATGCCGTGTTAGGTTTACGTTTTGACGACCATAGCAAATCTGGCTCTAACTGGAGCCCAAGCTTAAACGTTACTCAAAGGCTCAATGATTATTTCACGTTAAAAGGTGGGATAGCAAAAGCTTATAAAGCACCAAACATGTATCAAAATGCCGAAGGATACTTACTCAGTACAAACGGCAATGGTTGTCCAGCCAATATTGAATCGCGTTGTTTATTACAAGGTAATGGTGATTTAAAACCTGAAACTTCGGTAAACAAAGAGTTAGGCATCCAGTTCCAGAAAGATATTGTCAACGCGAGCTTAACGTGGTTCCGTAATGACTATAAAGATAAGATTGTGGCAGGAACGAATGTTGTTGGCACTGTAGATGGCTCAAGTACCAATGCAAATACAGGAGCTGTGACCAACACGAAGTGGAATATCTTACGTTGGGAAAATACGCCTAAAGCATTAATTCAAGGTTTTGAAGGAAGCTTAGGATTAGACTTTGGCGATATTCGTTGGACCAATAACTTTACTTACATGATGGACTCGAAAGATAAGCAAACGGGTAACCCATTATCTTTAGTTCCAAACTATACGATTAACTCAATTTTTGATTACGACATTACAGATCAGTTAGATGTGAATTTTGTATTTACTCAATATGGTCGTCAAAAATCTCGCCAGTTTGCTGAAAATAGACTCGAATCGGGCATTGGTTCAGGTGGAACAAATTCTGCGATTAAGCCAAGCACTGTAAAAAGCTATAGTACGGCTGGAATTAATGTTGGTTATAAAATTTCAGACAATATTAGTACGCGTGTTGGTGTAAGTAACTTGTTTGATAAACAAATTTTAAGAGACAGTAATTCGATTAGCCAAACTTACAATGAGCCAGGTCGAGCTTATTACGCCTCTCTAAAATATTCATTTTAATCCATAGTAATAACAAAGGCGCTTTAAGCGCCTTTGTTATTTATAATATCTAATGCTTTTTCAGAATAATAAAATTTTTCTAGGTAAACACGAGCACGTCGTCTTAAATGACCAGTTGTGACTAATTGCTGTAATACCGGCACAAGTAACTGAGTCAGTTCATGTTGAATTAAGCTTTCATCAATATTGAGGTCACGAAGTAACAAGTCAAAATTATGTTCCTGATTGCGCACATACCACGTGTAAATACCATCATGTACTTGTTGTTTCAAATAAGAAGTCTGGCGAATGTGATCCCAAATCTGATGTCCTAAACCCACAGTTTTTGATAAATCCTGAACTTCTACATAATTTTTCAAAACAGAAAGCGGCATGGTTTTAACTTTATGCCAAATATTTGCCTGAAAATGGTAGAGCTTATCATTGTCAAAATGTTGGTTTAAAACGCGCTCACTCATTTGAGTGAGTTTTAAAATATTCTTTTGCAAATAATGATGAATCGTGTCGTCTAGATTTGAATCGGTTACGGTTTCTAGAACCGATTTACCCATCTTCATAAAACGACCTACACCCGGCACCCGTTTTGACATCGACTCATCTAAATAGTCATGCATCGTTTGTTGAATCAGCTGTGTTAGAAGTGCTGAAAATGCAGGATTATTCACAATCGTTTTAATTAGCTTCTTACGATGCTGATCTTTACTTGCAACGTATTGCGCAATTCCATCAATTGTTAAAACAGGAATAACATCTTCAATTGTTGTACTGTCATTAGTAGGATGAATCAATGCAAAACGGATATGTTCTGCAATTTGTTCAAGCAGGGAATCAGAAGCAGGGGTGTCTAAAATTTGCTTTTGAATCAGCTGCTGAATTTGTTCGAAAGTCCAGAGGTGTTGTAGTTGCCGACTACCCAACCAATGATAAAATTGCTCAAATTCTTGTTGGATAACATGGGGCTGAGCAAATTCCTCATCTAAAAAATCAAGATGAGCTTCAATGAGTTTTTCTATAAGCGGTTGGGTAGACATAAGGTCTCACAAGTCCGAAGTTTTATTTAAGGTGTAGCCGCTTTTGGCGACTGATTTGTTTCTACTTTCAGTAAAAACGGTACATATTGTTGAATAACCAGCTGCTCAGCTTCCAGAATTGGCATATGGCCAACATTTTCTAAAATAACTGGAGGTTGGGCATTCTTTAATAGTCGTTTTAATTCACTTGCGACTTCGACATTAATAATCTTATCTTGCTTACCCCATAAAATCAGTGTCGGTGCATCTATTGTTTTTGTGAGAACTGCAAATGAATCGGGAGTGTAAACCTTATTTAGCGCAATAAGCTGATCAACCAGTTTCTGTGTTTGAGGTGCCTGATTAATCATGAGCTTTTCTTGAGCTTCTAAAAATTCTTTTGGAATAAACGGAGGATTAAACATGGTTTGCTTTAATAAATAGTTAAAGTCCCCCTTTTTAGATACTAAAAGTTGTTTTAGGTAAGCAGGATCTTTTAGATAAATTGTATTGGCAGAACGGAAAATACCGCCACTATCAACTAAGAATAGGCTTTTGGTTTCAAATGGATATTGTCCAGCATAGAGTAGGGCAATTGAACCGCCAAGTGAGTGGCCAGCAATATGAATAGGGCCTTTTAAATTTGCAGCTTCAACGAAACGACGTAATTTTTCGGCAAGATTAGGCACTGAATAATCAAAGTCTTGTGTAACTAAGGTTTCACCACTTCCTGGTAAATCGGGAATAACGACATGGTAATTTGCTGTCAGATAACGGGCGACACGGTTCCAGTTATCACGGCTACCTCCTAATCCATGGATGAGTAACAACGTAGGTTTAGTGGCAGACCCACCTTCACTATATGACCAAGTTATATCACCAACTTTTAAACTTTTACTTTGTAAACCTGCCCAGCTTCGTTCTTGCTGCAAAATATTTTGAAAGCTTATATCAATCGTATCGGCAGCTTGAGTCTGAGAAATACTCATTATTGTTGTAAGGCTGCATGCTAAGGTAAATGCTGCAACGGTTTTTTTTAGAACGGTTTTTTTTGATGCGGACAGCGTTGTCATAAGATTTCATCCTTGATGCATAAGCGAGTTTGAAAATTATTGAAAAACTTTGCCAATGAGTCATTTGCTAAATGATTAAAAGGAGGAAAATTATAGTCAATCCATTTGCTAAAGTATGTCTATTTTTTCACTAAACAGCAGTGAATGTTCAGTAAATTCTCCATTCAAATAGAGGAAGTATTTTTAAAATTTTTCATGGGAAATGATTTAATTTTTTGTCAGTGACATTCAAATTTTGACACATTAAAATGATTTCCAACCTTGAAAAAACAATGGAAATATAAAATGCCTACTGCGCAAGAAGTTTTAGATCGTCTGAAAGCTGGTAATCAACGATTTGTAAATGGAAATACTTCCCTTGCAAAAACCTTATCTCATCATGAACGCGCTGAAATGGCAAAGGATCAAAATCCATTTGCGATTGTATTAGGTTGCTCAGATTCTCGTGTTCCAGCAGAAATGGTATTTGACCAAGGTCTTGGTGACTTATTCGTAATTCGTGTTGCTGGTAATGTTGTGGCACCTTCACAAGTCGGTAGTGTTGAGTTCGCAGCAGAGCGTTATGACTGTCCGGTTGTAGTTGTATTAGGACACAGCCATTGTGGCGCGATTCAAGCGACAATTGATACCTTAATGAACCCTGATCAACCGCCATCGTCTAACTTAATGTCGATTGTGAACCGTGTTCGTCCATCAGTTGAAATTTTAATGCAAACTGACTTAAAAAATGATTTGAAAAAATTATCATGCCATGCAGTACGTTCAAACGTTTTTGCTTCGGTAAATCAATTACGTCATGGTTCAAGTGTCCTTGAAAGCTTGATCGCAAAAGGTGAGTTGATTGTTGTTGGTGCAGAGTATTCACTAGAAACGGGTGAAGTTACTTTTTTTGATTTCTGATTATATTAAAAAATAATGCTTAAAATTAAAAGGTGCCTACAGGGCACCTTTTATATATGGATAAGCTAAATTAAGTAATTTTGACTGTGCTTGAGCATTTGGATGAATCAAATCATTTTGCATAAGCTGTTTTTGACCAGCAACGCCATCTAGAAAGAACGGAAGCAATTTCACCTGATATTTTTGGCTTACAACTTTATAATTATTTTCAAAAGCTTTGCTATATGCAGCCCCATAATTTGGCGGAATTTTCATACCAAAAATAACAACTTTGGCTTTTTGTTTTTGGCTTAATTGAATGAGCTGATCCAGATTTTTTTGAATCATTTGAGGTGGTTGCCCACGCAAGCCGTCATTTCCGCCTAATTCAATCACGACTACATTTGGCTTATAGGTCTGTAATAATTTAGGTAATCGAGCCAAAGCTCCGCTTGTTGTTTCTCCACTAACACTTGCATTGACCACTTTGTGTTGTTTGGGATACTGTTGGTCTAAACGTTTTTGTAGTAATTGTACCCAACCTTGTTTGGGATCAATTCCGTAACCGGCACTAATACTATCTCCTAAAATTAAAATAGTTTTCGCCGATACAAGCATGGGCAGCATACTTAATGAGATGAGCATGATGCTTTTAGAACCAATCAAAAAAGATTTATACATTTGTACTTCGACCCTGATTCTGAATACATAGGACTTTTCACATCATGCCACAACCCATCATTGCTGCCCATCAAGTTACACAAACTATTCAGATTAACCAAAATCAGTTTACGATTTTAAAAGATATCGATTTAGAGATTTTTGAAGGCGAACAGGTAGCAATTACGGGACGTTCCGGCTCAGGTAAATCAACCTTACTAGGAATTCTAGCGACTTTAGATCAACCGTCTGAAGGAGAAGTATGGCTATGTGGTCAGGCAGTACATGAGTTAACAGAAGAACAACGCGCTCAAATTAGAATGCAGCATATTGGTTTCGTATTTCAGTCTTTTCAGCTTTTGCCTCAGTTGAGCGCACTTGAAAATGTGATGTTACCTTTACGGTTACGGAAAGATTTCGATTATAAAACCGCAGAGAAAAAAGCGTTAGATTGGTTGCATCGAGTGGGGCTTGGTCGTCAGGTGGAGCAAACTCCTAAAGTCTTGTCTGGAGGGGAACAGCAACGTGTGGCAATTGCGAGGGCGCTCATTGCAGAACCACAAATTATTTTTGCAGATGAACCTACTGGAAACCTAGATGGTCAAACAGCAGAAGAAATTGAAAATCTGCTTTTTGATTTAAATCGAGAGTTAGGTACAACCCTTATTTTGGTTACACACGACCGTAACTTAGCAAGCCTTTGTCAGCGCCATGTTGAGTTAGATGATGGCCAATTAAAGACAGTACAGGGTGGTTAAATGATGCGTAATCTTCTAAAACCACTTTTACTTCAAAGTTTCCGCACGGGTGGTCTGTATCTACTTATTATTGCTTTATCGCTTGCGATTAGTGCCACAACCGCTCTGAAATTTAGCAATGACCAAGTTAAAAATGCGGTAAGTCTGCAAGCCTCGCAAATGTTGGGTGCTGACTTAGTTCTGTCGAATAACGAACCGATAGAACAGTCATGGAAAAAAAGAGCAGAGCAGCTTGGTTTCAAGCAAACCAATGTCACTATTTTTAGTTCTATGGCCCATACACAAGATCAGTTTGTCATGGTCAATGTGAAAGCGATAGAGCCTTTATTTCCACTAAGAGGCCAGCTTGAAATTGCGCCAACTACCCCAGGGATTCAGTCTGGTGAGGTGTGGTTAAGCCAAAGGGCGGCAGATTTATTAAAAGTAAAACTGGGTGATGCTGTTTCTATTGCGGATGGTACATTTCGTTTTAGTGGTGTGATTGTACGTGATTCTAACCAAGAGTTAGGTTTCTCTGGCTTTTCTCCCACGGTTATTATCCATCAAGCTGATATTGCTAAAACTCATGCAATTCAGACAGGCAGTAGAATTGACTATCGTTTATTAATGGCGGGTAAACCAGAACAGGTGCAGACTTTTGCTAAGCAGTTTAAACAACAACATCAAACCACTAAAGATCTAGATGAAACAGCGGGTTTACGTTTACGCGATGCAAGTGAGTCGAATAGCAGATTATTACGTCCGCTTGAAAACCTTGATACCTTTTTGCAATTGGCCAATATTTTAACGATTTTATTATGTGGTATTGCCATCGCTTTAACGAGCCAAAGATATGTTCAACAAAACCAAGATCACATTGCGCTCATCCGGTGTTTAGGGGGAAGTAAATTCCAAATTTTATTGGCATATATTGGATTACTTTGTGTTGTTAGTGCGATTTCTATTGTTATAGGAAGCCTATTGGGTCTGATATTGGGCTATGGCCTGCTTCAACTCATGTTGCAATTGATTCCTCAATTGGAATTAAATTTTTCAGTCATACCACTTTTACTTGGGCCTTTGCCAATCGCCATTTTTACAAGTGTAATTGTTTTGCTGGGGTTTATCTTGCCAAGCATTTGGGAGCTTTTAAATACCCCACCAATTCGAGTTATTCGTGAACAAGCAAAATCTAGAAAATCATTATTTTTTATGTTTTTTGCCGGCATTACTAGCCTGATCGTTTTTAGTTTGGTGTTGAGTGAAAACTTGATGCTCAGCATTATGGTTCTGGCTGCGATTATCGTTCTTTGTATTTTGCTTTACACCGCTGTCTGGTTATTGCTTCGTAGCCTAAAAAAGATGAAAAATCGTTTGTCTTTTTATATTCGTTCTCCTTCCCAAAGTGCATTACAGATTACTGCTCTAGCTTTAGGATTAAGCCTTATTACAGTGTTAAGTGTATTAAGAACTGATTTATTAGAGCGTTGGCAGCAACAATTGCCAGAAGGAACGCCTAATCAGTTTGTTTATGGTTTACCTCCATTCGACTTAAAAGATTTTGAACAACAGTTGAAACAAAATGGTTGGCAAAGCACGCCGTTATATCCAAATATTCGAGGCCGATTGCTAGCAAAAAATGAAGTACCTTTTTCAGAAGAGGCTATAAAACAAAATAACTCTTTACGTCGTGAGTTAAATTTAACTCAGTCTAATCAATTACCGAATGACAATGCCATTACAAACGGTCAAGCTCAGTTTAGTGGTGTAGGGCAAGTTTCTGTTGAAAACAAAACGGCTGAAAGCCTTGGTATTCAAATTGGAGATAAGCTTACCTTTAGCTTGCCGGAAGGCAATTTACAGGCCAAAGTGGTTAATTTTCGAAGTGTAGAATGGGAAAGTTTTAGTCCTAACTTTTTCTTTATTTTTTCACCGAAAACTTTAGACGAAAATGCTGGAAGTTATTTAGGCAGTTTTTATCTACCTAAGCAAGATCAGCCAAAAATGATCAATATCATTCAGCAATTTTCGAATACGGTATTTATTGACGTCGATCGAATTTTAGATGAAGTAAAGCGTTTAATGAATGTGTTAGTGAAAATTGTGACCGTGCTGGCGGCTTTAGTGGGTTTCTCTGGGGTTCTAGTACTGATTGCATGCTTAAACTTATTAATGGATGAGCGACGCCGTGAAGTTGCTTTGTTACGCTCATTTGGATTGTCTAAAAATAAAATGAAACAGATGCTCAGTCTTGAAGTTGGATTTTTAGGATTATTAGCAGGTATAGTTGCCTGCTGTTTTGCAGAAGTGATTAGTGCTATTGCAAGCTATAAAATGAATATGGCAATACAGTGGCATGTTGAAATATGGTTGATTTTACCAGTTGGCATGATGCTGGTTTGTGCCCTGATAGGCCGTTATCGACTAGGCTATCTTTGCAACTTACCACCTTTACAAAGCTTAAGAGAACTAAACCAGCTGTAGCTTAAGGAATAATGCCGGGGTTCTGGATGATGATTTCATGCCATAAAGGAAGTAAAGGTGAGTTGAGTTGTACACAGTACATATAAAAACCACCTGTAATTACAACTGCTCCTAATAAGCCTAAAAGTTTGAGCGTATTTTTAAATTTGCTGACATAACTTAAGTACCACATCAGCGCAAGAAATGCGCCAATAATCATGCCGCCAATATGTGCGGCATTATTAATTCCCGTTGCGACAAAACCAAAAATAAGGTTGATTGCCATAATCATTAATAATGCTTTTTTATCGAGTATGTAGGCTTGATGAGGTAGCGGTGGAAATAAAGAAAGCACTGTTAACGCAGCACCTAATCCCATCACAGCACCCGAAGCGCCTGCACTGACATGCGGAAGCAAGTTCTGGTCAAAATGTTGCAGCAATTCATGTCCATTTTGAATGGTCATATAGCTACTTAAAAGGCTACCAAATAAGCCAGCGAGTAAGTACATCCCAATAAAGTAGAAGCGACCAAATAGTGATTCAGCAACATTACCGAAAATATAGAGGGCCCACATGTTAAGCATGAGATGAACTAAACCAAAATGAAAAAACATGCTGGTAAATAAACGTTCGGGCTGTCCAGAAAAAGTAAGTGGTGTAAAATCAGCCCCCCAATGAATGGCATCTTTCACGGCTGGGTCACTAATATCGACGCCAGAGACAATTTGCCAGACAAACAAACCTACATTGATTGCGATGAGTAGGGCGGTCAGCCACCAATTTTGTACATTGAGTTTACGATTAATGTGCGGAGGCTGATATTGAGTCATGCTATGCTTTTGTTATATATGAACATGCTTTGCAGCTTAACATGAAAAAAGTTGAATACAGGAGATCAGGACGAACATGAAAGCTTTTATTGTTCGCGTGTTGTTAATTTTTATTGGGGCGATTCTCCTTATTCAACTTTGGATTTTTTCGAGTTTGGTCTGGTGGCGGACACATGAAGTGGATACCACCATGTTCATGCGAATAGATTATTGGTCTGATACATCAGAGCCAATCATCCATAAGTGGCTTGATTATGATGATATTAGCGATAATTTCAAACATGCAATTTTGGCGGGTGAAGATGCAAAATTTATCCATCATCATGGTTTTGACTGGCAGGGTATTCGTTTTGCCCTTGAGCGAAATAATGAAGAGGGTGAAGTTGTTGCTGGCGGTTCTACAGTATCTCAACAACTTGCAAAGAATCTGTTTTTATACAATAAGCGTTCGTTTATTCGTAAAGGTCAAGAAACAGTCGCGACTTGGATGATGGAGCGGATGTGGTCAAAACGTCGAATTCTTGAGGTCTATATGAACTCGGTTGAATTCGGCAAAAATCTTTATGGTATTGAAGCAGCCGCTCAGCATTATTATGGTAAGAGTGCGCATAGTCTAACACGTGAGCAGGCAGCATTTTTAGCAGCGTTATTGCCTAATCCAAAATATTATCAAGATCATCGTAATGACCGTAAAGTACAATATAGAAAACGCGTTATTTTACGTTATATGAATAGCACCCAGATTCCTGAATAATGCTGTTTTAAAGATGTGTTAATTTTTTAGTTTTTACCAAATTGTCATATTTTTGCAGCATACTGGTTTATAGAGATTTTGGCTGGATAGAGAATTGAGTTAGACATGAATACAGCGATTACACCAACAACGACCCCAATAGAATATAGTTATAATGACCGTTATATCAATCGTGAATTGTCTATTCTTGACTTCCATTTACGTGTATTGGAACAAGCGGTAGACCCTTTACATCCCTTACTTGAGCGAATGAATTTCTTACTCATTTTTTCACGTAATCTCGATGAGTTCTTTGAAATTCGTGTTGCCGGAGTGATGGAGCAATTTTCTCTAGGTAATGAGAGTCGTAGCCCAGATGGTCTTACGCCAAGACAGGTCTTACAAAAAATCTCTGAAACTGCTCATGCTGCGATTGAGCGTCAATATCGTATTTTAAATGAGGAAATCTTGCCTAAGCTACGTGAAGAAGATATTTGTTTCTTACGTCGTGGTGAGTTAACGCCAGCCCAATCTGCTTGGGTAAAAAAATATTTTCAGGAACAAGTTGCACCTGTATTAACACCAATTAGCTTAGATCCAGCACATCCATTCCCACGACTTGTGAATAAAAGCCTGAATTTCATTATCACTCTTGAAGGTAAAGATGCTTTTGGTCGTCAAATTGATTTGGCTGTTGTGCCAGCACCACGTTCATTGCCTCGCGTTGTACGACTACCAGATGAATTAACGGGTGGTAAAGAACATCATGTGATGTTATCGGCGATTATTCATGAGCATGTGTCTGATTTATTCCCGGGAATGACAGCAACTGGATGTTACCAATTCCGCGTTACACGTAATGCAGACTTGGCATTGAATGAAGATGTTGAAGACTTAGCTAAAGCATTAAAAGGTGAATTAAGTTCACGCCGTTTTGGTCGTGCCGTTCGCTTGGAAGTAACCCATAATTGCCCACAGCATATTTATGAGTACTTACTGGAAGAGTTTGATTTAACCGATGAGCAATTATACAAAGTTGATGGTCCGGTAAACTTAGCTCGTCTGGTTTCAAATTTTAAACGTCCTCATTTGCGTTATGACTCGCATACGCCAGTTGTGCCTAAAGTGTTTAAAAAGACCGAGAGTATTTTCTCGGCAATGCAAAAACAGGATATTTTACTGCATCATCCGTTTGAGTCTTTTGCGCCAGTTATTCAATTGCTACGCGAATCTGCACGTGATCCACAAGTCTTAGCCATCAAGCAAACGCTATATCGTAGTGGTGCTAATTCTGAAATTGTGCAAATTTTGGCTGAAGCCGCTCGTAATGGAAAAGAGGTTATTGCAGTCATTGAGTTACGTGCTCGCTTTGATGAAGAATCAAATATTGAAGTAGCAAACGTTTTACAAGAGGCTGGGGCAGTCGTTGTTTACGGCATAGTCGGTTATAAAACCCATGCCAAAATGATCATGGTAGTGCGCCGTGAAAATAATAAACTGGTGCGTTACGTTCATTTAGGAACAGGTAACTACCACGCGATGAATGCTCGAATTTATACAGATTATGGTCTCATGACCACAGATAAAGATCTGTGTGAAGACGTACACCGTATATTCCAAGAATTGACTGGCATGGGCAAAATGGCGAAATTGAAAAAGCTATTACATGCACCATTTACCTTACATGCTCAGCTCATTAACTTTATTGATGAAGAAATTGCTAATGCTAAGGCAGGACGTAAAGCTCAAATCATTGTTAAAGTAAATGCGTTAACCGAAGTTCAGTTAATCAATAAATTGTACGAAGCTTCTCAGGCGGGTGTTCAGATTGACCTGATTATCCGTTCGATTTGTTGTTTACGTCCGGGTTTGCCTAACTTATCAGAGAATATTCGAGTTCGTTCAATTGTAGGACGTTTCCTTGAGCATACTCGCGTTTATTACTTTAGTAATAATGGTGATGCACGTATTTACTGTTCAAGTGCAGACTGGATGGACCGTAATTTATTTAATCGTGTTGAAGCGTGTTTCCCTGTTGAAGACCCGGCGTTGAAAAAACGTATTTATCAACAAGGTTTGGTGAACTACTTACAAGATAATCAACAAGCATGGCTTTTACAAGGTGACGGTACTTGGATCCGTGCTGAGCCAGCTGAGGGTGAAAAGTTGCATAATGCTCAAAGGGCATTATTGGAAATCATTAAATAATGAACTCCCAAGATTAAATAAAAGCCGACATTTTGTCGGCTTTTTTAATTAACTGAAATTCAAAGTAATTTAGTTAGTTTTTCTAAATGGTTGCTGGATAAACGACAATAATTTGAAGCACTGCAATATGTTTTTAAAATATGTGATTTTTTACATAAAACATTGAATTTTAAAAATATACAAATCACAAAAAATCTACTTTAATACGGCGCATTAAATATACTTAACTTTGGTAAATGAATAAGATGCAATGCTTTATTAGAAGTTTACTTATTAAAATACTTTTGGGGATAATACCAGTGACCGCCTATGCAGATCAGAAGTGTTATGGGGATATCATCGTATTTCAAAGATTTGATGATCAAGCAATATATCCTTATTTTGTAAATCCTTCTAATGATAAAGCGAAAAAAAGTGGGGAAAAAAATAAAACAATAGTCATCCAAAAAAGAAAACCAAAACAAGATGAGTTATTAGCCCAAAAGAAAATTGAAGACGTCCACACAAAAAAAGTAGAAGAAAAGAAAAATTTTGACAATAAAAAGCAACTTGATGCAGCGATCGCTAAAGAAATTTTGGAAAATGGTGAAAAGAAATGGATGGTACAAGTTGCATTAGCGGCTAATCAAAATAAGGCAAGTACAGTTCAGTCGCAGTTAGAAGCGAAAGGGTACAAGGTTGTAACCAGTGCAACGACTAAAGGAATACGAGTTATGGTGGACCCTGCAAATGACTATGCCATAGCGCAAATTATTAGAGAGAAAATTATTGCTGATAATAGTTTGAATCTGCCATCTGCTTGGGTGTTTAAGTGGGCATCTTTAACACCACAGTAAAATAAAAAGGAGTCCGAAGACTCCTTTTTTATACATGTTTTATGCGTGCAAGTTGGTTGTAATTTTCTGCATAATTTGCAGTAATACATCGAACTCACTTTGTAATGGTGTACTTTTACGAGTTACTAGCGCTAAAGTGCGGCTCGGTGCATCTTCAATTGGTTTTGCAGTAATCTGATCATTAAACTTGATCATACTATTTTCAATTGCAATTTCTGGTAAAAGCGTAAAGCCTAAATCAGAAGAAACCATTTCCACTAACGTTGGTAAAGAGCTTGCTTTTAAACGGTTGTCGTTTTTACGCTCACCGATAGGGCACGCACTCAAAACGTGGTCACGTAAACAGTGGCCTTCCTCAAGCAAGATTAGTCTTGATAAATCAAGATCATCTAGAGAGTTTGCTTGAAGAGCATTCGTATCTTGTTTACTACATACAAGGTACAAATTTTCTTTCGAAATTTCAGCGACTTTTAGACCTCTAGTGTCAAATGGTAGAGCAAGAACGATCATATCTAGATTACCGTGTTCTAGACGCTCTACAATTTTTTCACTTTGTGCTTCATGCAAATGTAGCTGAATTTTAGGTAGCTGCTGATGCACTTCATTAAGTAAGCGTGTCAGGATAAAAGGTGCAATGGTTGGAATAACACCCAAATGCAAATCACCCGTTAACGGCTCACTCATTTCACGGCTCAAACGCATTAAATCTTGAGCATCTGCTAGTAGTACACGGGCACGAGCAACGACTTGTTCACCTAAAGGTGTTAAACGCACATTCTGACGATCACGTTCTACCAGAACGCCACCTAATAACCGTTCAAGCTCCATGATGCCGCCTGATAACGTCGATTGAGTGACAAAAGAGCGGCGTGCTGCTTCAGTAAAATGCAAAGTTTCCGACAACGTAACTAAATATGATAGCTGTCTTAGTGAGGGTAATGCAGCCATAGTGTCCTAGTCTGATGATTTAAAATGATGCGCAAATAAACCGCTAAGCTGTGGAATAAAATGTGCAGGGATATCATGCCCCATTCCATCAATTAATTCAAACTTAGCACCGGAAATTGCTTTTGCTACAGCCTTACCGTGGCTAGGGGGAAGTAAGCGATCGCGAGAGCCATGTAAGACTAAAGCGGGTTGCTTAATTTCACGGTCCAGTTGTAGTAAGGAGCCTGTACATAATATTGCTAAAAACTGCTGAAGTACACCAGCAGGATAGTAGCTACGTTGATAAAGCTTACGCGCAGTTTGTATTGCTTCAATCTGGTTGATATAACCAGGTGAACCAATCAATTGAAATAGTTTTAAACTATGATTAACAATACCTTCTTCGTCACGTGACTCGGGCTTGCCAATTAAACTCAAAAGTTGTTTTGGAAAAGGAGGTGGTAAAAAAGGCTGATTATTGCTTGTAAACATAAGCCCTAATTTCTCAACCTTTTCTGGATATTTTGCTGCAAGAATTTGAGCAATCATCCCACCCATTGATGCACCAATCACATGCGCTTTGTTCACGCCTAAACGATCAATAAGCATAGATACATCGTCTGCCATATCATGCAGAGTATAGGGTGCGCCCTGATTAGTTAGCCCCAGTGCAAAGCGGCCCATCAATTTAACAGTATTTAACCGTTTACCTTCATGACGTACTTTTGAAGAAAGGCCAATATCACGGTTATCAAAACGAATAACACGAAATCCTTGATCAATCAGCGATTTACAGAAGAAATCTGGCCAAAAAAGCATTTGAGCACCAAGGCCCATAATCAGCAAAATGGTTGGATGTTCTGGTTTTCCACCTACTTCTACATGTAATTCAATTCCATTGCCTAAGTTGACTTTGGTTTCTTGCATGAAAGATGTGTACGGTGAAATGTTAAACTGTAAGGCGCTATTCATGTTATTCATTCCTTAAAGGAATACTCTCTAAGTGAGTATTCCTGATACAAACCTTATGCTTGGGCTGGAATAAGATCTGGGACAAGCTTTGTCAAAGTTAAGCGTTGTTTACCTGCGGTTGCACCTAGCAATACAAAACCACGCAATGTTCCTTCATTGTCAATTGCTTTGGCAAGCATACCATCGTCGAACTCTTCTGTTTCCCAGTTCACTTCTACATCAACTGGAGCAGGCAAAACTGTAAGTGGAGCAGCTGGCGTTTTTACTGCAACTGGCATAGCAGGGTAGTGCACAGCAGTTTGTTGCCCACTGAGTGTTTTTGCGAGAGCACGAGCCTGTTGCATAATCGGCATAACATATGGAAGTAAAGTACCGTTTACCTCTGCGCAGTCCCCAATTGCATAAATGTCTGCTTGATTTGTTTCTAGTAAACTATTGGTAATAATTCCACGGCTCGTTTGAATATCTGCACTTTGAGCAACTGAAATATTTGGCTGTAGGCCAATTGCAGAAAGAACAATGTCCGCAACCAATGTTTGTCCGTTTGCGAGTGTTATCGCATAATCTTCGCCATTATTAATTTTGCTAACTTTTTCAACAGTGGTTCCGAGTGCAAATTTCACTCCAGCTTCCTCAAGGTTTTGCTGGAAAGCAGAAGCAATATGTGCTGGAAGTAAACGACCTAAAGGTTGAGGAGCCAAATCAATGACAGTGATTTCATATTCACTATGAAGTAAGTCGTTGGCAAATTCGCAACCAATTAAACCTGCACCTAAAATAACAACGCGTTTGTCTTTACGCTGAGCTAGGTTTTCACGAAAAGCGCGGTAATCAATAAGTGAGTTCACAACATGAATGTCATCGCTACCATCACCTGCAATTGCAAGGCGAATTGGGTTAGCACCCACGGCTAAAATCAATTTTGAATAGGGTTGTTGTGAAGTTACACCATCTTTTTCAAGAACAAGCTCATGGCGTTCAGCTAAAATTTCTTTCACAAAGGTAAAAGGCTCAATACGCATATTGAGTTGAGTACCCATTTTTGTCGCATCGCCTAAAGGAATTTGTTCAGGTGCTTTTTTACCTGCAAATGCATTTGATAATGTTGGCTTTGCATAGTTCACTGCATCATCCGCACAAATCATCACAAGTTCTTGCTCTGGGCTAAGCTTACGGAACTCACGTGCTAAGGTATAACCCGCCATGCCTGATCCGATAATGACGATAGGATGCATTTTTTTCTCCAGAGTTAGAATTATTTATTTAATACGGTGATTGGTAATATTCGTAAAAAAGACCATGTCGATCATGGCCTTTTACTTTACGTTCTTAGATTTCGATCATTTCGAAGTCAGCTTTTGAAACGCCGCAATCAGGGCAAGTCCAGTCATCTGGAATATCTTCCCATTTTGTTCCAGCTGCAATGCCGTCTTGTGGCCAACCTTCCGCTTCGTCATAAATCCATCCACAAACGATACATTGATATTTTTTCATGAGACTCTCCGCACTGATAAGTTTGCTCAAAGCTGCCTTTCAGTAAAACTATTCCATCTATTAATAATGTAACTACGATCCGGTCAATAATAACCAATGTGCCTTTGATCGGATATCAAATTTTTACGCAGTTCTACATTCAAAGTAAAGTAAATAACGGAGTTTAATCATTCGTAAGCAAAGATGAATGGCAGGTTAGGACAAATAAGTGGTTATTTAGGCAAAACTTCGCCATAAACTAATAATAACTAATGCATTCTTAAAATTAATTTTATTGATGAAAATATCTTGAAATAAAGAGCACCTCATAATTTAAAAGATTCATCTCATACGAAAGCTAAATAACAACAAACTATGATGCGACAGAATGTCATTATTAAAACTGAAAATTAAAATTTGCTGTCTTCAAGGCGGTATAAATCAGGGAAGTGAAATATGGAAAATTTAGTATATGAAGTAGAAATTGAGGCGCCTATAGAAAAAGTATGGGACATACTTTGGAACAGCGAGACATATAACGCTTGGACGAAATTCTTTGCGCCAGATTCCTCAATGCGTACCGACTGGCAAGTAGGTGGTAAAACTTATTTTCTTGACGGTGAAGGAAATGGCATGGTTTCTACGATTGAACAAATGCAAAAACCAGAAATATTAATTTTTAAACATTTAGGAATGATTAAGGAGGGTAAGGAAGATTTAGAAAGTGAAGAGGTTAAAGGGTGGAGTGGTTCCTTAGAAAAATATTTTCTAACCCAAAAAGATAATATAACCACTCTAAAAGTTGAATTAGCCACTTTACCTGAATATATGGGTATGTTGAAAAGTGGCTTTGTTCAAGGTTTTGAGGTGGTTAAAAAAATGGCAGAAGCAAAATAGAGCTTCGCTTATTTACGCATAAAACCGATTTTTCAATAATCAAACTATATAAATCTAAGCTAAATATTTTTTATAAATTTTCATAATGAGATCATTAAGTCGTGCAGGATAGGCCAAGCGATGATGTCCACCTTCAAAAGTTTCGATGTTCATGTAGGGGGCAAGTTTTTTTTGAACGTGATACATATCAAGTTGCTCATCTCCTAACTCTAAATAAGCCATTTTAGGGTTAGAGAGAGTGAGTTCATCTTCAGAAAGTTGAGGATAGTCAGCCCGAAAGTTAGGTGTAAGACTTGGATTCGCCACAATAACAGCTAATTTATGTTGAGCAGCAGTTTTTAGCGCCCAATAGCCTCCAATGCTATGGCCTACCAATAAGTCTGGTTTGATCGTCTGAATAACCTGATGGTAAAAGTACTCAACAGAGGCATAACTTAAGTTACGATAATCGACGTCAATACAAAATTTTTCAGGATGTAAAATGGCATGGAACTTTGTCGACTCACGCGAAGAATCCAAGCCATGTAAAAATAGAATTTTCATTATTTACGACACAATCTCATTGATAAAAAAAAGGTAAATAGGGCCTTTTGAATATCGAGGTTATTTGGATTTTTTTATATTTTACTAAATGCTTTAAAAAATGATCTTAGCGATTGGTCTAAGTCATTTTGCCTTTAAAAAGTATTGTTCGGGTCTATAAAATTGTCTTTTTTCATTTTTGTTTGATTGAAATCATTCGAAAAACTCCCGCAATCTGTTAAGATATAGCACTTAATTTTTACTTAATCGAGGCAGAGATGACGCAACAAAACGATCAATCGACTTCTGAACCAACTATTTCCGAAAACGATTTAATTGCACAGCGTCATGCCAAATTAAAGCAAATCCAAGATGTTGCGAAGGAAACTGGAAAGAGTCCTTGGCCGAATACTTTTAAGCGTGAACATTACGCTGCTGATCTACAAGAACAATTTAAAGATCAGTCGAAAGAACAAATTGAAAGCGCTGAGCATGTCTATGTAAAAATTGCTGGTCGTGTCATGTTAAACCGTGGTTCTTTCATGGTTATTCAAGATATGACAGGTCGTATTCAGTTATATGTTGACCGTAAAGGTTTACCAAAAGATATCCTTGAGACCATTAAAGGTTTAGATCTTGGTGACATTATTGCTGCTGAAGGTTATATCGGACGCTCAGGAAAAGGTGACTTATATGTTCACCTTGAAGGTTTTGAGCTTTTAACGAAATCGCTTCGCCCGTTACCAGATAAATTTCACGGTTTAAATGACACAGAAGTTAAGTATCGTAAACGTTACCTTGACTTAATTGTGAATGAAGAAACACGTAAAACTTTTGAAATCCGCGCTAAAGTTGTTGCTGGAATTCGAGCATTTTTAAACAATGAACGTTTCATGGAAGTTGAAACGCCAATGATGCATGTGATTCCGGGCGGTGCGTCTGCGCGTCCGTTTGAAACACATCACAATGCTTTGGATATGCCTTTATTCTTGCGTATTGCACCTGAGCTTTACTTAAAACGTTTGGTTGTTGGTGGTTTTGAGCGTGTGTTTGAAATTAACCGTAACTTCCGTAACGAAGGTGTTTCAACACGTCATAACCCTGAATTTACAATGATCGAGTTTTATCAAGCTTATGCTGATTATAAAGACTTGATGGCATTGACTGAAAATATGATTGAAAAGTTGGCCTTGGATATTTTAGGTACAACTGATGTGCCTTACCAAGGTGAAGTGTTTAGCTTCAAAGGGCCATACAAAAAAATCTCTATGTTTGATGCGATTTTAGAGAATAACCCACAGTTTACACCTGAAAATGTTGGTGACCGTGAGTTTCTTGCTCAATTTATTCGTGAAGAATTAAAAGAACAAGTTAAGCCAGGTTTTGGTTTAGGTAAGCTTCAAACTATCGTATTTGAAGAAACAGTTGAAACTAAACTTCGTCAGCCAACATTTATTACTGAATACCCAGCTGAAACATCTCCACTTGCTCGCCGTAATGATGACAATCCACATGTTACTGATCGTTTTGAGTTTTTCATCGGTGGTCGTGAATTGGCAAATGGTTTCAGCGAGTTAAACGATCCAATTGATCAGGCTGAACGTTTCCAAGCCCAAGTTGCAGAGAAAGATGCTGGTGATGATGAAGCAATGCATTACGATGCAGAGTTCGTTGAAGCGCTTGAGTATGGTTTACCACCTACAGCGGGTGAGGGTATCGGTATTGACCGTTTGGTCATGTTATTTGCCGATGCGCCGAGTATTCGTGATGTAATTTTATTCCCGCACATGCGCCGTAAAGAAGGTTAATCTTCTAAAGACAAAAAAGGCAGTATTTATACTGCCTTTTTTATTACTTATATATCTCAAAAACTTACCTATCTACACTAATCTTAAGATAGCGTTAAAAAATGTAATTGCACAGTTTAACAATTGCAAAGTTGTGATAAAAAATTTAAGGTGTTGCTCATAAATAACTTTGAGAATTGGCTGGCATGTTTCTAAGAAAAACACTTTCGATTGCAATATTGGCAACTGCTTCATCCGCTATTTTTGCACAAGGTTTAGTGCTAAATAATGAGGACTTACGTACAGACTTAAATTGGTTGAATCAACAAGGTGTTATCAAGATTAGCACTTCAACTTGGCCGTTAAGTGGTGATGAAATCCAGAGAGCACTCTCTCAAGCACAAGTGACGCATCCAGCTCAACAAAAAGTTATTAATTCAGTTCTTGATGCATTAAAAGCAGATAACAATACAGTTAAAGTGGGTGCTTTTGCTGAAACCGATAGCAAAAATATTCCACAAGCATTTGGTGATAGCCAAAAAGCTCAATATCAAGGTTCTTTAGAGTTTAATGCAGGTGGTGAAAACTGGGATGCAAAAATCCGAGTAAATGCAGAAAAAGACCCACAAATTGATAATGGGCAAGATGTGAATGTTGAAGGCTCATATGTCGCTGGTAAACTTTGGAATCAGTGGGTAGTTGCGGGTCAAATTCCAACATGGTGGGGTCCTGGCCATGATGGTAGCTTAATTCGTGGTGATGCTAGCCGCCCAGTTTATGGTGTAACGGCACAACGTGCTGTACAAAATGCTTTTGATACAAAATGGTTATCTTGGATTGGGCCTTGGCAATATCAAGCTTTTGCTGGTCAATTAGATGACTATAAAGCAGTCCCTGATGCTAAGTTAATTGGATTGCGTGTAACTGCACAACCATTGCCATATATTGAGTTAGGCGCATCGCGTGCTATTCAATGGGGTGGTGATGGACGTCCTGAAAGTTTTAGTTCTTTGTGGGATGCATTTGTCGGCAATAAAGATAATGGCGGAACTGGTGAAGCAGATCCATCAAACCAAATTGCTGGCTTCGACGGGCGTTTATTATTACAACCGCTATTCCAAGTTCCAGTTAGTATATATGGACAATATGTAGGTGAAGATGAGGCGGGCGGTTTACCTTCTAAGAAAATGTACTTAGCAGGTGTGGACTATTCATCTAGCTACAATAACTTGCCTTATCAACTTTATGCAGAATGGGCAGACACACGTACGAATGGTGATGTAAGAGGTATCTCTTATGCGCATTCAACTTATAAAGATGGTTATTACCAACATGGTTACCCATTAGGCCACGCGATGGGTGGTGATGGACAAATGTATTCAGTGGGTGGTGATATCCGCTTTGATGTCATGAACCGTTTAAGTGGTCGTGCTATGGTGGTTAAAGTCAACCAATCTAACTTGGCCATCAATAAAGCATTCCCTAAAGATGATGAAATTAAAGCCCTTGATCTAACTTGGACGCATTACATCAAACCTGATCTTCCATTAAAAATTAATGGCTGGGTAAGTGATTCTGATCTAGAAGGTAATGACGCGGGCGCATCTATTGGTATTGAAATTCCATTAGAACGTAAAATGTTCGGTTTCTAAGATTAGATCATGTTTTAGAAAAGAGAAGCTATTAAGGCTTCTCTTTTTTTATGGTTTTTAGAGAAATCTAAAGAGTAGATCATGATTTGCTTAAGTTGGCTGCACAAGCTACGATTGCAAAGTTGTGCAAGTGAATCAGCATATTATATGTATATGATGAAATCGAATATCAATATGAAAAAACAAGCAAAAGGAATCGGTTTTAAATCACTATAATGCATAACTAATGCTATAAGCCATATAAAGGCTTGTGGTTGGATTATTTATCACGAAAAATTGGAGTTGTTATGGCACTCGTTCCTCCACATGGTCTTCTACGTGGTGGTTTAATACCACTTCTAGATTTTATGGGCAAAATGGATAGAGAAGGACGTGTTCATGACTGAATCAAGACTTACACATCTCAAGCAACTTGAAGCTGAAAGCATTCATATTATCCGTGAAGTTGCTGCTGAATTTGAAAATCCGGTAATGCTTTACTCGATTGGTAAAGACTCTGCGGTAATGCTTCATCTTGCGTTAAAAGCGTTTTACCCAGCTAAACTTCCATTCCCATTATTACATGTAGATACTGGGTGGAAATTTAAAGAAATGATTTCATTTCGCGATAACATGGCAAAAACGCATGGCTTTGATTTAATCGTTCATCAGAACAAAGAAGGTCGCGAAGCTGGTATTAATCCATTCGATCATGGTAGCTCAAAATACACAGATATTATGAAAACCCAAGCTTTGAAACAGGCTTTGGATAAATATCAATTTGATGCTGCTTTTGGTGGTGCACGCCGTGATGAAGAAAAATCACGTGCGAAAGAACGTGTTTATTCATTCCGTGATAGCAAGCATCGTTGGGATCCGAAAAACCAGCGTCCTGAACTTTGGAATCTTTACAATGGTAAAGTGAACAAAGGTGAAAGTATTCGTGTATTCCCTTTATCTAACTGGACTGAGTTGGATATCTGGCAATATATCTATTTAGAAAATATTCAAATCGTTCCTCTTTATTTCTCTGCTGTTCGTCCAGTAGTAGAGCGTAGTGGTACGTTAATCATGGTTGATGATGAACGTATGCGCTTAAAAGAAGGTGAAGTTCCACAGATGAAGTCTGTACGTTTCCGTACGCTTGGCTGTTATCCATTAACTGGTGCAGTTGAGTCTGAAGCAGATACGTTACCTGAAATTATCCAAGAGATGCTTTTAGCCACTAGTTCTGAGCGTCAAGGTCGTATGATTGACCATGATGAAGCGGGCTCAATGGAAAAGAAAAAGCAAGAAGGCTATTTCTAAGACAATTTCTAAATTTGTGGAGTTTGAGCAATGTCTCATCAATCAGAATTAATCAGTCAAGATATCTTGGCCTATTTGAAGCAACATGAACAAAAAGACCTTCTGCGCTTTTTGACTTGCGGTAACGTGGATGATGGTAAAAGTACTTTAATTGGACGTTTACTCTACGACTCAAAATTGATTTATGAAGATCAATTGCAAGCCGTAACGCGTGATAGTAAAAAAGTAGGAACCACGGGCGATGCACCAGACTTGGCATTACTTGTAGATGGTTTACAAGCTGAGCGTGAGCAGGGTATTACCATTGATGTGGCTTACCGCTATTTCTCGACAGAAAAACGTAAGTTTATTATTGCTGATACCCCAGGACATGAGCAATATACCCGTAACATGGCAACAGGCGCATCGACAGCTGATCTTGCAATTATCTTGATTGATGCGCGTTATGGTGTGCAAACTCAAACTCGTCGTCATACTTTTATTGCTAGTTTACTTGGTATTAAAAATATCGTTGTTGCTATTAATAAAATGGACTTGGTTGAGTACTCTCCTGAGCGCTTTACTGAAATTCAGATTGAATATGATGCTTTCGTAAGCCAATTGGGTGACCGTCGTCCAGCTAATATTCAGTTTGTGCCGATTTCTGCTTTAAATGGCGATAACGTAGTAAATGTTTCTGAGCATACAGCTTGGTACAAGGGTCAAACCTTGATGAGCATTCTTGAATCTGTGGAAATTAGTCGTGAATCAAACAAACACGAATTCCGTTTCCCTGTTCAATATGTGAACCGTCCAAACCTCGATTTCCGTGGTTTTGCTGGTACTGTTGCTTTGGGTGAAATCAATGTTGGTGATGAAATCGTTGCATTACCATCAGGTAAGCGTTCAACAGTTAAAGAAATCGTTACTTTTGATGGAAATCTAGATCAAGCTGTTGCGGGTCAAGCTGTAACATTAACGTTGAATGATGAAATTGACATTAGCCGTGGTAACGTATTAGTACGTGCAGGCGAACAACCATTAATTTCTCGCAGTGTTCGTGCTTCAGTGGTATGGATGAATGAACATCCGCTCGTGAAGGGTAAGTTGTACAACGTTAAAATTGGTACACAGACTGTTCCTGCCAAAGTGACTAACATTCACTATCGTGTGAATGTGAATACGCTTGAGCATACTCAGGTGGAAGAGCTTGAGTTAAATGCAATTGCGGACGTTGTTGTTGAGTTTGATGCGCCAGTCGTATTTGACCAGTATCAAGATTCACGATACACAGGTTCATTTATTTTCATTGACCGTTTAAGCAATGTAACGGTTGGTGCGGGTATGGTTGAGTCTGCGGTAGAGTGGACTGCGCATAGTAATCCTATTACTGCTGAAGATCGTGCTGCACGTTTGGGCCAAAAGCCAGCAGCAGTTCAAGTTTCAGCAAAAGTACTCGAGCAAGCTCAAGTCATCGAAAGTTCGTTAATTCAGCAAGGCGTAGTTGCTATTGCTAAAGCTGATTTAACGGAAGAACTAGTTGCTTTGCTCCGTCAAACTGGCGTAACTGTTTTGACTACTGTAGCTGAAGGTACTGATACTAGCATTACTACTGAAAATGTAGATGAGTTGGTTGAACAAATTATTGCATTAGTCCGTCTTTAATAGGCTGAATTGATTTTGAAAAAACCCGCGTAAGCGGGTTTTTTTTTATTGGGTTTAGAAAATACTTTGAGTTTTTAAAGTTAAATATTCTCTTAAATCCTTAGGATAGCTCTGAATCATCTTTAAAAATATATCTCGATCGCCTTGATATAAGGCGCGTGTTGCTTCTTCGTAATTTGGCATATTACCCAACATGGCAGACATAAAACGGTCGATGGCTTGTTTTGCGAGCATAATATTACCTTCAGAATTTGGGTTACTTAACTCTTTATCAATTAACTTACGAATTACTGCTGATGCACTCGCACTTTGTTGATCTAACCAATCCCAATGTTTTTTCTGTAAAGTGATTTCACGAGAAATTACTCCGAGTTTAGGTCGTCCAACTTTTTTAATTTCTTCCGGTTCAGCATAACGTTGTTGAAATTCTTGTTCCGAACCAGAAAGATCAAGATCAATTTGTTGACCTGTTTGATCGTTAAAAATCAGAATATTTTCCGTTGTTTTAGGAATATGTTTGAGTTTTTTTGCAAGTTCAACTAGGGAGTCACTCGCAATAAGCGTGCTTCCAGTGAAAGCAGTATAGGTGATTTTAGTATTCATTTTAGTCGTATATTTTTATCTGGGTAAAATAATATTATCAGGGTAAAATTAATTTGGCAAATAATTAAAATTATAACCAAAGAATTATTTGATTTTATGAGTGTAGTCTATGAAGTCAGGACTATAAAAATAGTCAAGATAATAGGCTATTTAAAATTTTACTCTGCTTTAGTAGTGCTTTTATGAGAGAATATGCCTTTAGTTGTATGTATAAGGACTCCTATGTTTGAGCAATCTCCTGAATCTTTAAGCGATATCGAAATTTTAGACATTTTACAGTCTATGAAAAAAGATAAGCTAGATACGGAAGCAAATGAGATTATCCGTAATGGGGGGAAAGCTGGGCGTCAAGAAGCACATAAACAGGCTTTAGTTGCATTGAATGCAAACTTTGAAGAAAAGTTTGTAGAAGCTGCTACGCTGGCATTAGGCTTGAATTCAGGTCAGGCGAAAAAGATTCGTTATAAAAAAGACCGTATCCGTATTTTTAAAGCACGTGGTATTGATTATTTAGCTATTGATGGTGCAGAAACCGCTCAGGTTTTAGCTCAAGTTGCTCAAGCGATTAGTCGTGAAGATGCGATCGTGACTGAAGGTCTACACAATATTTTTCCATTTTGGAAAGAAGGTTGGCCAATGGTTCAGTTTGATAATGCTTATAAAATTTTAGAAGAAGACATTACATTGCATTTTAACATTGTGTTAGATCACTTAATTGAATATGTACAGAAATAAAAAAAGCCCCGATTGGGGCTTTTTTATTGCATATGAATAATTAAAGCGTGCTAAAGAGTGGGAAAACACCAATCACTAAAGCAGTACCCATTAATACCATACAAGTTATAAATGCCCACTTTAAAGTGAACTTTTGATGGTCGGCAAAATCGACTTTAGCAAGACCACATAACAAATAGGTTGATGGAACAAGAGGTGATAGCAAGTGTACAGGTTGACCTACAATCGAAGCGCGAGCAATCGCTTCTGCACTAATACCATAATGTGAAGCAGCTTCAGCAAGAATTGGTAAAACACCATAGAAGAAAGCATCATTTGACATAAAGAATGTCAAAGGCATACTCACTAAAGCAGTGATTGGTGCAAGATATGGACCCATGCTTGGAGGAATCATTGCGACGAATTCTTTAGACATCGCCTCAACCATACCTGTACCAGATAAAATACCTGTGAAAATACCTGCTGCGAAAATTAAGCCCACAACAGCTAAGACACTGTCTGCATGCATTGCAATGCGTTTTTTCTGCATATCAACATCTGGGTAGTTAATGAGCATTGCGATACAGAACGCTATCATGAACAACACAGACATAGGCAAGATGCCTTTGATCAAAGCAATCATAAGAAGGATGGTAAGCACCATATTTACTTTGCGTAAATGTGGGCGGGTCGCTTCAGGATCTTTCGATACAGTAATATTGTCACCATGGTGAGTTTCAAGCTCAATAACGCCTAAACGTTTTTGCTCGTAACGACCATATAAGTATGCCAAGAAGAATAACCAACCAATACTAATGACCATAGGGATAATCATTGGTACGAAAATGTGGCTTGGGTCAATTTGCAGGGCGCTTGCAGCACGAGCTGTAGGGCCACCCCATGGTGTTAGGTTCATTACACCGCTACATAACAGCATAAGTGCAGTCATGATGAGCGTATTCATTCCTAAGCGTTGATAAAGTGGCAACATTGCAGCCACACAAATCATATATGTTGTTGAGCCATCACCATCTAAAGAAACCATTGTGGTTAAGAACACGGTTCCCATTGTGATTTTTAAAGGATCGCCTTTAACCTTTTTTAAAATCCATTTAACTGGTGGATCGAAAAGACCTGCATCGATCATTAAGGCAAAATATAAAATTGCGAATAAAAGCATTACGCCAGTTGGCGCTAATTTTTTGATGCCTTCTAGCATCATCTCACTGAGACCTTTAAGTTCAATGTGACTCAAACTTTCAAAGTAGTGACCTAGGCCCCAGGCAATAAGAGAAAAAATAAATGGGATGAGAATTAAAGCAATAATAGGGCTTAAACGTTTGGACATGATTAAGTACATGAAGCACAAAATCATGCCAACACCAAGTAATGTCAGCATACAATCAATCCTTTGCCTATAGTTTTACTGAACAAGTTTATTCAAAACTCTGACCTTGGTTATTCTTATTAATTTTTATTAAAAAGACAAATAATATATTTAGTTTATTTGGTTAATATATATTCAGTTGGAGGGGTATATTTGGGCGAAATACTGAACATATATATTAGGGTTATAATAAGCATATAATAAATGTAATTCATTATAATGGATTATAAAGGTTTTATAAAAATAAAAATTATATGATATTTTTTTAAATTATATGTGGTTTGATGGGTGAAATGAGAAGAAGAACCATTTAAAGACTTGCTTTGAGCTAAGTTACATAAGTTTGTTTGCAATGTAAATGGGGGCTTAATCGCATCATGTTAATTGAGATATGTAGATTATTCTATTATTTTTCAGTATTTAAGATTTAATGTAAGTGATAATTTAAATAATATTATTTTTAGATTAAAAGAGCAAATTGAATTTATGGATCTAAAATAATTATTACATATATTTGAAAAATTTATTTAGATTAAAAAATACCCCACATAAAATTGTGAGGTATTTTAATTAATATAAATCAGTTTTCATCAATTGATGAATGTACTTCGCTTTGTTCTAAAATTCGAGTTACAAGAAGTTGGTCAATTTTAAAATGATCGACATCGACTACTTCAAACTTGTAGCCACCGAATTCTACAAAATCTGCTGGACGTGGAATTTTGCGTAGGCGGTACATCATGAAGCCTGCTAATGTTTCATAATTTTCTTCATCAGGCATTTCATCAATTTCAAGTGCGTGTCTTAGGTCATCAATTGGTGTGCTGCCATCAATTAACCACGAGTTATTATCGCGTTTAATGATTTGTTGATCTTCTTCAATTGGTGTTACCCAGTCGCCCATAACCGTAATCATAATATCGCTTAAGGTAATAACCCCTACAACAAGCGCATATTCATTTATAACAACCGCAAACTTTTCTTTGGTAGAGCGGAAGCGATCAAGTAATTCTGATAGGGTTAAGGTGTCCGGAATCATCAGGACAGTACGAATGGTTGTTTCATTCAATTGCGTTGGGGATTGGTTGTTTAAAATACGAACAAGAAAGTCTTTGGCGTCGACGTAACCAATGACCTGATCAATATTTTCATTACATACCAAAAATTTTGAATAAGGATACTCTGCTAATTTTTGACGAATGCTATCTTCATGTTCGTTTAAGGTGAAATAAACAACATTTTCACGTGTTGTCATGCTGGAAGGTACGTTGCGTTCTTCTAATTCAAAAACATTCTCGATAAAGTGATGTTCTTGTTTTTGCAGTACGCCTGCTTGAGCACCTGCATCCATTACTGCTGAAATATCATCAAAAGTAATGTTGTCTTCTCGTGTTGTATTCACTTTAAATAAACGGAATAGCAAGTTGGCAATTGCGTTAATTCCCCAAGCTAAAGGTTTACAAACCTTAATAAAAACCTGAATTGGATTAATAACACTAATTGCAATTTTTTCAGGGGCAATCATAGCCAAACGTTTTGGCATAAGATCGGCAAATAAAATAAAGAGTGATGTCACTAAAGTAAAGGATAGGGCAAAACCAATCGTTTGTGTCCAAGGACCTGCGTAGAAACGGTCAACTAAAGTCACGAAATAAGGACGAAAAGCAGCTTCACCCAAAATACCGCCTAAAATCGCAACTGCATTTAGGCCAATTTGAGAGGCTGCAAAAAAGTCAGCAGATTGTTCTTGTAAATCTAGTACTTGTTGGGCGCGTTCTTCACCAGCTTCGGCTAGAATTTTTAACTTAACTTTTCTGGCACCAGCGAGTGCAATTTCAGTTAAAGATAAAAAGCCTGCTCCGATGATAAGCAGTACGATGATAATGATATTTTGAAAGAGACTCACAAATCACCTGAGATTCATCATTATTATGACTATGTTTTAACATAAAAAGGCGCTGAGGTAATCAGATTGATTGCTCAGCGCCTGAAATCGACAATTAAATTAAAATTTATTTAATAGTGAGAAAATTGTGAATTATTGGTTAGAAATTCACGGTTTTCCTCTTCAATCATTTGACGAGCAACAAATAAGATAAGTTGGCGCAACCAGCGATGAGCAGGGTGATGATGTAACAACGGGCACCAAGCCATTTTAAGTTCGAACTCTGGAATATAAAAAGGAGGATCCTTTATAACCAGTTTAGGGTTCTGTGTTTGTAGACGTGCCATCCGTGTTGGTAATGTGGCAATAAGGTCTACGTTTTGAGCAAGTAAAGCTGGCATTTGGTAGTGGCGAGTAAATACAGAAATTTTACGACGTTGACCAATACGTTCTAATGCCTGATCAATCCAGCCTAAACCACCTTGTTTATCAGGGTTTACGCCAAAACCGACACCCATACCTGTTTTAGAAACCCAGATATGTTGTGCATCTAAATAGCTTTTTAAATTTAAATGAGTTACAGCAGGGTGTTTATCGTTAAGAATACAACTGAAACTATCACGCCAAACTAAAACCTGATGGAAACTTTGCGGTATTTCATTAAATCTATTAATTGCAAGATCAACTTTACCTTGTTCCATGTCTCTATAGGACACATCACTTGGTGTAAGAAAATCGAGAACAACGTTTGGAGCTTCAGAGCGGAGCGCTTTAACAAGACGAGGAACTAAAGTTGCCTCGGCATAGTCCGATGTCATAATGCGGAAAACACGATTACTTGTATAAGGGCGGAATTCGGTACGGGGTTCCAAAATCATGGAGAGATCAGCAAGTGCATCACGAATACGAGGTTGTAATTCAAGAGCACGTTCTGTTGGAGTCATCCCTTCAGAAGAACGGATAAGAAGAGGGTCATTAAATAAATTACGTAAGCGACGTAAAATATTACTCATTGCAGGCTGAGTTACCCCAAGCTGTTCGGCCGCGCGTGTAACATTTTTTTCACGAAGAAGTACATCAAGATATATTAATAGATTAAGATCTACTCGCTCCAGATTCATAAAAAAAATACCGAAAATAAAACCCTGAAATTGTTTCAAATTATGCCATATCTAATAACTATTGTGTGAAAAAATGATGAGAAAAACGACATTTTTTGTAGGAATTAAGTAGGGGTAAAAAGTGCTTCAAAGGCTCGATTTTATTGTCTTTGCTACATTTTTAAGTATGAAGGTGACAAATAGAATATATTTATATATAACTTATTACTTTCTAGCATGGAAATTGACTTTTTACATTGGCAAAAATAGCCTAATTTACAATTGACTTTTAAGGTTAAAAATGGGTGGAAAAACTTCAAAAATTGTATAAAAATAAGACTTACTAAGTTTTTAGAATAAAACTCTATACTTCTTTAGAATAATTTTATTTTTATAAACAAAGTGTTAATGTTTTTGGTTTTATCTATAATATCGGTTTATCGGTACATTTTTTAAATAAATACTGAAGATTAATAAAGGATATTGGATTAATTGATTGGCTAAGTCTAAGCTGTGTTCATGAAGAAGCAGCTGGTGTCATAAGAAATTTAAGTACATGACTCTAGGCTTCAATCGATGAAATCCTAAAATGAATACAGGACAATATCATGACTACATATCAAACAGCGATTGATGCAATCCGCGAACTAAAAGCAAAATTCGGTAGCACTTGGCGCGATATTAGCCCAGAAGATGCTGCACGTATGCAAATGCAAAACCAATTCAAAACTGGTTTAGACATTGCTAAATACACAGCTGCGATTATGCGTCGTGATATGGCTGCTTATGATGCTGACTCTAGCAAATACACTCAATCATTAGGTTGCTGGCACGGTTTTATCGCACAACAAAAAATGATTGCGAACAAAAAATACTTCGGTACTACTGAGCGTCGCTATATCTACCTTTCTGGTTGGATGGTTGCTGCTCTTCGTTCAGAGTTTGGTCCACTTCCTGACCAATCTATGCACGAAAAAACTTCAGTACCTGCATTGATCGAAGAAATCTATACTTTCTTACGTCAAGCTGATGCAAAAGAATTAAACGATTTATTCCGTGCGCTTAAAAAAGCAAACGAAGCTGGTGATACTGCTAAAGCTGCTGAAATCACTGCTCAAATCGACGGTTTCCAAACTCACATTGTGCCAATTATTGCTGACATCGATGCTGGTTTCGGTAACGAAGAAGCGACTTACTTGCTTGCTCGTAAAATGATCGAAGCTGGTGCTTGTGCACTTCAAATCGAAAACCAAGTATCTGATGCTAAACAATGTGGTCACCAAGCTGGTAAAGTAACTGTTCCACATGAAGATTTCATCTCTAAAATCCATGCATTACGTTATGCATTCTTAGAAATGGGTCTTGATGACGGTATCATCGTTGCGCGTACTGACTCTGAAGGCGCTGACTTGACTCAAAAAATCCCAGTGGTTAAAGAGCCAGGTGACATTGCTTCTCAATACATCGGTTTCTTAGACACTGTTGAAATTGACATTGCTGATGCTCAAGAAGACGAAATCTTGATCAAACGTGATGGTAAATTACACCGTCCTAAGCGTTTACCTTCAGGTTTATATCAGTTCCGTGCTGACACACAAATTGACCGTGTTGTACTTGACTGTGTATCTAGCCTTCAAAATGGTGCTGACCTTCTTTGGATCGAAACTGCGACTCCAAACGTAGAAGAAATTGCTCACATGGTTAACCGTGTTAAAGAAGTTGTTCCAAATGCGAAGCTTGTTTATAACAACAGCCCATCATTCAACTGGACTTTAAACTTCCGTCAACAAGCTTACGATCGTTGGGTTGCTGAAGGTAAAGACGTTTCTGCTTACGACCGTGCTAAATTAATGAGCGCTGAGTATGATGCTACTGAATTAGCTGCTGATGCAGACGCTAAGATCCGTACATTCCAAGCAGACGCTTCTCGTGAAGCTGGTGTGTTCCATCACTTGATCACACTTCCGACTTACCACACTGCTGCTCTTTCTACACATGAGCTTGCACAAGGTTACTTCGGTTCTGAAGGTATGTTGGCTTATGTTGCTGGCGTACAACGTAAAGAAATCCGTGGCGGTATCGCTTGTGTGAAACACCAAGCAATGGCTGGTTCTGACATCGGTGATGATCACAAAGAAATCTTCTCTGGTGACAATGCACTTAAAGCGCATGACGATGCTAAAAACACAATGAACCAATTCGCTGCACACTAAGAATTGATTTCAAAAGAAAACCCGCTCAGATGAGCGGGTTTTTTATCATTAATAAATAATTATTTTTTCAATACATAGTGTTCAGCTAAAGAACCTTCAACTTTCTTACCTTCCATATCTAAAGCAGTGGCTGTATTTTCACCAATGAAGAATTTACGATTTTGTCCTTTGTCATCTAAGGTAATTACAGAAGTATTATCTTTGTCAAAAGTAAACGTACCGTGTGTTTCAAATGGATTTTTATCACCTTTGCCAAGATAAGTTTCAGTCAATTCATAAGTTTTATCATCTTTTAACTCTAACTCAGTTTTGATGCCTTCACAGTCCGCACATGGAAGAGTGCCTTTATATGTGCCATCCCAATCTAGTGAGTTTTCAGCCGTATGAGCGGTATCTACTGCATTGTTATTCGCTTCAGTAGTTTGTGCTGGAGTAGAGGCTTGTGTTGTTTTGTCGGCTTTATTTTCATTTTTGCTACAAGCAACAAGAAGGGCACTTACAAGTGCAACTGATAATAATGTTTTTTTCATGATGATCTAAACCTCGGAAAATAAATAAAAAAGCAATCAACAGGCTATGAAATATAAGAGCTTAATAAAAGTTTAAGTATGTAATTTAATTTTAACAAAAGGTAAAGTGAGTAAATTTTGGAATAATTATTAAAACAAAAATTAAAAGCAGGTATTCACTAAAACGATTTAATGAATACCTTATAAATTACGGTTGCGCTGAAACTCCACCTAGAGAGTCACATGCTGATTTATAGAGTTGGTATTGTTGCTTTAAAACTTCATCTAGCGGCATGTCGAATAATTCTTCACCATTTTTGTAGCTCTCTACGTATGAAGTTGCTTTTTCTTTGCTTACCGCTAAAGATTGCTGATAGTAAGAATTAATCGAGCTTGTTGCAAGCTGGCTTGTCTCAACATTTTTACATTCGAAATTGTGCAGGATCTTTTCTGCACGTTTGACCTCACTAGATTGGCCAAAAATACACCCAGTTAAAAAGACAAGTGGGGTTAACACGAAAAAAAGTTTCATGGAGAGCAAGTATGGAAGCAACGGTGGGCGCTATTGTATAAACAATTCCATAAGTTACTGTGGTTTTATGTTAGACATTGATGATTTTTTAACTCATTAAAATCGAAAAATTGTATCTAATTTTATCAGTCGGCTTATTTTCATATTTGGTGCGTATTTTGCTTATAAGTTTAAGCACTTATTTTGAACATATGAACCAGAATGAATCAGGTACAAACGTTTTCAAAAAACTCTTTAGCACCATTTTGGTATGCGCAATTAGAGCTCGGATTTTGTTTTGAAAATTCACGCACCATAATGAGTCATCGAAAACATCATGGCCCTGTTAGGGTGCAAAAAATGCTCTGGCCTGAAAGGACTGGTGTATGTCATGCCATTATTGTTCATCCACCAGCAGGAATTGCAGGAGGAGATTATCTGACGTTTGAAATTGAAACCAAAGATCAAGCTCATGCGGTAGTAACTACTCCAGGCGCGGGGAAATGGTACAAAACCAATGGAAAACAAGCTTTTCAGCATATTCATTTGCATGTGAAAGATCAGTCTATTTTAGAGTGGGTTCCACAAGAAACGATGCTTTTTGATGGAGCCTTAGCACATTCAGAAACTCATATTCATCTTGATAATGCTGCAAGTTTTATTGGATGGGATATGTTGGTACTTGGGCGACAGGCACGTGCTGAGCGCTTTGTTCAAGGGAGTTATTACAACCAGTTTAAATTGTGGCGCGAACATAAATTGTTGGTTGCAGATACATTGTATTTTGAAGGAGAAGATCGTTGGCTTAGTTCATGTTTAGGTATGAACAATCAAGCAGTAATGGGAAGCTTTTGGGCAGCCGCTCCAGAGGAATATCGTTCATCATTTTACTTAGAACAACAGTTAGAGCTCATTCGTGAATTGATGATGCGTATGCAAGCACCTGTCACATTAACCTTATTGGATGATGTGGTTTCGGCCCGTTTTTTGGGAAATGATGTCCGTCATTGTCATGATGCTTTTGCAGCTATACGGGCTAACTTGCGTCGATATTGGTTTGATTTAGAAGAAGAATTTCCAAGAATATGGAAAACATAAATTACGTTAAATTGCGTATTTAAAAAACAGTTAAAACAAGTATGCTGTTTTTGAGCACGTATTTTGCTTAAAGAATATAAATGAAATTTAGGAAAGAGATATGGAACTCAATCCAACAGAAAAAGATAAATTACTGATTTTTACAGCAGGACTTGTTGCTGAACGCCGTAAAGCGCGTGGCTTGAAACTGAATTATCCTGAAGCTATTGCTTTTATTTCAGCAGCTTTACTTGAAGGTGCACGGGACGGTATGACGGTCAGTGATTTAATGCACTACGGTACAACCTTATTAAAGCGCGAAGATGTAATGGATGGTGTGCCAGAAATGATTGCTGAGGTTCAAGTCGAGGCAACTTTTCCAGATGGCTCGAAATTAGTCACAGTTCATCAGCCAATTGTATAAAAGGAACGCTTATGATCCCCGGCGAAATCATTACTCCAGATGCTGATATAGAGCTGAATGTTGGGCGGCAAACTTTAAAAGTTGTAGTTGCCAACATTGGCGATCGGCCTATTCAGGTGGGTTCACATTTTCATTTTTATGAAGCAAATGATGCACTTCAGTTTGATCGTGAGCTAGCTAAAGGCTTTCGATTGAATATTGCAGCTGGTACAGCAATTCGCTTTGAACCGGGACAAACTCGGGAAGTTGAGCTTGTTGCTTTAGCGGGTAAGCGAGAAGTATATGGTTTCGCAGGCCGCGTCATGGGCAAGTTGGATTAGACATAACAATGATAATGAAAGAGATGAGTATTAAGTTATGAAAATGTCACGTCGTGCATATGCTGAGATGTTTGGTCCAACAGTGGGTGATCGTATTCGCTTGGCTGATACAGAGCTCTTTATTGAAGTTGAGCAAGATTTAACGACATACGGTGAAGAAGTTAAATTTGGTGGCGGAAAAGTCATTCGTGATGGGATGGGGCAGTCACAGCTTTTAGCCAATGAAGTCGCTGATACTGTAATTACCAATGCTTTAATTGTGGATTGGTGGGGAATTGTTAAAGCTGATGTAGGTTTGAAGAATGGTCGCATTTGGAAAATAGGAAAAGCTGGAAACCCTGATATTCAACCAGACATTACGATTCCTTTAGGAGCTGCAACAGAGGTTATTGCTGGTGAGGGGCAAATTTTAACAGCCGGTGGTATTGATACTCACATTCACTGGATTTGTCCTCAACAAGTTGAAACTGCGCTTATGTCTGGTACAACAACAATGGTCGGAGGTGGTACAGGACCGGCAGCAGGAACCTCTGCAACAACAGTGACTCCGGGACCTTGGCACATTGCTACCATGTTACAGGCCATTGATGATTTGCCGATGAATATTGGCCTATTAGGCAAAGGTAATTTAAGTTTACCAGACCCCATTCGAGAGCAAATTAAAGCTGGGGTGATTGGCTTAAAGCTGCATGAAGATTGGGGTTCAACACCTGCAGCCATTGATAACTGCTTGAGCGTGGCAGATGAGTTTGATGTGCAGGTCGCGATTCATACAGATACCTTGAATGAAAGTGGTTTTTTAGAAGAGACTCTAGCTGCATTTAAAAATCGTACGATTCATACCTACCATACCGAAGGTGCAGGTGGTGGACATGCGCCTGATATTTTAAAAGCGATTGGACAAACTAATGTTTTGCCGTCTTCTACTAATCCCACACGACCTTATACGATTAATACCATTGATGAGCATTTAGATATGCTCATGGTATGCCACCATTTAGACCCAGCAATTGCTGAAGATATTGCTTTTGCAGAAAGTCGTATTCGCCGTGAAACGATTGCAGCCGAAGATATTCTACAAGACTTAGGTGCCATTGCCATGATGTCATCGGACTCTCAGGCAATGGGTCGTGTGGGGGAAGTGATTTTACGTACTTGGCAAACTGCCCACAAAATGAAAATTCAACGCGGCCCTTTAGAGGGTGATAACGAGTTCCATGATAATAATCGTGTTAAACGTTACATTGCCAAATATACGATTAACCCTGCAATTACACATGGTTTAAGTCATGAAGTTGGTTCGGTTGAAGTTGGAAAACTTGCTGATTTGGTGTTGTGGAAACCTGCCTTTTTTGGAGTGAAGCCATCTATGATTATTAAAGGTGGCATGATTGCAGCAGCACCGATGGGTGATATTAATGCTTCAATTCCGACACCTCAACCAGTGCATTACCGTCCAATGTTTGGTGCCTATCCACGCGGTGTGCACAACACCTGCATTACCTTTTTATCGCAAGCAGCGATTGATGAAAAAGTTGCTGAAAAATTAAACCTGAAGAAGTTAATTAGTCCGTGTAAAAACACGCGCGAAATTAGCAAAACTGACATGAAACACAACACATATTGTCCTGTCATGCATGTACACCCCGAGACTTATGAGGTGAGAGCTGATGGTGAGTTATTAACGTGTGAACCTGCTGATGTGTTACCCATGGCTCAGCGTTATTTCTTGTTTTAATGAATTTTGTCGAGGTGATTTGCCTCATTAATTTATACACATGAATGAAATAAATAAGGAGAGAAGAGCTAAATGAAAATCTATACACAACGCCTTGAACATATTTCTCCTGATCAAGCATTTGAAACGGTTGAACTGACTTTTGATACCCGCCAAAAATCACGGTTTCGAGCGGCTTTAGCGAGCGGCGTAGATATTGGTGCCGATTTACCACGTACTGGTATTTTGCGTAGTGGTTCATATATTGCAACTCAACAAGGTGATGTACTACGTATTGATGCTAAACCTGAAAGATTAATGCAAGTCAGTGCAGCAAGCGATTTTGATTTGCTTAAAGCAGCCTACCATCTGGGTAACCGACATGTGCCATTAATGCTTACACCTACTGCTTTATATTTTGAGCCTGATCATGTACTTGCAGAAATGGTAGAGGGCTTAGGCCTGAAAGTGACAAAGATTGATCATCCATTTGAACCTGAAAGTGGTGCTTATGCACAGCATAGCCATGATCATCGTTTAAGCCCAATCAAAGCTTTGCATCATGTCCATTCATAACGCGGCGCAATTACTTCAATTACTGACATTGTCTTCTACGGCATTGCCAGTTGGAGCATATTGTTATTCACAAGGTGTAGAAACAGCCATTGATATTGGCTTAATACACGATGAAACGTCGGCAATTGCTTATTTCGAAGAAGTGCTTGAAATGCTGTTAGTACGCTTTGAGCTGCCAGTACTGAAACGTCTCATGCAACATCATGATGACCAAGATCAGTTTCTGGTTTGGGCAAATTTATATAGAGCAAGCCGAGAAAGCAAAGAGCTTTTAGCGGAATCTCAGCAGCTGGCATTTTCTTTAAATGCATGGATTAGAGATGTTTTAAAAAAACCTGTTGAGGTTAAAAAGCAGTTTGGTTTTGTGCCTGTCTATGCACAGCTCTGTGGTCGACTTGGACTTAACGATGTTGATGTGCTCACAGCTTATACCTTTACCGTTTTAGAAAATCAGGTTCTGGCTGCGGTAAAAACCGTACCGTTAGGGCAAATGGCTGGACAAAGAATTTTATGGCATTTACATGGTTTGGTACCACAGGCGATAGAAAAAGCCTTAAAACTTAATGATGAGCAATTGAGCAGTGCTTTACCTCGTTATGCCATGCTGAGCATGAAACACGAAACACAATATTCACGGTTATTCAGATCTTAAGTTTAGGAAAAAAGGATAAAAATCATGACAGAACGTAGTCCATTACGAGTTGGAATTGGCGGACCAGTAGGTTCAGGCAAAACTGCGCTTACACTTAATTTATGTTTAGCCTTGCGTAATAAATACAACATGGCTGTAGTAACGAATGATATTTATACTAAAGAAGATTCAAACTTTTTAACCCGTAACGAAGCGATGTCGCCAGATCGTATTGTGGGTGTAGAAACAGGGGGATGCCCACACACAGCCATCCGTGAAGATGCTTCAATTAATTTGGCTGCCATTGATGATTTATGTGAAAAGTTTGAAGGCTTAGAACTCATTATTATTGAAAGCGGTGGTGATAATTTAGCAGCAACATTTAGCCCAGAACTTTCTGATTTAACTCTATATGTCATTGATGTAGCCGGTGGCGAAAAAATTCCACGTAAAGGTGGGCCGGGCATTACCAAATCAGATTTACTCATTATTAATAAAACTGACCTTGCGCCAATGGTCGGTGCAAATCTTGATGTTATGGATCAAGATGCAAAACGCATGCGCGGCGAAAAACCATTCTTATTTTCAAATATGAAAACGCAAGATGGTCTTGAAGAAATAATTCAATTTATCGAGAAACAAGGGCTGTTTAAAGCTTAAGGAGAGATTATGGACTTCATTAAAAAATGGGGCATAGGGCTCCTTGGATTGCTACCTACACTTGTAATGGCACATCCTGGGCATGACCATGAACATTCGGGTTTTCTGGCGGGTTTTATTCATCCATTTACTGGTTTAGATCATTTAGTGATGGCCTTAGCTTTCGGTGTTTTACTCTGGTCAGCAGCTAAGCAATGGAAAGTTGCAGGTGTAATGACTTTGAGTGTTACTCTAATTGTAGGCTTTTTAATCGGTGCTCAAGGTTTAGTACCTACAAATGTTGCTGAATATGGGATTGTTGCTTCTTTAGTTGTTACAGCAATTGCACTGTGGACAAAATCAAATCGTGTTTTACCAATTGCTGCGGCATTACTTGCAAGCTTTCATGGCATAGCGCATGGGGTTGAATTAGCACATGCAGGACATGTCGTTGCATTAGTGACAGGTATGGTTGCGGCTATGGCTTTAATTTATTGTGGTGGATTGGCATTAGGTGCTGCACTTACACGATATGTGCCTTATGGCAAAAAAATTGTTGGCACCTGTGCGGCAGTTGTTGCAGTGATTGGTTTAAGTTAATTAAAACCTTGCAAAAAAAGGTGGCTTTAAGCTACCTTTTTTGATTTGCAAAATAAAATGTGTGTGCATAAAAATATTTATACTGTTTTTACAGCAATCATTATCTTTTATAGTGGATATGTTCAGGCCTATGATTTTTTTCAACCAGAAAGTGATTCTACTTTACTAGATTCAGACCAGTTGTTAGATCAATCAGATTTAAACTTGGAACAAAGGCGGTTAGCCATTGAGCATGATGTTGAAGTTAATAACTATAATGTGCTCAAAAATGGATTTTATTCAAATGAGCGTTGGGTGATTTATAATTATACAGCCTATGATACGGGACAACTTCAGAACAAAAACATCAATGGTTTAACGAATCATATTAATATTCAAGACTTATCCATTTCAGTTGGATATGGAGTTAATTATAGTGTTAATCCAAGACTGAAAATTGGTTATGAATATATTTCGAGTTTTCCTTATGATCGAGGTCAACTCATACGATTTTTTACGATCTATTTATTTTGAAATACAAAATGAGAATAATCTAATTCAAATAAATAGATCCGGTAAATTAATTCATCATAAAAATGCTACATGATTAAATTTTCTGATAAAGCCCAGCGTGTACTGTACCAGCTTTCGTTGTTTTAACTTGCTGCCATGTTGAAGGAAGGTGAAGCTGAGATAAATCTCGGTCAGCTTCAACGTAAATATATCCATTCTTTTTAATATGCGGCTCTACCAAGTTCGAGAGTTCTTGCCATAAATCTAGACTATAAGGTGGATCTAAAAATACCACATCGAACTGTTCTTTCAAACGAGGTAAAGCTTGTTGGGCAGTTGCATTGATTAAATGACAGTTTTGGGCTTTTAATAGCTCAACATTATCTTTTAAAAAACGTGCCTGAGTTTTGTCAGGTTCAATCATATAAACTGATGCTGCACCGCGTGACAATGCTTCAAAACCTAATGCGCCAGAGCCTGTGCATATATCAAGGACATGCGCATTTTGAATATCCCACATGAGCCAGTTAAACAAAGTTTCACGTACTCTGTCTGGAGTTGGGCGTAAACCATCAATGCTAGCAAAAGGAAGTACTCGTCTTTTCCATTTGCCGCCAATAATACGTAATTGATTTTTCATTATTCGTCGACCTCATTGGTTGCAGGACGAGCTGGTGTAGCTTGTGGTGTTGATGCAGGTGCAGTCGAAGTAGCTGGTGCTGGACTAGAGCTATCACCACCGCTTGGGAGTTCACTTGGCTTAATTCCAGCTGTCATCAGTCCACCATTGACTTGATGGTTTGCTGGTCGAGTTGGATTTTTCTTGCGAGTTAACAACCAATAATCAAAAATAGGTTTTGCAAGTTGGGCAGCAGAACCACCATGACGACCATTTTCCCAAACCACGGCAATCGCAATTTCTGGTTTTTCAGCAGGTGCAAATCCAACAAATAAACCATGGTCAAGTTGGCGTTCACTCAGAGCTGATTCATTGTAACGTTTACCCTGTGCAATACTTTTAACCTGTGCAGTTCCTGTCTTTCCTGCAATTTGATATAGAGGTGTACGAATGCCTCGGCCAGTACCTGATTGAATTACATCAATCATGGCATCGCGCATTTGAACCCAGTCTTCGTCCGTTCCGTTGAAGTTGATTTTGCCATCAGGTGCATTACGTACGGTAAATGGTTTTGCACCATGAGTTGCACGTAAAACATGAGGGGTGACATGAGAACCATGATTGGCTGTAATTGCAGTAGCCATAGCAAGTTGTAATGGTGTAGCTGTAAATGCACCTTGCCCAATACTGACGGAAATAGTTTCACCTTTCATCCATTTGGCTTTGCGAGTACGCATTTTCCATTCAGGATTTGGATAAAGACCTTCACTTTCACTTGGTAAGTCGACACCTGTTTTTTGACCGAATCCAAATTGACGCATCCATTGGTTCATTTGATCAATACCCATTTGGTGGGCTAGAATATAAAAATAGGTGTCACATGATTGCACAATGGCTTTATGCATGTTTACGATGCCATGACCAGATTTTTTCCAGTCACGGAATTTATGCGAATCACCAGGTAAGTGAAAATAACCTGGGTCAGAAATTGCTGTTGACCAGTTTACAATACCGTAGTGTAAACCACCCATGGCTTCCATTGGCTTAATGGTAGAGCCCGGCGGATATGCACCTTGTACGGCACGGTTATAAAGCGGTTGATCTAAACTATCACGTAAAGAACTATAATCCTTATGGTTAATGCCAGTCACAAATAAATTAGGGTTGAAACTTGGGCTAGATACTAAAGCCAGAATTTCACCAGTGCGAGGGTCGATGGCTACAATAGCACCACGACGGCCTGCGAGCTGTTGAGACGCAACAACTTGTAGACCATAATCTAAAGATAAATAGAGATCATTCCCACGAGTAGGATCTTTACGACCTAAATGACGCAATATATTGCTATGGGCATCTGCTTCAACAGATTCATACCCTGGTGTTCCGTGTAGCAAATCTTCATAGCTTTTTTCAACTCCAATCTTTCCAATCAGGTTGGTTCCAGCATATAAATCTTTATCAATACTTTTTAATTCTTTATCGTTAATACGCCCTACATAACCAATTACATGAGCAAATAACTCACCATGTGGGTAATAACGGGTCATTTGTGTTTCGATTCTTACGCCAGGAAATTTATATTTAGCTTCGCTGAATTTGGCAATATTGGCTTCGGTTAGATTAAGTTTAATCGCGACACGTTCAGTTTTTCGAGCAGTTTTTATACGACTTTTGAAACGATCAATATCTTCTTGTGTTAGATCTAAAATAGGCTGTAGTTGCTCAACAACATGGTCAGCATCTTCTACATCTGTTTTACTTAAAGTTGCTGTAAAAACAGGATAATTATCTGCTAATAAGACACCATTTCGGTCATAGATATAACCACGAGCAGGTGGAAGTGGCTGTAAGCGAATTCGGTTTTTGTCAGATGCTGTAGAGAATTCGTCGTAGTGAAAAATTTGTAGATAAGCGTATCGGCTAATCAATACTAATAAGCAAATGATAACCAGACCTACGGCAAAAAAGATTCGTCCTCGATAAATGCGCTTTTCTTGCTGGATATCTTTTAAAGGAAAGTGCTGCTTCATAAGGATCGACTTAATGACATAGGGTAGAAAAATAGCTGCTTATTCTAACGCAAGAGAGCTTAAAATATTGCATAATTTTCAAAGTTTCATTGCCCTTTAATAAGATACGTTTTGACTTTGCAGACAACAAAATTGTAGATACTTGTATATAAGAAGCAAAATAATTCTGTTAAAGTCTCTCATTCAATAGAATAGGGTTGTTCTCATCATACGATTAGGGAAAATGGAGAAAATAATGAGAAAAATTTATCCCTTACTTGCAGTTTTGACGGTAAGTAGTTGGGCTCATGCTCAAGACTATTCGTTTCTTCCAGAAGCAAAATTAGCAGGACATACGGCATCTACGTGGAATGTGGGTGCAGGTTTTACACAAAAATTATTACATCTAAACGGCGAATGGGTAAACCCTTATGGTATTGCCTATGCAAAAGTTGGTGCATTTTTGAATGGTGACAAAACTGCTGGTGGCCAAGTCGGGTTTCGCTATCCTTATTATCTTACCGGCACAGATAAAAATGGTTACTATATCGGTTTTTATGCTGGGCATCTCGATAGTAAAGAGGTCGATGGTGATTATAAATCCCGTTTAGGCGCTGGTGTCGATTTGGCCTATGTATTGTTGAATTCAGAAAGAATTAGTACTTTTAGTGTGGGTATTGGTGCGGCGGAAAAATTAACTGACCAAAATGGAAATGTTGCCGCGGATACTAAACCACAAATTCAATTTTCTTATTCTCTAAGTTTTGGTTTATAAAAAAGCAGTTTATTGTTAACTCGCCATAAGCAGAGCACAAATAAATACGAGAGTCTTACATGTTAGAGTACGTCAGCGGATTGTGGCAGACCTTTTTACACAGACCTGATTTTTGGGCCGTTTTGAGTATTATCCCAGTCACTGCCTTTGTTACATGGGCACACGTGTGGATGGCTTTAAAAATGGTGTTTTACCCAATTAAATTTTGGGGTTTCCACTTAGGTCCATTACCAGTAGGTTGGCAAGGTATTGTGCCACGAAAGGCTGGACGTATCTCAGGTATTATTACTGACAATACTTTATCTAAATTAGGTTCATTGCGTGAATTTTTAGAAGCAATGGATCCTGAAGACATGGCACGCATTATTGGTGAGCAGGTTGGGTTTGAACTTGAACATCTTATTGATGAAGTCATGATCGATCGTAATGCTGTACTTTGGGAAAACTTACCTTATTCAATTAAACGCCGTATTTATGCTCAGGCGCATAAACAATTACCAGGTGTGTTAAGAGAATTAGTGACTGAGCTGACCATGAACGTCGAGTCACTGGTTAATATGCGTGAAATGGTCGTTAGCCAAATGGAAGGTGACCGCCGTTTGATGGTACGCATGTTCTTAAAAGTTGGTCAAAAAGAAATCAACTTTATTTGGCATATTAGTGCTTTAATTGGAATGTTCTTTGGTATTTTCCAAATGATTGTCTGGTTTGTCGTACCTTGGCACTGGACAGTCCCGTTTTGGGCTGCGATTTGGGGTTTTTTAACGAACTGGATTGCAATCTGGATGGTGTTTAACCCTCTTGAGCCACATTATATTCGTTACCCACAGATTTTTAGGTTAACAAAAGATCGTAAGTTCCCTTGGATTGTACCAGTACTTCGAATTGGGACTTATAATGTCCAAGGTGCTTTTATGAAGCGTCAAGAAGAAGTTTCTGATGTGTTTTCAAGCGTAGTAACAGAAGATTTGATTACGTTAAAATCGATTATGACCGAAATGATGTACGGGCCGCGTAAAGATAAAACCCGCCGCATTGTGAAGCGTCATATTAACGAAATTATGGAAACACCGTTAGTTCGTACATCTTTACAGCTTTCTTTAGGGCCAAGAGAGTACGCAAGGTTAAAGACGGACTTGATTGATCGTTCAATTGAAATTACGATGGGACCCGTATGTGACCCAGCGCTGAACGCAAGCCGGGCACAGAAGATTTTTCAAATGTTTAAAGAGCGTATTCGCGAACTGACACCCAAAGAGTTTCAGAATTTATTGCGTCCTGCATTTCAGGAGGATGAATGGATTCTTATTGTATTAGGTGGGGTAACCGGATTTATTGCTGGTACAATACATTTGTTTGTGGCTTTCTTATAATTCGACGTCGGGCAGGATCTATTGAAGATTAAAGAGACTTGTTCTGCCAGGCTTCACATTCATTGTTTTAAATGAGGATGTTTTTTATGCGCATTATCTTACTCGGACCACCTGGGGCAGGCAAAGGGACTCAGGCTCAGTTGATCTGTAAGCGCTACAATGTCCCACAAATTTCAACCGGTGATATGCTCCGTGCTGCAATTCGTGAAGGTACTGAATTAGGTCTAAAAGCTAAAAGTGTAATGGAATCTGGTGGTTTGGTTTCAGATGAACTTATTATCGGTTTAGTAAAAGAACGTATTGCTCAACCTGACTGTGCAAATGGCTGCATTTTCGATGGTTTCCCACGTACTATTCCACAAGCTGAAGCTTTGGAAAAAGAAGGGATTAGCATTGATCACGTGATTGAAATTGATGTTCCTGATGAAGAAATCGTACAACGTCTTTCTGGTCGTCGTCAGCATCCAGCTTCTGGTCGTGTTTATCATACAGTTTACAACCCACCTAAAGTGGAAGGTAAAGATGATGAAACTGGTGAAGATCTTGTTCAACGTCCAGATGACCAAGAAGAAACGATCCGTAAACGTTTAGCTTCTTATCATACAGAAACTGAGCAATTGGTTGGCTTCTATCAAAGCCGTGCTGCATCTGGTGAGAATGCGCCGACTTATGACAAGCTTAATGGTTTACGTACAATTGAAGATGTACAAACAGACTTGTTTAATATTTTAGATAAATAATTAAAATATTATTTGTGACAAGGAGCTCTCATCATGAGGGCTCTTTTCTTTCATTCAGTGCAGGAGAACAATATGAAAATCATATTGATTTTGGTGGTATTGCTAAGTCTGGCACTCGTCATATTTTTGGGTTATCAGAGCTATAAAATGCTTAGGCAGGTACAAAAACAAGCAAAAGAAGAGCGTAATCAGAACAAGCGTCTAAAGTAAGATTGATTGGGTATGTTACCTATACCCAACCATATTTTTAAGCTTCAATATTTTTAGTAGTAATTTGTTTTTGCGCACCAAATTCGAAACGGTCGGGCCAGTTGCAAACATCTGCAACCACACATTCGGCACATTTAGGTTTACGGGCTATACAACAATAACGGCCGTGTAATATGAGCCAGTGATGTGAATCTAAAATAAATTCTTTAGGAATGACCTTAATTAAGCGGTGCTCAACTTCAAGTACATTTTTACCTACGGCTAAGCCAGTTCGATTTCCCACTCGGAAAATATGTGTATCGACTGCCATAGTCGGTTGTCCAAAAGCTGTATTTAAAACAACATTTGCAGTTTTACGCCCCACACCCGGCAAGGCCTCTAAGTCTTTCCTGTTACTTGGAACTTCGCCGTTAAATTGTTCCATTAAAATCTTACAGGTTTTAATGACATTTTCTGCTTTAGCGTTGTAAAGACCAATTGTTTTAATATATTCCTTTAAACCATCTACGCCCAAGTTATAGATTTTCTCAGCGGTGTTGGCCACAGGGTAAAGTTTATCAGTTGCCTTATTCACACTCACGTCGGTGGCTTGAGCTGACAACATAACAGCAATGAGTAACTCAAAAGAAGATGAATATTTTAACTCTGTTTGAGGAGAAGGCCGTTGTTCGCGAAGGCGTTCAAAGAATATTTGAATCTGCTTTTTCGTCATATTTTTGACAGCCATTCAGACCTCCTGTAGTTGCATGAGTTGCTGTTGTAGTTCTTCGAGTTGAAGACGCTTTTTAGCATCTTCACGCACACCTAGCTGTTTTTCCAGTTTCTTAATTTGGGTACGGATTTTGGCTAACTCAATTGTCGTTTTTGCATCAGTTAACACGGCTTCTTTAGGTTTCTCTGTGAGCTCAATTGACGGTAGTTCATCAAGTACCTGAGAGAACTGAGCAAACAGTTGAGTGTCAATTTCAGCGCGTACCACAGGACCTTTACGATGACTGCGACGCTTTTCTTCACGTTGAATATGTGAGTAGTAGCGTTGCCTTAAATCATTTTGTTCTGCGGCACGCTGTTGTTCATTGGGTAAGGCTTGCGTGTCCTCAACCAGATCAATGCAGTCTACTGGACAAGGTGGAATGCATAACTCACAACCCGTACATAAGTCGGTCAAGATAGTATGCATGAGCTTACCACTGCCAATAATAGCATCTACAGGACAAGCACTAATACATTTGGTACAGCCAATACATTCATCTTCACGAATAATCGCTTTCATTCGCTGTGGGCGACCATCTGTTTGTACAGGCCATACGCTACTTTCAGCGGTTAATGGAGAGCGATTGAGTAGATTTGCCAGTGCATCAGCAACAGGTTGTCCACCTGGAACACATTTATTTGCTTCTTCACCTTCAGCAATCGACTTTGCGTAGGGTAGACATCCATCACGATGTCCACATAGACCACATTGTGTTTGTGGTAATAACGCATCAATCTCGCGTATGAGAGAAATAGATGAATTCATAGTGGGCAAATAGCTTGGTTAAAACGATGCGATAATGAAGAAAAACCTAAGTAAGGTCAATGGATTTTAACGAATTTATCGGGTTTTTAATTGACCTAAAATGTAGCTAATATTGCACAATAATAGATCAATAAAAGTGAAGAGTTAAATTACTATTTCTTATCTTTGAGTAGTTTTTCTAAAAATAAGTTTTTGATAATTAAGATGAATAAAATAATTTAAAATAACTATTGTTAAAATTGATGGAAAGGGATTTAATATTTTGCTGCTAAATGATGCATTTAATAATGTATTGCACCAATTTAATTCATGACTATGCTGAGGACCGTGCATTGAAATACAACAATCTGAATGAATTCCTGAATTACGTGCAAGCGCGTGATCCGCATCAACCTGAATTTTTGCAAGCTGTCGAAGAAGTCATGACGAGCTTGTGGCCATTTATTGAAAAAAATCCAGAGTATGCAGAGCAGGGATTGTTAGAACGCCTTGTTGAACCAGAGCGTGTGATTCAATTTCGTGTTTCATGGATGAATGATCAAGGTCAGACTCAAGTTAACCGAGCTTTCCGTGTTCAATACAATTCAGCAATTGGTCCATTCAAAGGCGGAATGCGTTTCCATCCATCGGTCAATCTATCAATTTTAAAATTTTTAGGTTTTGAGCAGACTTTTAAAAACTCACTTACAACCTTACCTATGGGTGGGGGCAAAGGTGGTTCAGATTTCGATCCTAAAGGTAAATCTGATGCTGAAATTATGAGATTCTGTCAGGCATTAATGATTGAGCTGTACCGTCATTTGGGTCCGAATACTGATATTCCTGCGGGAGATATTGGCGTGGGCGCGCGTGAAGTCGGTTACATGGCAGGCATGATGAAAAAGCTGAGTAACGACACTGCTTGTGTTTTTACCGGTAAGGGAATTTCATTTGGTGGTAGCTTAATGCGTCCTGAAGCTACTGGTTATGGTACGGTTTATTTTGCAGAAGAAATGCTAAAAGCACGTGGCCAGTCTTTCGTTGGTAAAACAGTCTCTGTTTCTGGTTCGGGTAATGTTGCGCAATACGCGGCAGAGAAGGCCATGTTCTTAGGAGCAAAAGTTGTTACTTTATCTGACTCTAACGGAACTGTTTATGTAAAAAATGGTTTTACAGATGAATTACTTGATGAAGTGATGAATCTTAAAAACGTTAAGCGTGGCCGTATTTCCGAGTTTGCTTCTAAACATGGTTTTGAGTATTTTGAAGGGAAAACCCCTTGGCATATTCCTGTAGACATTGCTTTGCCATGTGCGACGCAAAATGAATTAACAGGTGATGATGCTAAAACGTTGATCGCAAATGGTGTAATGTGCGTGGCTGAAGGCGCTAATATGCCATCCACACTTGAGGCAGTTGAACACTTTATCAAAGCCAAAATTTTGTATGCGCCAGGAAAAGCATCTAATGCAGGTGGTGTCGCAACGTCTGGTTTAGAAATGTCTCAAAACGCAATTCGTTTAAGCTGGACACATGCTGAGGTCGATGAGCGTCTACATGCAATTATGAAAGATATTCATGCCAATTGTGTAAGATACGGTACAAAAGAAGACGGTACTGTTAACTATGTTGACGGCGCCAATATTGCAGGCTTTGTAAAAGTAGCTGATGCAATGCTTGCTCAAGGTATTTTCTAAGAATAGAAATAAAAAATCCGATGCAAAAGCATCGGATTTTTTTAATCTAAAAACTTATTTTTTAGGTTTTTTAACTAACTCTTGCTCTACAACCATATCTAACACATCTGCTAGGCTAGATTGGTCTGCTGCTGGATTTTTCACTTCAAAACGTTTTACACGTAAAATTACGCGTTGGTCTGGATTATGTTCAAAACCTTCAATTTGACCATAATATAGCGACCAGTTTTTGTCAGCGTAAGTTTTAACACCTTTGTCATCATATTTAATTTCACGAACTTGCATACATGTTTGTGGTGCTACACCAGTACATGATTTAGTTTGTGGAGCAACTTCTAGGAAAATAGTTTTCCCTTCAGATTGATATTTTGCTTCAGGTGTCATTTTACCAGTAAAGGTATATTTTTGACCTTGCGCATCAGTTATAGTTAATGTCGGTTGATCAACGTTTGTTGTATTAAGCTCAAATGGAATTGCACGCTTTTGGAAGAGGCTGCTAGAAAATTGTTCCTGTTTCATTAAAGCAGGTTCACACGCCATCATCGTTGACATTACGTCAGCCGTTACAATCGTATTGTTTTCAACTTTCCAAGTTGTTCCTTGACGGTTACAACCTGTTGCGATAGATAAACGGTCATTGGTAAAGTTAAGAACGATTGGTTTTTTTGTATTTTCAGGCTGATAAGACCAAGAATAATCTGTTAAAGCTTGAGTATTAACTGCTTTTTGACCTTGGAAAATGTGCTTTTGACCAGTTTTATCTGTCACGCTTAAAATCACCTGACCATTATTGTTGCTAATTTCGATTGGTAATTTTGCTTCATTAAAGATGCTATTAGAAAGTTGTTCTTGTTTCATTAGATCATCTTGGCAAGCCATTCTAGTTGAAACAAGGTTAGAAGTAATAAGTTGGTTACCTTCAACTTTCCACGTACCGCCTTGGCCATTACAACCTGTATTGATTGCTAATTTGCCATCTGCATTAAAGTTAAGAATAAGTGGTTTAGAAGCTTTTACATTTTGATAAGTCCAAGCATATTCACCTAAAGTGGCTGCAAGGTTTTGTTGTTGCTCAGATACAATCGGAGCTGGAGTATTTGTAACTGTTTGACACGCCATCAAAGAAAAAGGTAATAACGCAAGAATTAAATATTTAATTTTCATTTAAAAACTTCAAGTAAAAAAACAACAGCAATAAGCTTAAAACATTCTTAAAAAAAGAAAATGTAAACATTTGATTGTTTCGGTTTTTAAAATGTATAAGTTTGTAAGTTATTCTAATTTTCAACAAAAATAATGGTATACCCCGAAAAACGGGGTATTTGCTAATAATTAATCAAAACGATAGATATCCATGCCTAGTGAGCCCATTGTGAAGCTGCTGTGAACAATCGTAAAGCGATTGCCTGTGCCCATAGCAAAGAACAAAGGCGCAAAATGTTCAAGGGTAGGATGATTACGTTTGACATAAGGCAATGATTGCCATTCCAGTACACCATCATAATCTTGATGGGTAAGTTTATTAACAACAGCATTTCTAAAAGTTGAAGCCCATTCAGGAACTTTAGAGTTGTCTCCTTGCCAAGATAACTCGGCAAGATTATGGGTAATGCTGCCTGAACCAATGAGTAGAACTTGTTTGTCACGTAAAGGTGCGAGAGTTTGTCCTATACGATAAATTTCTTGTGCGCTTAAATTGGTTGGCAAAGAAATTTCGACTACAGGAATATCAGCGTCAGGGTACATATGCAATAGAGGCATCCATACACCATGGTCACGAGGACGTGTACTATTCGCATGGGCAACAAAATGAGCATCTGCCAGTAGTTTTAAAATTTCTTCGGCGAGCGCTGGCTGCCCAGGTGCGCTGTAGCGAATTTCATATAGCTCTTTAGGAAAGCCGCGGAAGTCATGCCATGTTTCAGGACGCGTCGCAATACAAACCTCAAGTGCTTTACTTTCCCAATGTGCTGACATCACAATGATTGCCTTCGGTGTGGGAAGATTTGCACCTAAACGATGTAGAGCAGGTCCTACTTGTTCTGGGTCAAGTGCAAGCATGGGTGAACCATGTGAAATAAACAGTCCGGGAAGGGTTTGTAGTTCCATTGCATTACACCTGAGTTGAAAAGCAGAATAATAGTCATTATGCCAAAATCAGGACATGATAAAAGTATCCTGATTTCAACGGATTGTTCCTAAAATGAAACGGTTGTTGTTTTTATGCACGGTGATAGGGATGATTATGATTAATAGTCATCGCTCGATATAGTTGTTCAATTAATAAAACCCGTACCAAAGGATGTGGCATTGTTAGTTTTGAGAGTGACCAATGCCATGCCGCAGCTTTGCGTACCTGATCCGATAAACCATCTGGGCCACCAATCGCAAGTACTACATCATTACCTTCAAGCATCCACTGTTTCATGGTGTCAGCTAATTTTTCTGTACTGAGTTCTCGACCACCGACTTCTAGGGCAATTAAAGTTTCATTTGGTTTTAACGCATTTAGAATACTTTCGCCTTCAATTTGGCAATACTTTAAAATATCTGCTTCTGAATCATTCTTACCACGTTTGGCCATAGGAAGTTCAATGACTTGGGTTTGAACAAAAGGCTGGATGCGTTTGAAATAATCTTCAAACCCCGTGAGAACCCAAGCAGGCATTTTTTGACCAATGGTCAGAATACGAATTTTCATGTTATCTATTCATTCAAAGCAGCTTGCGCATTATACCTGAGGAAGAGATAAGTTCGTGGTAGTAAAATAGGCATAAAAAACGCAGTCCAAAAAACGGTGTTGGACTGCGATCAAATGATCATCTGTCTGGAGTTCAGATGATCATAGAGAATAAAAACAAGGCTATCTATAAAAGAATAGATAACGAAGGGCACTTAATTTAATTAAATACTCTTAATACCTATTATGAGGATGGTTGGATATTTTTCAATCAAATTGTGTAACAAAAAAAAGAGAGCCGAAGCTCTCTTTTTTCATATTTTAATTAGTGACGTGCTGCTTTTGAACCTTCCACCGGTTTTACAATCGGTGTTTTAGGTAAAGGCTTTGGCATTGAGACTAATGCTAAAGGTAAGATGTCATCAATACTTTTTACAGCTTTGATTTCTAAACCTTCTTTAACATTCGCTGGAATTTCTGCCAAATCACGAACATTGTCTTGTGGAATAAATACAAGTTTGATTCCACCGCGGTGTGCTGCAAGAAGTTTTTCTTTTAAGCCACCAATACGCATTGCACGACCACCTAAACTTGTTTCACCAGTCATTGCAATATCTGGACGAATCGCAATACCTGTAAATGCTGATACAAGGGCAGTGGTTAATGCTAAACCAGCAGATGGACCATCTTTTGGTGTCGCACCTTCTGGTAAGTGAACGTGTACATCAGTTTCTTCAAAACGAGAAGCCTCAATACCCAGCTCATCGGCACGTGTACGTACTAAAGTCATTGCTGTGGTAATAGACTCTTTCATGACATCACCGAGTGAACCAGTGGTAATGAATTTACCTTTACCTTTTACAGCTGCAACTTCAATGGTAAGTAACTCACCACCTACAGATGTCCAAGCTAGACCATTTACGCGTCCTACTTGCGCTTCATCTTCTGCAATACCAAAGTCAAACTTGTGTGGACCTAAGTATTCTGGAAGATTGGCAGAGGTAATATCAAGCTGTAAGTTTTTAGACTTTTTACTTACGGCTTCTTTTACCACTTTACGCGCAATTTTAGACACTTCACGTTCTAAACTACGAACACCAGCTTCACGTGTGTAGCGTTGAACAATGTCACGAATCGCTTCTTCATGAATTGTTAACTCTTTTGCACGTAGACCGTTGTTCTTAATTGCTTTGGGAACTAAGTAGCGTTCAGCAATGTTCACTTTTTCATCTTCGGTATAACCCGGTAGACGAATAACTTCCATACGGTCAAGCAAAGCTTCAGGAATATTCATACTGTTTGCAGTACAGATGAACATCACTTCAGATAGGTCAAGATCAAGATCTAAATAGTGATCATTGAACTTACTGTTTTGTGATGGATCTAATACTTCAAGCAATGCAGAAGCTGGATCACCACGGTAGTCTTGTGCCATCTTGTCAATTTCGTCGAGTAAGAACAATGGGTTCTTCACGCCAACTTTTGTTAAAGACTGCACGATTTTACCTGGCATCGCACCAATATAAGTACGACGGTGACCACGAATCTCTGCTTCGTCACGTACGCCACCAAGCGCCATACGAACAAATTCACGACCTGTTGCTTTCGCGACTGACTCACCAAGTGAAGTTTTACCTACACCAGGAGGGCCTACTAAACATAGAATCGGACCTTTGAGTTTTTTAACACGAGACTGAACAGCCAAGTATTCAACAATACGATCTTTAACGTCATCTAAGCCGTAGTGATCTGTATCAAGAATCTCTTGAGCTTTCGCAAGGTTAATACTCACTTTGCTCGCTTTATTCCACGGCGTATCTAAAATTACTTCTAGATAGTTACGTACAACAGCCGCTTCACTAGATGCTGGTTGCATTGCTTTAAGCTTACGGAACTCAGCTTCAGCTTTTTTACGTACGTGTTCAGGTAAATCAGCTTCAGCAAGACGCTTTTCTATTTCAGCAACGTCATCTTCAGCGCCGCCATTCATGTCAGAAAGTTCACGTTGAATGACTTTCATTTTTTCATTTAGAAAGTATTCACGTTGGTTTTTTTCCATTTGGCGTTTTACGCTGTCATGCAAAGTTTGTTCAATTTGCTGTTCTGCAGATTGATTAACCAAGTAGCTCATAAGCTCTTGCAAATGTGCTTCAAACTCGTCGTGCTCTAAAAACTTCTGTTTAATTTCAATATTTAGAGGCACACGTGTTGCCACGAAGAACATAAGCTGTAGCAAGTCTTCAATTTTATTAGCAGCTGCAACCAGTTCACGTGCATTACGTAATTTTGCTTCAGCATATTGAGCAAATAAAGTACGTAACTCTTGTAAACGAGTTTCTTGGGTAGCTTTATCTACGTTAATTGTCATTGGACTTAAGCTATGTTCAGCAGTCAAATGGCTATCTTCATCGATAATTTTTTCAAGCTTAGAGCGCTGTAACCCTTCAATCAGTACTTTGATGCAGTTTTCATCATTTTCATGATTTACGACCTGAACAATCTTAGCGACAGTTCCGTACTGATAAAGGTTATCGTGATCAATATCTTCTGTAAGCGAATCTTTTTGCGCAACTACAAATACTAAATTGTCACTGTTACGAGCCACATCAACTGCATTGATCGATTTTTCACGACCCACGAATAACGCAATTTGCATGTGTGGATAGACCACTACATCACGTAACGCTAAAAGTGGTAATACACTTGGAACCTGAGGCTCTAAGTCAGTTTTTTCATTCATAATAAGTTCAGACATGGGCACTCCTAATGAGTGACAACGAGGTTGCCATGTTTTTATAGTGATGTGTATTTTGAAAATTACAAGGGCCTTTCAATAGAAAATGTGGAAAAAATGACTAATTTAGTCAACTTTTTTTAAAAATATTATGAATCAATGAATTAATTCTTAAGAAGAATAAAATTTTGTAGCAAGGATAAGTAATTTAGCTTAATAATTATGAAATATTCATATAACAAAAAATCCGTTTGGATGGAAAGTAATCAGTTTCTTGTGCCATTTATAAGCAATGTATTGTTAACAATAATGCAAAACTTATTCGATATTGAACATTAAATAGGCGTGTTAATATAAGTTGGTAAAGCGGTCTGTCACTTAAAAGTAACCATCCTTAGGGTGGTTACTTTTATGATTTTAGAGGCATGAAAAGTAAAGTATGATTTTAAGTTATTGAATTAAAATTGTTTTTATATAAAGATTATCTTTTAAAATAATAAATATGTTGAGGCGTGAGTAAAGCATCTAATGGTTGATCCCAATTTTGACGTTTTAAAGTATGCTCAATAAATTGAAATTGATGGGCCACACCCAAACGATAAGGCCTGTGTTTTGCAGTTGCCAATGTACGGTCATAATAGCCACCTCCCATACCAATACGCGTACCGTATTGATCACAAGCTAAAAGTGGCATTAACAGTAAATCAAGTTTAGATACATGTTTTCCTCTTGTTGCCATAGGTTCTTTCATACCCAATGGATGATGAGAAAAACGTCGATTTAAATATTGGTTTTTAGATATTTTTACCCAAACTAAATTTTGATTCATAGAACAAATCATAGGTAAGTAAACTTGCTTATTCTTTTTAAAACATAACTTTATGAGAAGGTCGGTATGGATTTCTCCAAAGGCATGTAAATATAAACCAATTTTTTTTGATGAATGAAAAATAGCAAGGGTATTTAGATAATGGAGAACATTAAGCTGAGCTTGTTTTTGCTCCAATTGGGTTAAAGAGCGTCTTTTAGATCTTAAATTTTTTCTAATAAAACTAAGTTCATTCATGTGTAAATCTAACAAAGATTTGAGATCAGTCGAGCAAAATTATACCTATTTTTTTTATAGCTTTATGAAAATAGAAGAGTAATTAGAAAATAACTTTAAATTTATTTGGTTAGTTAATTGTCATAAAGTGATGTGAGGTATCTTCTTTAGCGATAAAAAATTCTATTTCTTTACGTATTACCAGTATTTATTTATATTTAATGAGATAAGAATATTTAAAAAGATAAATGTGAAATTGTTAAGCCTATGAAGTTAAAAAATTTAACCATTACAATAAGCGCCTTATTGATGCTTGGTGGGTGCACAAAACAAACAGAACCTGAAGCGGCTGAAGTTGACTATAAAGCTCAATTTGAAGAGTCTGACCGTAAAATTGGAGAGTTTTTAGATCAATTGGATAATCCGAATACACCACAAGAGGTTAAAGTCAAAATCTTGTGTCATGATTATCCAGAGGTTTATAAGACCCAATATATGCCTGCATTAATAAAAATTTCACCCAAACCGTATACCGAAGAAAAATTATTGTCAGATCTGAAGAGTGCAACTGATTACTACAAAGATGCCTTTGCCATTAGGTGTAACCAATAATTAATTGATGTTTAAAATCTCAAAAAATCCGATAAGTGTGAATTGATTGGCATTATTAAGTTGTGTTAAATTTCATTTTGTCTTTATAGTTGCTAATTTAGGGGGTTTTAGATATGGAAATCTTGAAATTCTTACAGAGTTTTAATACGGTCGGTACATACTTAACAATTGCTTCAACCGTTTTAGGTGGGCTTATTATTTATTTTTACGTGATTAATCCAGCGTAATTTTTTTAAAAAGAAATAGTAAGAAATCTTCTATTTCTTTTTAATAATTAAATTTTGTTATAAATTTCAAACTATAAAAATAAGGCAGGATCATGAAGTTTAAATTATTTTTTCTTGGTTTTTTAGCTTTAGGATGTCATGCCGACGAAAACGTAAGTGATCCTGAGATTTGTAATGTGGTAAAAAAAGTCGCTTATACTGTCATGGAGGCCCGTCAACAAAAAGTTCCATCTCAAGACTTGCAACAGATAGCGAATGGTCTCGAAGACCCAAAAGCGAAACAACTTTATCAGGATTTAATTAATTCGGCTTACTCTGCCAAAGTATTCAAAACCAGTTTCTTTAAAAGAAAAGCAATAGAAGATTTTCAAACAGGCTGGTATGAAGAGTGCCTTAAAAGAAATGAAAAATAATATTAGAAAGTTTGGGATATATTAATCAGCCGATCTGAAATTTAATGTTTAAAAAGAAAACTTTAGACTGAAAGGTCTGTATGGAAAGCTAGATTGAAATAAATATTTTGAATTTTTCTTAAAGTTAAAACTAAATGCTCCGAAGATGCCGCTGCATGTGTCGTTACCCTGAACCCGATGAGTTCAAGGTGGAGGCGACGTATACTTGCTGGGTTTCCTACACGAAGGTAGGCATACACTCTAAATATACAGAACACATCCATAAGTTTAAGTATCGGCAGGGGAATAGACCCGCTGGCGAACATCCCAGAGACAGTTTAAGTATAACCGATCTGACCATGTTGGCAATCACCTAAACCTCTGGAACTGTAAACTTAGTTTGCGTTTGATGAAGCTTTGTACACTAACAAGCATAAAATATTTTTCAATTGTCCTAATAGTCTAAATAAAAAACGCCTTGCATCTATTATTCATAGAGCAAGGCGTTTTTATATGGATAGTTTATTAAACAATTTGTTCAACATCATCCAAGATCGTTTGCAGTAAACGTTCACAGTGAGTGTATTCTTGCAAAGACTTATTAAGGCTCAGTACTTCTTGAGTCAGTTGTAGAGCAACCATAATGACCAGTTTATTGTGTTCAACACGTGGAGCACTACGACGCATCTCATTAAATTTTTCATTGAGAAGTTCTGCTGCACGTTCAAGTTCATCTTTTTTATCTAAAGTAGTCGCGAGTCTAAAGGTCTGCTCAATCAGCCTAAGCTCTACCATGACTTGTTCACTCATGATTGGGTCTCCTCACCAGTTTCAGCATTAGGATGGGCAAGCTGCTGAATTTCTTGAGCATGCTGATCTTGGGCAGTACCTAAAATTCCTAAACGTTGAATAATGGCTTCAACTTTTGATTTGGCAAGCTCATTTTTTTGTAACAAACGATCACGATCTTGTTGTAAATCATGAAGCTCTTGTTGAGTTTGACGCTGGTGGGCTTGTAACTTTTCTTTTGCAACACGTAATTCATTTCGTTCGGCAAGAATTTCTTGAAAACGATTTTTTAAATCAGTCGTACTTTTTTCTAATCGGCTATAACGTTCAGCAAGTGTGTTAGCATCCTGATTCAATTGTTGAAATTGGCCTTTTAACTGAGATAATTCCTCAGTTACTGACTCAATTTCCTCTTGTTTTTTAGTGATAATACTATTTTTTTGCACAACTTGTGCGTGATGCTCTGTTTCAGCCAGTTCATTAGCTTCTGAGAGTGCCGCATGTTCACTCTCTAAATGATGTAAGCGTGTTTTTAATACGCTAATATGCGCTTGTAGCCGCTGTAATTGTTCTAACATAACGAGGTCGCACAGAATTGCAATCAAAGGTAATATATACAAAGTATAGAGATTGGATAAACGAATGCAAGACGATATTTCAGGCTGGACAGATTGGAACGCTCATTTTGAAGGAATTGAAGAAATTTCAAGCCCTAGTGAGTTACATGGTCTGTTAACAGGTATTGTTTGTGTGACAGAAGCGCCAACGCGTGAAGAATGGTCACAAATTTTAACAACCCTTAATGTGCCAGAGTTAAGTGAAGATGCTTTAGCACTTTTAACTGATGAAGCAGAAGATGTCGTTCACGCTATATCTGATGATGAATTAGATTATTTACCAATGCTTCCTGATGATGAACATACACTTCAAGAGCGTGTACAAGCATTATCAGATTGGTGTGCGGGTGTTGTATTAGGTTTTGGGTTGGCATCGGGTCATATTCGTGATGATGAACGTGAGTTGATTGAGAACCTTCAAGATATTGCAGCGGTCGAATTTGAAGACTCTGATAATGATGAGGAAGGTGAAAGTAGCTACGAAGAATTGTATGAATTTGTACGCTTAATACCTGTAAGCTTGTCTATTGGTAGAAAAAAAATCACTGTAGCTGACAGTTCTTTATTGAAAAACTTTCATGCAAAAATTAAATCTGCTCCTATAGACACAGAGCAAACTATTGTAGAAATGTTTACTCCACATCGCCCAAGCTAATTGAGGCGATGTGTTATTGGTTGTATTTTATTTTTTGACTTTAAAATTCTAAATCAAGTAGATCATTATGAAATTGCCTCAAGCTGATTTTCGACATCGTAGAGACCGTCTGGCAGAAAAAATGGGTCCAAACAGTATTGCAATTATTGCAACGCGTGAGGAAATGTACCGTAATCGTGATGCGGATTATAAATTCCGTGCCGATAGTAGTTTTTTCTATTTGACTGGCTTTGCTGAGCCTGAGGCAGTTGCTGTCATTGAAACCTTCGAGGACGATGACTATAGCTATAGTCTTTTTTGCCGTGAACGTAATCGTGAGATGGAAATCTGGAATGGTTACCGTGCAGGCATTGATGGTGCAATTGAAGACTATGACGCAGATGAGGCATATGCAATTGATTTGCTTGATGAAGAGATTATTGAAAAGTTATTAAATAAAGAGCGTCTTTATTATCGGATTGGGCACAATGCTGCGTTTGATGCACGGGTGAGCCAGTGGATTAAACAAGCAGATGCCGAGCACCGACATGAAAGCGCTCCAGCTCAATTGGTACAGCTCGACCGTATTGTCGATGAAATGCGTTTAGTCAAGTCACCACAAGAACTTGAGCTGATGCAAATTGCTGCAAATATTAGTGCTGAAGCGCATACGCGTGCGATGCAAATGGTACGTCCGGGCATGATGGAATATGCACTTGAAGCCGAGCTCAATTATATATTTGGGCAAAACGGTTGTGTGCCTTCTTATAACAGTATTGTTGGTGGTGGTGCTAATGCTTGTATTTTGCACTATGTTGAAAATAATAAGCCATTAAAAGATGGTGATTTAGTCTTGATTGATGCAGCTTGTGAATATGAGTTTTATGCATCGGATATTACCCGTACTTTCCCAGTAAATGGCAAATTTAGTGCTGAGCAAAAAGCCTTATATGAAGTTGTACTGGCTTCTCAATATGCAGCTATTGACGCAGTTCGTATTGGCAATTCTTACCGTGAACCTCATGAAGTTGCAGTCAAAATTTTAACTGAAGGCTTAGTTAATTTAGGTTTGCTCAAAGGTGATGTTAATGAACTCATCGAAACCGAAGCATACCGTCAGTTTTATATGCATGGCACAGGTCATTGGCTAGGTATGGATGTACATGATGTTGGATCTTACAAAAAAGGTGAAGACTGGCGTCAATATGAAGAGGGTATGGTTGTTACAGTTGAACCTGGTTTATACATTGCGCCAGATGATAAAACTGTAGATGAAAAATGGCGTGGTATTGGTATTCGTATTGAAGATGATGTGGTCGCAACTTCGAAAGGGCCACGAGTTCTAACTGCCAATGTAGTTAAAGATATTGCAGATATTGAACATTTAATGGCGCAAGCTAAAGCATAATTAAACGTATTCGCCAAAGGAGCAAAACTCGATGCAACAACAAGTGATTATTGTAGGTGGGGGTATGGTGGGGTTGAGCCTTTCGCTCATGCTTGCAAAGGCTAATATTGCGGTAAAGCTATTAGAAGCTGTGAAATACCCAAACTATGATGATCAAAATGTTGCCCCTTACCATTCGAGTTTTGATGCACGTAATACGGCTTTATCACGTCGTAGTGTGCAAATTTATCAGAAGCTAGGGTTGTGGGATGCATTACAGCAACATGCTACTCCAATTTTACAAGTCCACATTACTGAGCAAGGCAGTTTTGGTAAAGCTCGTTTAATTGCTGAACAAGAAAAAGTCGAAAGCTTTGGGCAGGTGATTGAAAATGCTTGGCTTGGTCGTGTTCTGTTAACTCAAGTGCGTCAGCAACCTTTGATTGAACTCATTGATGGCGTACAAGTTACAGCTTTAACTCAAGATGCTGAACAAGTACATATTGAAGCTCAGCGTGGTGAGGAAATCTTAAAGCTTGAGTCAAAATTATTAATTGCGGCTGATGGACGTGATTCTTTTTGTCGTCAGGCAATTGGCGTCGGTGTGGATGTCCATGATTATGATCAGGTTGCAATTGTCACCACGGTTCAGACATCAAAACCGCATGAGCATGTTGGTTTTGAGCGTTTTAGTGCATTAGGTCCTTTAGCTTTATTGCCTTTACCGGGTGAATATCGTCGTTCGGTTGTATGGCCTGTGAAAAAAGGCACCGAAAATGAATGGCTAGGTGAAGAAAATGACCAACACTTCTTAAGTGCCTTGCAACAAACCTATGGTGACCGAGCGGGTAAGTTTGAAAAAACGGGTAAACGTTTCAGCTATCCACTTTCACAAGTACTTGCACATAAACAAGCTGTAGGTCGCGTTATTTTAATGGGTAATGCAGCGCATACAATTCATCCAGTTGCAGGACAAGGTTTTAATTTATGCCTACGTGATGCAGATGTTTTAGTACGTTATTTAGTGAACCAATTAAGCACTTCTGATGATCTGGGTAACCCTGATAACTTACTTGCCTATGAGCAAGCTCGTTTATCAGATCAGCAGCGCGTGATTAAGTTCTGTGACACTGTAGTCCGTGGTTTTAGTAACCAAAATCCATTATTAAAATTAATTCGTAATACGGGATTAATTGCATTTGATGTTATTCCGGGTGTAAAGCCGTTGGTGGCTAATTATGCAATGGGGTTAAAAGCATGAGTGAAGTGTTGGATGTCGTCATTGTTGGTGGTGGATTGGTTGGTGGTTTAACTGCTTTATTACTTGCGCAAGGTGGGGTGCAACCCACAGTGCTTGATGCGGCTCCTGTACTTGATGTTGAGAAAACATTAAGCGTGATGAATCCACGTGTTTTAGCACTTAGCCAAGCGACCATTCATTTGCTTAAAACGGTAAATGTTTGGGATGATCTTGCGCGTCAAATGCCTTATACGGGCATGCAGGTCTGGAATCTTAATGGTTATGGTGAAATTAATTTTGGCCATGAGTCCATACAAAGACCGATGCCGGAACAAGCATTAGGTTCTATGGTTGAACCGAGTGTATTAAATGTTGCCATTCAACAAAAAATGTTAGAGCAATTAACAGATTACCGTACCCAAGTTCGTGTTACTCGTATTGAGCAGGGTGTTGGATGTTGGCATATTCAATTGGCAGATGGTACTACGCTTAAAACTAAACTGCTGATTGGTGCAGATGGCGCTAATTCATTTGTACGTGAACAGGCTTTTATTGACCTCGATGTACTGGATTACAAACAAGCAGCCATTAGCTGTGCCATTAAAACTGCAAAACCCCATCATTATGTTGCCCGTCAAATTTTCTTACCTACAGGACCTTTGGCATATTTACCTATGGCAAGTCTTGAAGAAACTGAAAACGGATACTGGCAATCAATTGTCTGGACACTACCAGATGATTATGCCGATGAATATTCAGCTTTAAACGATACTGCGTTTATGCAGCTTTTAACTCAAGAAAGCCAACACATGTTGGGTGAAGTATTAGACGTTCGTTCCAGAGCACAATTCCCGCTGAAAGCTCGCGCTGCAAAACAATACGTAAAAGCAGGCTTAGCTTTGATTGGTGATGCCGCACATGTGATTCATCCACTTGCTGGACAAGGGGTAAATATTGGCTGTCTTGATGCAGCAGTACTGTGTGACGTGTTGCTTCACGATTTAAGCCGTGGTGTATGGGCACATGAACAAACTTTAATGCGCTATGAGCATCGCCGTAAAGGTCAGAATGATGCAATGATGCATAGCATGTCGGCAATTGGTTGGCTTGAAAGTAGTGAATTATTCCCAATAGTTTGGGCTCGTAATATGGGCCTTAAGCAAGTTGAGCAGATTCCGGTTTTAAAAGATAAATTTATGCAACAAGCAAATGGTTTAGGGGCTTTACAAAGTACCCGCTATAGGCATTAAAATATTTACTGGGCCTATACTCTACTAAGCGAATTAAATGCCAGTAGATATTTTTTGAACAATCATTTATATATCATTACCAATTTGGTCATAAAAGATACGGAATTGACCAAATTGGCTCTTTGCTAAATGCAAAGAGGTTGCTAAATTTCTGAGGTCTTGGGACCATAGCAATGATGCAATAAAATCATTCTGGGGAGTGTGAAATGTCAGATATCAATGATTATGAAGATGCAGAAGATTCTGCTGTAGATGAAGATGAAGCGAAGGCAGCAGAAAGCGGTGCAGCTGATGAAGAAGCAGGCAGTATGAGTGATACTGATCTTGCTGAGGCAGAAACGCTGACTGTCACTGCTAAACAGAAACAGCGCCAAGCGCTGGAAGATGAAATCGCTGCATTTTTAGCTCGGGGTGGGAGAATTACCGAAGTTCCTCCTGATGAACATAGCGACCATTAATCTTAAAAAAAGCATCACATGAGTGGTGCTTTTTTATTTGTATGAATTTACTAAAACAGGTTTAAGGAGAGCTTTGCAGTTCTTTTAAAATCCCACATTCATCTACTGTTCGATTGGTAGAGCAGTGCTGTTTTAAATCAATTAAAGATTCTTTTAAAAGCAATAATCGTTCAATTTTTTCAGATACTTCATTTAAGTATTTATCTACTAAATTATCAATTTTCGTACATGCCTGTTTAGGCTGAGTTTTCATTTCTTTTAACGTTTTAATATCACTGAGTGAAATATCTAATTCACGGCAATGCTTAATAAACAATAGGTCGCCAAGTGTTTGCTCGGTGTAAACACGATAGTTATTTTCTGAACGTTGGATACGATCAAGTACACCTACTTTTTCGTAATAACGGATCGTATCAATTGGGACATCCGCTTTTTTTGATAATTGACCAATAGAAAGACTCATAAGGCTTGACTCTGGAGCTACTCAAGGGTTTTTAATGACTATAAAAGAGTTTTAGAGGAAATAAAATGGCTGGATGTGGTTGTGCTTCAACATGTTCTCCTTCAAAGAAAGTGAGTCCACGGTTTAGAAAAGCGCTATGGATTGCACTTATCATTAATGCATTGATGTTCGTAGTGGAAATTTTGGGTGGTTACAAAGCCCAATCGGTTTCACTATGGGCCGATGCATTAGATTTTGCCGGAGATGCAGCAAACTATGCGTTATCGTTAGTCGTACTTTCGATGAGCTTATATTGGCGTGCAACAGCGGCATTAATGAAAGGAATAACGATGGCAGCTTTTGGCATTTTTGTCATTGGAAAAGTGGTTTGGTCATATTTTCATGGTGTTCCACCTGAACCTATGGTGATGGGCGCAATTGGGGTGATGGCTTTAATTGCTAATGTTTCAGTCGCTCTGATGCTTTATGCGTTCCGTGATGGAGATGCCAATATGCGTTCTGTCTGGTTATGTAGTAGAAACGATTCTATTGCTAATGTTGCTGTAATTTTAGCGGCGGTTGGGGTATTTGGAACAGGCAGCGTATTTCCCGATTTATTTGTTGCCTTTGTCATTGCTTACTTAGGTGTATCTTCTGGTTATGCTGTTATAAAGCAATCGCAGCAAGAAAGAAAACAGTCAAAGCTAGTGTTGGGTTCTCAAGCATAATTTTGAGCACATAAAAAGTACCATTTAAACATGGTACTTTTTGCTGTTTTAAATGAACTAGATGAGTAGTGATATTGCGATACTCCACATAACGCAACCGATAATGAAATCTAAAATTTTCCAAGCTTTTGGATTGGTAAATAATGGTTTTAATAATCTTGCGCCATAGCCCAAACTGAAAAAGAAAATCCAAGAGGCAACAATGCTGCCCAAAGCAAAACTAATTTTGTCTTCTAGCTGGGTTGCCACTGAACCAATCAGAACAATGGTATCTAAATAGACATGTGGGTTAAGCCAAGTAAAGGCAAGACAGGTCACTAGGGCTTGGGTTAAAGTCTGTTTCTGGTTGCTATCAAGTTCCATACTCTGGGTGGTCTTAAATGCAGCATAGAATGCTTTCGCGCCGTAGACGAATAAAAACGTTGCTCCTAAATATTTAGCTACCGTAATTAGAATAGGAGAGGCCGTCATGATTTCGGCAAAACCTAATACACCAAAAGCGATTAGAATCGAGTCGGACAGCGCACAGATTAAACATAGCCAAAACACATATTGCTGTTTAAGCCCTTGTTTTAGAACAAAAGCATTTTGAGCGCCAATTGCTACAATTAGGCCACTACCAATACCGAAACCTTTAAAAAATATACTAAGAGAGAACATAGCAGTAAGGTGAAAAAATCAGATGTGGGAATTATCTGACTTTTTATTAAAAAATAAGTAAAATTAAGAATATTTAGGTTTAGCTAAAAAAAATTTAGGGTTGATATGTTAGATAGCAAACAATGTGAAGCCTTTCTTGCAGTAGCAGAAATTGGAAGTTTTGATGCAGCAGGTGAGCATTTATATATTACTCCCTCGGCAGTATCCTTACGCGTGCAGGCTTTAGAAAAGTATTTAGGCCAAATTTTAATTATACGCGGACGCCCATGTGTACTCACGCAAGCTGGACAAACGCTACTAGAGCATTTACGTCATACACGATTAATGGAGCAAAACTTATTACAAGGTTTGATGGGTAAATCATCTGAATCAGAGTTCTACAAAATTGCTCTGGCTTCAAATGCAGACTCATTAGCAACTTGGTTACTACCTACTATTCAACAAACGCTTTTTAAAGAAAAAATAGTATTAGAACTAAAAATTGATGATCAATCTCACACGCATACTTTATTAGAAACAGGACAAGTCAATGCCTGTATCTCGGCAGAAGAGCAGGTCATGTCAGGCTGTTTAGCTCAACCACTCGGAAAAATGCGTTATAAAATGTTGGCTTCGGCTGAATTTGCTGCTGATTGGTTTAAACATGGCGTAACCCGAGAAACTTTAAGAAATGCACCAGCTGTAATTTTTAACCATAAAGATCTCATGCATTCAGAGGTATTACTGAAATATTATGGGTTGCCTTTGCAGAGCTATCCTTACAGTTTTATTCCAGCTACAGATGCCTTTGTGAAAGCGATTCAATTGGGTTTAGGATATGGCATGGTTCCTGAACTACAGGTGCAATCTTTGTTAACCAATGGAACTTTAGTGGATGTTATACCCGAAGCTGAGCTCGACATTCCATTATATTGGCACCATTGGAAAAGGCAGTCTAAACAGTTGGATGCACTGACGGAGACTATTGTGGAGTCAGCGAAACACATATTGAGATAGTCTTTATATCTTTCTTCTTAAATGACGATTCGAAATATGCTGAATATAAAACTCTATATCTTGTTCTGAGTAACCTAAAAGCTGTCCAATTCTTCGTTCAAGTTCTATACATTTTTCAAAATTAGTTTCTTTAAATAAAGTTTCAATACATATCATGAGTTCATTTAAATCTGCTAAAGCCGCATCTTTATAGATCAGCATAATTGAAAAGGGTAAAGGCAGAGAGGTTTCAATATCTTTACTCAGCATAGATAAAGTACCTTGTTCGAGATGCTTTAAAAAACTGACAGGTAGGATTTCATAAAAATAAGCGATAGATTTCTCACCTGAAAGTAATAATTCTAGTTCTTGCCCTTCATGTGGTCCAAGTTTGCCAATTTGTTCAGTCATATCAATACTCTTATTCTTATATTTTATTATGCAAAATTCAGTCATGGTGATGACACAGGCTATTTGTCATCACCATATCTAATTTAAAAACTAAGATTGAGTTAACTCGAGCGCACGTTGATAAGCGATTTTCTTCTTAATCCCTGTTAAATCGGCTGCAAGTTGAGATGCAGCTTTAACAGATAAGTCTTGGAGTAAGCGCTTTAAAAGCTCGTCTAGTTTTTCTTGCTCTAGATCTGTTTTTGCAGCTGCACCACCCACAACGACTACAATTTCACCTTTTTCTTGGTTATGGTCATTTTCAATGAAGCTGACTAAATCTTTTAAGGTCATTTTTTTGATGGTTTCAAAGGTTTTAGTAATTTCACGTGCAAACCCAACAGGACGGTCTTCACCAAATACTTGAGCCATATCTTTAATAGATTCTAAAATACGATGAGGTGCTTCATAAAAAATTAAGGTCTGGGTTTCGTTTTTTAGTTTTTCTAATTGAGAAATACGTTGAGAAGCTCTCGATGGTAAAAATCCTTCAAAGCTAAAACGATCACTCGGTAAACCTACAGCACTTAAAGCAGCAATGGCAGCACATGCACCCGGCACAGGAACGACTCGAATACCATGCTCTTGAGCAGCACGAACTAATTTAAAACCTGGATCACTGATAAGCGGTGTACCTGCATCACTAATTAAAGCAACGCTATCGCCAGCAAGTAGTTTTTGAACTAACTGCTCAATTTTATTGCTTTCATTGTGATCATGACATGCAGTAAGTTGAGTCGATATATTATAGTGTTTAAATAATTGTGCTGATTGGCGAGTATCTTCGGCAGCTACAATAGAAACTGATTTTAAAATATCAATTGCACGGAAAGTCATATCATCTAAGTGCCCGATTGGGGTGGCTACAACAAATAACTGAGCACTCATTTGGTTTTACTCCGTACAGATAAACAATTTTAATGGGGTAGTTTACCCGAAATTATGATTTGGGCGTGAACAATGTCTGCTAGCTTGAGCTTTTTGAAAATGATCTGATTTTCATTTGTTCAATTCAGATCTGAGATGGCAGATGAATTTAAGAAAATAACTTACGCATAAAAACATGTAGAGCTACTTTTTAATTTGGGGGAATAAAAATGTTATTAGCACAGCAGTTGGGGAAATGGGCAGAGCAAACTGCGTTAAACCTTTTACAAGCACAAAATTATGTGTGGGTCACAAGTAATTACCATTCACGCCGTGGCGAAGTTGATTTAATCGTCAAAAGAGGGCAAGAGTTAGTTTTTGTTGAAGTAAAAGCACGCACTATAGGAAATTATGGGCAAGCTTGTGAAATGGTAACGTGGACAAAACAGAAGAAAATTATCAAAACTGCGATGCGTTTTTTACAGCGCTATCCATCTTATCAGGATTTTTATTGTCGTTTTGATGTGATTTGTTTTGATTTTCCACAGAAAATTGCAAAAACAGTACAGCATGACTTTTCAAAATTCCATTATGATCTGCAATGGATCGAAAATGCATTTACTTTGGATTAAGAGTTCATTACTCTTTTGAGCAAATTTAAGTCTGATGCTTTATGATCAAGCCAAGAAATTGATAGGAGTCTGGTGGAGTGTTAAAACGTATTGCTGTAACAATGCTTTGTGTCGCAAGTTTATCAGGTTGCGCAAGTTTTATTTCTGGTGGAACAGGCACAGCTCCAGTGGGCACAGATAGCGGTGTCCGCAGTCTGGGCCAAGTATTCATTGACTCTTCAATTAAACGTACAGCCAATATCAACATTTATAAACTTGATCAACGTTTCAAGCAGTCACGTATTAATATCGAAAGTTTCCATAGTACAGTTTTATTAACTGGCCAAGTGCCAGACCCGTACTTGAAACAATTGGCAGAAGACAATCTTAAAGCCATGAGTGATGTGAAAGCTGTACATAACTATATTACGGTGGGTAACAAAGTCAGCTATAACACCATCATGCAAGATGCAGGTGTAACAGCAAATACGCGTGCTCTTTTAATGAAGGCACCTGTAGTTTCTGATAGTAAGGTTCTGGTACATACTGAAGATGGCGTACTTTATGTAATGGGACGTTTAAATACAGCTGAAATTAATGATTTAAATAGTGTCTTACAAAATGTCGGTAACGTTACCAAAATTGTCACTTTAATTGATAACGTTGATTTGGCGCCTGCACCAGCTGCAAGTACGGGTAGTGCAACAACTACACCGATTATTAATAACGTCATTGCTCAACCAACAGTTCAAACACCTGTTGCAATTGATCCTGACCAAACAGATCCTGCTTCGACTGCACAGTAATATATGAATCTGATTGAACAACTACAAAGCAAAATTGAACAGGCGCGAACTCTTTATAAAGAGTTCCGCTTGTATGATTTGGGGAGTTTTGCTTTAAACCGTTTTACACCAAAAGATGGTTTTGAACAGGTTCCAAATGTTCGTTATGGCCTAAAGCCTCGCCACCGTTTGGATGTTTACCGATCTGTTAAAAAGCTAACTCATCAGCCTCTTATTGTTTTTGTGCATGGTGGGGCTTGGCAGCATGGTAATAAACGAGATTATCTTTTTATTGGTGAGACATTTGCCAAAGAAGGTTATGACGTTGCTGTTATTAACTACCAGTTAGCGCCTAAAAATATTTTCCCAAGCTTTGTTGATGACTTAACTCAAGCATTGAATTATTTACATCAAAATCAGGGAAAACTGGAAATTTCTACAGAAAATATTGTACTTATGGGGCATTCGGCAGGGGCATTTAATGTGATGTCTGCTGTTTATCACCCTGATTCAACTAAAATTGAGTGTTTAGGGAAAATTAAGGCAATAATCGGTTTAGCTGGCCCATATCATTTTGACTATAAAGGTGATCCACTGGCCGAAGATGCTTTTGATCAAAGCACCTCTTATAAAGAAGTCATGCCATATTATTTCGTTAATCAAAATAATATTAAACATTACCTTTTGATGGCTGAAAATGATCAGATTGTAAAAAAGCACAATACTTTAGATATGGATCAAGCGCTTAGAGAGAAGGGTAATCACAGCCATATCGCCGTGATTCCTAAAACTGGACATATTACAATTTTGGCCAGCCTTTCTAGTTTCATTAGTCATTATTTCAGGACTAAAAGAACTATTCTACATTTTCTTGAAGAAGTGTTTTAAACGAGAATATCGTTTAAAACACAACAGATTACCCAGCTTGGGTAATCTGCATAATCATTGAATGAGCAATACTACCTTTAAATGGAATTTCAGGTAATTGATCAATTTTGAAGAATTGTGCATCTGCAATTTCTTCTTCTTGCAGCTTAATTTCACCAGACTCATATTCTGCTCTAAACGCAACCATAAGGTTACTTGGGAAAGGCCAAGGCTGACTTGACATATATTGAACATTTTTGAGTCTTAGGCCTACTTCCTCAAAAGCTTCTCGTTGTACCGCTTCTTCAAGAGTTTCACCAACTTCAACAAAACCTGCAATCAAACCATACATATTGGTTTTATTGTGGACTGACTTCGCCAGCAAGATTTCATCATCACCTCGAGTAATGACGGTAATAATGCACGGGTTTACACGAGGATATTGGTGATAGCGACAAGATGGGCACACCATTGCATATTCAGTTGGATGAACTTCTGTCGGGTGTCCGCAGTGACTACAAAACTTATGATTGCGTCGCCATTCAAGTAACTGTACTGCACGGCTCGCTTGCAAAAACTGTTCTTTCGACCAACTTGTAATGAGCTGGCGAATTGGAACCAGTTGTAAGCCTTCTGGTATGGCTTCCTCAGCAAGCAAGTCACGTGCAATGACCTGCTCATCATGAGTGAAAAGTAAATCACTTGCTAACTTTTCGACTTTGGGTAGTTGAAGGTTTTGATCAACCAGTAATTGTTGATGATGGAAAATATAAGCAAGTGATAATTCAGACATTAAGCTGCCTTTTTTTGAAGTTGTTGACTACTCGACAATGCTACATTAAACATGGATTGTAGAACAGGTTGTTTATTTTTTAAATTGTCAACCAACATGTCAAGGCCTGCTAATACGTTAAAAATACAGTGAATTTGGTCTGTATTAAACGGCTGGTTTTGTTCAAGTTGTTGTTGAACAAATTGAGCAGTTTGAAGTAAAGCATCTTGTTGAATTGTACTTCCTAGAAATTCGGCTGCGCCAGCTAGCTCTTTTAATGAACCTGCAATTGCTTCAATATTTTGTGTCTGATCATTTGCATACAAGGTAAGACTCTGACAAATGAAATCAATTAAATTTTTTGTCTCGGTGAGTAAGGCTTGATGTGCCTCATCAAGGCGATCTAAAGAAATATTTGTATTGTTCACATTAAGCTGTAAACGACTAGACGTATATTGGCGTACCAAAATACCAATTGAGTTCATGGCAGACAAAATGCTGTCCATAAGCTGCTGAGCATAGTTTTCATTACTTAATATATTGAGCTGACTTAAACTATTTGCTTGTTGAGATAGTTCAGATGCAGCTTCATCAAGATTAAGCAGTTTAAATGTATAGGCTAATTGCAAAAGGCTCGTTTGTAATTGTTGTGCTTTTTCAGTCGACATATTTTGATAGTTATATTCGATATCGTTACGCACTTTGTTCATTTCGCTCAATATTAATTGGCTGACTGTGTGCATGGTGTCAAAGTCAGGCCCATAAAGATGACGGCTTAAAACGAGCAATTGAGTGTCTGTAGGTATTTCTTCACCGATATGGAGTTGGTTGCGAATATGGTGAGCAACCTCATCTTCTTGAGCGATAACTATACTTAAAATATCTGCAAGTGCAGCCAAATCAGGCTTAAAAGTTTCAGGAGTTGCTAAGAACTGACCAATATAACTTTCAATATTAATGAGTACACGTAGGCGTGAATCATTTAAAAGCAGGTTATCAATATGGCCGAAAGCATAATTTACGAGTTGCCAATATTGTTGGCTTGGCTGATGGTTTGCCATGCTGACCAAATAGGTCCCAATAAGTTTAAAAGCTTGAAAATTATGATTAGTTTCTGTCTTGTTTAAAAATTGATGTAGAGATAGCTTATAGAGTTGATGAATAAACTGAGTTGTTTCATTAATGAATACTTCTGGTAATGGGAGTTCAAGCGCAGTATTTGCAAGTAAAGGAGCAATCGCTTGTCCAGAAGATGTCAGTGGTTTATTTAAAGCTAATTCTAAATTGTTTAATGTATTAAGAAGAAACTGAGGTACTTGTAATTCACGCAAACAGATAAATTCAATATACCGTTTTACCATGGTCGTGCCTTCACTCAGTGCAACGACATCATTGGTGTTAATTTGCGTTGGTTTCGCAATAATTTTTTGCATCAGCTCAGTTGAATATTGAGTGATTTTTGCAAGATAGGGGATATCAATTAAACGGAGGACTTGAGTGCATTGCTTAAATTGTTCTAATGCATCATCAATACCGAAAGGGAGTGTTTGCTCTTCAATTAAAGTACTTACTGCGCCTTCAACCAGTTTTATTGAACGATCAATTTCATGTTTAATGATGAGTAAAGCTGTTGGATCGAAATGAATCGAAGTATGCTCAGACATAAACGTTCCCCTTTGCAAAAAAATCAATTGTTATATTCGTAGTGCTCGATAATTTGAGCTAAAAATCTATGTGACTAATATAACTTAACTTACAAAGGGGAAAAGCTAAAAACGCTAAAGAATCAAAAATTTATTTTGCAAAAAGGCAAGGTTCTCCATGTTTTTTCTCAAATTCTTTGACCCAAGTCTCATGTGTATTTAGCTCTTCTTCGGAAGGAAGAATAACTGGTAGTTCAATTTGAACTCTGGTTTTATTTGCTGTGTTCAGGCTATTTTCACTTTGAGATAAGGCATCTATATCAAAAGAAACCTGTCCACCTGTCATTGCTAGGTAAACATCTGAAAGAATTTCAGCATCGAGTAATGCACCGTGGAAAGTACGGTCACGTGCTGGAATTTCATAACGTCTTACAAGGGCGTCAAGCGAGTTTTTTTGTCCGGGATGTTTGCTTTTCGCTAAAGCTAAAGTATCTGTTACCTCGCATACTTCAGAAAGCGCAGGAAGGCCTGCGCGTCTAAACTCCATATCAAGGAAGTTCATATCGAAGGTTGCGTTATGGGCAATAATCTCTGCGCCTTTTAGATAATCAAAGAGCGTGTCAGCAATCTCTGCATAGAGCGGTTTATCTTTTAAGAAATTATCACTGATACCATGGATATTTTCTGAGTCGCCCACTGGTTTTTGCGGGTTAATATAAATATGAATTGAGCTACCGGTGAGTTTCCGGTTAATCATTTCAATAGCACCCACTTCAATAATGCGATCCCCATCTTGGAAATAGAAACCAGTGGTTTCTGTATCCAGAATCAGTTGTCGAGGCCCTTGTAATTGTAATTTGGCTTCGGTCACAACAACTTGAGGGTGAATGTTATTGATTGGCTGCTTACTTTCTGGCTCAGTAGCTTCAACTTCAATAACTTCTTCTTCCACAATAATCATCTCAACTTCTTCGGACTGTTCAAGATCAATATTATCTTCTTCGGTTACTTCTGCCATATCAAACCCAAAAGGGTCATCGAGTAACCAATCCTCTTCAGGCTTTTTTATATCTTGCAGGGCAGTCGCTTGAACTGTTTTTTTTTGCAGGGCAGTTTGATCAGCTCCGATATTTGCAAGCTCATCGGCCATTTCGTTGCCTGCATGTCCAGCATGGCCTTTAATCCAATGCCATTCAATATTTCGACCGGCACAGACGGCATCTAATTTTTGCCAAAGGTCAGGATTTTTTACATCCTTCCAGTTTTTCTTTTTCCAGCCATGAATCCATTCAGTAATCCCTTGCTTCACATAATTTGAATCTGTCCAGATAATTAAATGAGCATCGGTTGGGCAAAATGAAACGCCTTCAATCGCAGCAGTGAGCTCCATGCGGTTATTGGTTGTATCCGGTTCACCGCCAAATAATTTATGTTCACCCTGCTCGGTAATGACATATGCGCCCCATCCACCTAAACCCGGATTGCCACGACATGCACCATCAACATACAGTGTGATTGTTTGAGACATAAATCGAAACCTAAACTAAAAGAAAAAGAACTGAATATGGTGTATTGTATACGCAAAAAGTTCGGTTCCATCGTAACAAAGCAAGGTTTTTTTAATTTCTTGTAACATTTCCATGCAAATGACATCAAATTATTGCCTTGTCTATCTTGCACGCTTTAATACAATGGCATCGAAGACCTAGGGTTTGTGGCCAAACCCCAAAAAATATTACGCGAGTTGTTTGGAAGTTTTTATGTATAAACCAACCACATTTGTGTGGCAGCCATCTGCGGCATCATTGTTCAAAATTACCGTACTTAGCTCTGCTTTAGCTGCGTTGGGTATTACAACAGGCTGTTCATCGACTCCGCAATCTGCAAAAACCTCTAAATCGAAACAGGTCAGTGGTGCAGGTTATCTAGATGCGAGTAGTCTTGACTCTTTGGAAGACTTACTTTCAGCAACCGATATGCGCGCTGTAGAAGGTGATCGTCTGCTTATTTTGAAGCATGGTGATGTCTGGAAGCGTATGTCCGTTGGTTTCAAAATGGACTTGAATCACTGGGATTCACGTATTGAAGCTCAGCGTAGTTGGTTTATTTCTCGTCAGCCTTACCTTGATCGTTTAAGTGCTCGTGCCAGCCGTTATTTGTACCATACTGTGAAAGAAGCGGAACGCCGTGGATTACCGACAGAACTCGCATTATTACCAGTAATTGAAAGCTCTTATGACCCAGCTGCAACAAGTAGTGCAGCAGCAGCAGGGCTATGGCAGTTCATTCCAAGCACTGGTCGTATTTATGGTTTAAAGCAAACAGGTATGTATGATGGGCGCCGAGATGTGGTTGAATCAACTCGCGCAGCTTATGAGTTTTTAGGAAGTCTCTATAACCAATTTGGTTCTTGGGAACTTGCATTAGCAGCCTATAATGCTGGTCCTGGACGTATTCAGCAGGCGATTAACCGCAACCAAGCTGCTGGGTTACCAACTGACTATTGGTCATTAAAATTACCTCAAGAAACAATGAACTATGTTCCACGTTTCTTGGCTGTTGCTCAAATTATTAAAAATCCAAAGGCTTATGGCGTAGAACTACCACCTATTGCAAATAGACCCCATTTCCGTGAAGTGACTTTATCAGCACCTTTAACGTTAAATGAAATTGCTTCTACAGCAGGATTAAGCCGTGCAGAACTTTATGCATTAAACCCAGGATATCGTGGTGAAGCAGTAGACCCTGCGAGTCCAATGCGTATTTTGATTCCAGCAGATTTAAGTCCTTCAATTGATAATAAATTAAGAGGAACAAAATCGGGTGGTGGCTCAGGTTGGTGGGCAAATGTAACTTCACCGTCTACACCGACAACTGTTAGTCCTACTACTACGGTGACAACAAGAACAACTCCTACAACGCAAGTTCAGCCGGTTAAACCTTCTTCACCGGTGAAGAATACTTCAACGATTTCAAAATCTACACCACGTGGTTCTGATGCGTTAGCTGCCTTTGCTGCATCGGCAGATGTACCAAGTGCGCCGCGTATTCCTGTAGCTGTGACCAATGCAGCTAACATTAAGCAGCCTGTTAAAATGGAGCCACCAATTTCGGCTTCTGAACGTGAAAAGATTTTAGCGGCAGTTCGTGCTGAAGGTGCGAAAGAGACTGTAGATCAAGCTTTACAACCGCAAGCAACTCAAGCTGAAAAAGATCAAGTCGTTGCTGAATTAAAAGCAATTGCGCCGCAAGGAACTGAAATTGTCGATCCTTATGATGGCAAAATTAGGTTAACTGCAATTCAGACGAGCCAGTCAGTTGCAGAGCAACAAGGTAAAGAGGTAAGTAGAGGTTTTGCTTATCCAAAAACTTTAGCTGAAGATGCGACTGTAGCTAACTCTGAAGATGGACAACGTAATAAAGATAAGCCTTATATCAAAACTGATACTGATGTTGTAGTTGTACAGCCTAAAGGTAAGCGTAGTACTTATACAATTCAGCCAGGTGATACTTTAGCAGTTATTGCCATGAAGAATGGTGTGAACTGGCGTGATGTTGCTAAGTGGAACCAGATTGATCCAGAAAAGACTTTGTTTGTAGGAACTAGTCTTTATCTTTATGATGCTAGACCACAAGAAACTCAAAGTACTTCGAAAACTACGGCTAAACCAGATGTGTATGTGGTTCAGGCCAATGATAGCTTAAGCGGTGTTGCTAACCAGTTTAATTTGTCAGTAAAGCAATTAGCCGAATATAACGATTTATCAGTAACTGATGGTTTATTTGTTGGACAAAAACTACAGTTAAAAGAGCCGAAGAATAGTCGCTCAACTGCTAAAGCAGAACCAAAAGTAGTTCAGGCAAATACACGACGTATTGCAACTAAGAGCTATACCGTTAAACGCGGTGAATACCTTAAGTTGATTGCAGATCGTTATGCGCTCTCTAATCAGGAACTTGCTGAATTAACTCCAGGTTTAACTGCGGGCAGTAACTTGATGGCAGGCCAAAAAATTAATGTGCCTACACAAGATATTTCGGTAGATGAAGTTGCTGAGACTAAGACTTCTAGTAAATCTGAGAAAGCGACGCTAAGTGTTTCTTATAAAACAGAAGGCTATAAAGTACAGCGCGGTGATACTTTATCGAGTATTGCAACTAAATCAAAAATTAGCCTAGCTGAATTAGCCGAGTTAAATAACTTAAAAGCGAGTAGTCGTGTACAGCTTGGTCAAACTTTAAAAGTACCAGCTGGTCTAAGTGTGCCTGAACAATATGTTGTACAGTCTGGGGATAGTCTAAATGCTATTGCTAGTAAATATAACTTACAAACAAGCTATTTAGCCGACTTAAATGGTTTGTCGCGTACAGCAGGACTTCGTGCTGGTCAACGTTTAAAACTCACAGGTAATGTTGAAGAGGCACCAAGCAAGCCTTCTAAAAATACTAAAGAAGAAACACCTGAGACCTACACAGTTAAATCTGGTGATAGCTTAGGTAATATTGCTAACCGTTACCACTTACAGTTGGATTATCTTGCTGCATTGAATGGTCTTTCACGTAACAATAGTGTTCGTGTAGGGCAACGTTTAAAGCTAACAGGTGATGTGCCTACAGTAGAAACAGCTAAAGTTGATAACAAGTCGTCAACTAAAACAGTTGCGGCTGGTAAAAACACTGAAAGATATACTGTTAAATCTGGTGAGTCTTTAAATAGTATTGCGAGCCGTGCGGGTATTTCAGTGCGTGAACTTGCTGAAATGAATGCATTAAAAGCGAGTGCTAATTTACAGCGCGGTCAAAATATTGTGATTCCAAAAACTGTTGTGGAATACAAAGTGAAGCGTGGTGATACGTTAATTGGCCTTGCCAGCAAATATGGTTTAGAAACCAATTTATTGGCTGAACTGAATGATTTGACGCCGTCTACTCAGCTTCGCATTGGCGATGTCATTAAAGTGCCTAATTTATAAAATAATTAGTAACTTATGCATAAATCATATTTTCAACTGAGCCTGCTAGTCGGGCTCAGTGTCGTTTCTCATGCTGTTTTTTCTGCACAGCAAACCACTTCATATATAGGGATTCATTCCAAGCCTAAATATTTAGGAATGCTGGCTATGCCATATGCAAATCCTAATGCACCTAAAGGTGGTTTGTTAAGTCAGGCGGCTCAAGGAACTTTTGATAACCTCAATAGTATGAATGGTAAGGGGAATGCTACAGAAGGCGTTAATTATCTTTTTGATACTTTAATGACCCAATCGCTAGATGAGGTCGGGGTTTTATATCCTCTTTTGGCAGAGAAAGTTACTTATGATCCAGAAAAAACGCAGTCTGTTATTTTCTATTTAAACCCTAAGGCGTGTTTTAGTAATAGACAGCCAGTCACTGCGGCAGATGTTAAATTTAGCTTTGATGCGTATCAGACTAAGTCTAATTTAGGTTTGCAGATGTACCTTGGTGATTTGGCAAAAACAGAAGTAATAAATGCCCATCAAGTAAAGTTTAGTTTTAAGTCTACACATAATCCTAAAATGCCTTTTATTTTGGCAACCTTGCCGATTTATTCAAAGGCCGATTGGCAACAAAGAGATTTTAGCCGAATTAGTCTACAACCTATAGTTGGCTCGGGACCTTATGTGGTTGAACGAGTTGATGCAGGTAGAAGTATTAGTTATAAAAGAAATCCGAATTACTGGGCAAAAGACTTGCCTATTAATAAGGGGCGCTATAATTTTGATCGTTTAAAATATGTCTATTATCGAAATTGGGATATTGCTTTTGAAGGGTTTAAATCTGGGCAATACACTTTGCATGAAGAAACTAACCCAAAAAAATGGGTAACCGATTATCGCTTTCCAGCCGTAAAAGCAGGGTTAGTTACTCAATATAAGTTCCGTCACCATAACCCCATCGCCACTGAAAGTTATGTCTTTAACACACGACGAAAACCCTTAAATGATATTCGTTTTAGGCAAGCCTTAACCTATGCCTATGACTTTGAATGGCAGAATAAAGCTTTGTTTTATGGTCAATATCAACGCCTACAAAGTTATTTTGAAAATAGCGAATTGGCTGCAACGGGGCAGTCTTCGAAAACTGAATTAGCAATATTGAAACCATTGCTGCCTAAGTTATCTCCAATAATGCAAAAGGGTGTTTTAGCAGATTGGAAATATCCAGTGTCAGATGCGAGTGGATTTAACCGTCAAAATTTATTAATTGCGCGGCAGCTGCTTATACAGGCTGGCTATAAAGTTAAAGATGGGCAGTTGTTGACGCCTGAAGGGGGGAAAGTTCAGCTTGAGTTTTTAATTCAACAAGATGGCAAACAACGAACACTCATGCCTTTTGTCCGTAATCTTAAAAAACTCGGTGTTCAAGTTAATTTACGTCAAGTCGACGCTCCGCAATATTTAGAGCGCACCCGCCGTTATGACTTTGATATGACCACCATGAATTTGCCGCAATCTCTCAATCCAGGTAACGAGCAGACTCAGTTTTGGGGGAGTATCGCCGCAGCGCAGGATGGAAATTACAATTATGCGGGAATTCACAATCCCGTAATTGATCAAGTGATTTCAAAACTTGTTGCGAGTAAGAGCCGTGACCAACAGATTATTTATACTCGTATTCTCGATCGATTACTGAGGGCTGGTTATTATCAAATTCCGACCTATGGTAAAGGTGAAAACTGGTATGCTTATTGGAATACGTATCAACAACCTAAAACTAAACCAGCACTTTCGTCTGGAATAGATTATTGGTGGAGTGATGCAAATAAAGCCAAAAAAGTTGCCAAATATTTACATCAACAATAAAAAGCACCTGCCATAAAGGAAATCCTGTTATATGGGTTCATATATTCTCAAGCGACTTCTTTTAATGATTCCCACATTGTTTGCCATTTTATTGATTAACTTTGTGGTTGTGCAAATTGCGCCAGGTGGGCCAGTTGAGCAAGCAATACATCAAGCTGAAGGTGATTTGGGAATTGGACGTGCATTAAGTGCAGACACTTATTATCAAGGTGCTCAAGGTTTAAGCCCTGAAATGGTTGAACAAATTAAGGCGCAGTATGGTTTTGATCGATCTGCTCCAGAACGCTTTTTCCTCATGTTAAAAGGCTATTTAACTTTAGATTTTGGACAGAGTTTTTTTAAAGATAAACCAGTCGTGCAATTGCTGTGGGACAAAATGCCTGTTTCTATTTCGCTTGGGCTGGTAAGTACTTTTTTGATTTATTTAATTTCTATTCCGCTTGGTATTAAGAAGGCAAGACAGCAAGGTTCATGGTTTGATCGCTCCACTTCGTTAGTACTTGTTGTGGGGTATGCTGTACCAAGTTTTGTATTCGCTATTTTGCTTGTAGTTTTTTTTGCAGGTGGCTCTTATTTTCAATGGTTTCCATTACAAAATCTTGTGTCAGATAATTTTCATCAACTCAGTCTTTGGGGTAAAGTTACCGACTATTTATGGCATATGACTTTGCCACTTATTACGATGGTATTAGGCGGCTTTGCCAGTTTGACGTATTTAACTAAATACTCATTTTTAGAAGAATTAAATAAACCCTATGTTTTAGCTGCTTATGCGAAAGGATTGAATAGCCAGCAAGTCTTATATAAGCATGTATTTCGTAATGCTATTTTAGTCGTGCTCGCAGGGCTGCCAGAAGTGTTAGCGGGTATTTTCTTTGTGGGTAATCTCTTTGTAGAAATTATTTTTCATTTAGATGGTGTGGGCTTATTGGGCTTTGAAGCCATTGTCCAGCGGGATTATCCTGTTATTTTTGGTGTCCTATTTTTCTTTACTTTATTTAGTCTAATTTTACGTCTCATTTGTGATGTGCTGTACCAATGGATTGATCCTCGGGTTCATTTTGACGCACAAGGAGGCAAATAATGTCTTTGATTGTGCGGACACGATTACAACGTTTTAGACAACATAAATTAGGTTGGGCCAGCTTTATTTTATTTAGTCTAATTTTGATTTTGTCATTAGCTGCGGAGTTGATTGCTAACGATAAGCCATTACTGGTGAAGTATGAGGATTCTTACTATTTGCCTGTGTTTAAGACATATCCAGAAACGACGTTTGGTGGCGTGTTTGAAACAGAAGCAGATTACAAAGATCCGGCTGTGCAAGAACTTATTCATGCTCAAGGATGGGCAGTCTGGCCGCTCATTCAATTTTCATATCAAACTCCCAATTTAGACTTGGCAGTTCCTGTGCCATCACCACCCTCTAAGAATAACTGGTTAGGAACTGATGATCAGGGAAGGGATGTTTTGGCCCGTATTCTTTATGGTTTAAGAGTATCTTTACTTTTTGGTTTGGCCTTAACCTTTTGTTCCGCTTTGTTTGGCATTACTGTGGGCGCCATTCAAGGTTACTATGGCGGTTGGGTAGATTTATTGGGACAACGTTTGGTTGAAGTCTGGAATGGCTTGCCCATGCTTTTTATGGTTATGATTTTGGTCAGCATGTTTGTTCCAAACGTATATTGGTTGTTTTTTATTATGTTATTTTTTGGCTGGACAGTTTTAGTGGGAATTGTCAGAGCAGAGTTTTTGAAAGCTCGCCAGCTTGATTATGTTCGTGCCGCTCAAGTGTTAGGAGTGACTGATCGCGTTATTATTTTTAAGCATATTTTGCCGAATGCAATCAGTTCGAGCTTGTCCCAATTGCCATTCATTTTAACAACTAATATTAGTGCCTTAACTGCTCTTGATTTTTTAGGCTATGGTTTACCACCCGATGCAGCATCGTTAGGGGAGTTATTGCTCCAAGGTAAAAATAATTTAGATGCACCATGGCTAGCGATTTCAGGTTTTTTTAGTCTGGCTATTGTTCTTTCACTTTTAATTTATATTGGGGAGGCTGCTCGTGATGCTTTTGACCCAAGAAAATAATACAAATGTTACTCCTGCATTGTTGATGGTTGAACATATTTCGATTCAAACTAAAGATCAAAAGGTTTTATTAGAAGATTTGAATTTTGAGCTGTCTGCTAAAGAAACACTGGCTATTGTGGGCGAAAGTGGTTCAGGTAAATCACTTAGCTGTTTAGCAATCATGGGGTTACTACAAGAAAAATTAGAAATAACAGGTCGCGTTTGGATTGGTTCCCAAAATATGCTTGAGCTAGATGAAAAAGTTCAATCCAATGTGCGTGGCCGACAAATTGCCATGATTTTTCAAGAACCTGCCACAGCTTTAAATCCACTACATCAGGTTGAAAAGATTGTAGGTGAAAACCTTGTTTTATTAGGTTTGAGTAAAAAGGATGTTCGACAACAAGTCATTGAGTTACTCACAGATGTCGGAATTAGTGAGCCAGAACAGATTCTAAAACGGTATCCACACGAGCTTTCTGGTGGTCAACGGCAACGTGTCATGATTGCCATGACATTGGCATTGCAACCCAAACTTTTGATTGCTGATGAGCCGACTACAGCACTTGATGTAATTTTACAGATCCAGATTTTAGAACTCTTAAAATCTTTACAATCAAAATATGGAATGGCACTTATTTTAATTAGCCATGACTTAAATTTGGTACGTCAATATGCCGATGAGCTGGTTGTATTGCAAAGTGGGCGTGTTGTAGAGCAAGGTGAGCTTAGCCAGATTTTTGAAAATCCTAAAACCGCTTATACACAGCAATTATTAGAACATGATTTTGGAAATGCAGAATCTGTTGAAATAGGAAAGAATGTTTTGTCCGTTCAGCAGCTTAGCGTGCAATTCCCAATTAGAAAAGGTATTTTCAATCGCGTTCAGGGCTATGTGACTGCAATAGAAGGTTTGAGCTTTGATCTTGCTCAAGGTGAGTCACTTGGGGTTGTTGGGGAAAGTGGCGCTGGAAAGTCATCTTTGGCTCTGGCTTTAGTGCGGCTCATTAAAAGTGAAGGGCAGATTAATTTTTTAGGACAAGATTTGAATCAGTTGGCTCCCAAAGCTTTACGTTTGGCGAGATCTGATTTTCAACTTGTATTTCAAGATCCGTTTGGTAGCTTGAACCCTCGAATGACGGTTGGGCAGATTATCGCTGAAGGTTTAAAAGTAAAAGAAGTATTGAACAGTCAGATTCAAGAACAAGTTAAATCTGTTCTTAATAAAGTTGAACTGCCTGAAGATTTTCAACATCGTTACCCACACGAACTCTCTGGAGGACAACGTCAACGGGTTGCTTTGGCAAGAGCTTTAGTGGTTCAGCCTAAACTTTTAATTTTGGATGAACCGACTTCTGCATTAGACCGAACTACACAAAAAGCCATCATTAAGCTTTTACGACAATTACAGAAAACTGAACATTTGAGCTATATCTTTATTAGCCATGATCTAAATATAGTCAAATCGTTGTGCCATAAAGTCATGGTATTGCGCCATGCACAAGTTGTTGAATATCAGAAAACCGAACTGTTGTTTTCTAAGCCTAAGACTGAATATACAAGACAATTAATTAAAGCAAACTTTTAAAATAAATTATTAAACAATTGTTTTTAAATGGAATAGTTTATTTTTTAATTTTATGCAAAAAGTTGCATATTTTTATATTCTTTAAAATTGACATATGCTATTGTCAACTATCGATTATGACTTGACATGCCCTATAACTCGTCTAAATTAGAGTAATTGCTCTAAAAACTAAAAAGAGGTTAACCATGAACCAGATTGCTCAACCCATCACAATTCGCAATACCACATTCAAAAACCGAATTATTAAAGGTGCAATGAGTGAGGCGCTTGCAAATCATGAAGGTCAACCAAATGACTTACATTTAGGTTTATATGGGGCATGGGCAAAAGGTGGGCTTGGCTGTGCAATCACAGGCAACGTCATGGTCAATGTGGGCGCAAAAAATGAACCCGGTGTTGTTGTTATTGAAACCGAACGTGATTTAGAGCGCTTAAAAGCGTGGGCAGCATTAGGTAAAAAATATGGAATGGTGCAGTTAATCCAATTGTCCCATCCGGGACGTCAGTGTCCAAAAGGATTAAATAAAGAGACTGTCGCGCCGTCAGCAGTACCATTTAGCCCAGCTTTAGCGACTATGTTTGGAACGCCACGTGAACTGACTCATGATGAAATTCTAGATATCATTAATCGATTTGCAACCGCTGCACGTATTTGTGAAAAAGCAGGTTTTGAAGGGGTGCAATTACACGGTGCGCATGGATATTTGATTAGTCAGTTCTTATCGCCTTTAACGAATAAGCGTACCGACCAGTGGGGTGGTTCAGTTGAAAACCGTACACGCTTTTTATTAGAAGTTTATAAGGCTGTTCGCGAAGCAACTTCTGAGAATTTTATCATTTCAGTCAAACTGAACTCTGCCGATTTCCAACGTGGAGGAATTACTGAAGAAGATGTGATTTCAGTATTTAAAGCGATAGATGAAGCTGGCATTGATTTGATTGAGATTTCAGGTGGCACATATGAAGCACCTGCAATGGCAGGGGCTAAAGCTGACAAGCGCAAGACAAGTACGATTGCTCGTGAAGCATACTTTTTAGATTTTGCTGAAAAGATCCGCCAACATGTTAAATGTAAACTCATGGTGACAGGTGGATTCCGTACTGTAGAAGGAATGAATGCAGCACTCGCAAGTGGGGCTTGTGATTTTATTGGTATTGCGCGTCCGCTTGCAGTTGAGACTGATTTAACAGACCGTTTAATTGCAGGGCAGGACGTACGCTATGCAGTAAAACCAATTAAAACAGGCCTACCTTTTGTCGACAAAATGGCAATCATGGAAATTATTTGGTATGCCGCTCAATTTAAGACAATTGGTAAAGGCAAAAAGCCAAATCCAAAACTTTCACCACTAGTCGTCTTTTTTAATTATGCCAAAGGCAATATTAAAGCTGTGGTAAAAGGTCGCGTAAATTCACGTAAATCTGCATAAATTAATTACCATGCAATAGTCCAGTAAGCGTTAAATGTAGAAGCAGACCATTGGCCTTTAAATAAAGCATTCTTAAAGGCAGGTCTGTTTTCTATTTGGGCAAGATAACGCTGTATATGTTTAAACCGGCTGTAATTTTGTGAGCAAGCCAGTAATGGAAACCACATCAAAATATCAGCAATAGTAAACTGATCTCCAGCAAACCATAAGTGATGCTCTAAATGTTTATCAATCATGCTCATTTGTCGTTGTAATGATTGATTTAGATAACCTTGATCAAATCCATATTTTAAAAGTTTAGGAATGAAACGGATTGGAAAAGGTGTACGTTGTACAATTTGGTGAAAGATTTGTTTGAGTACCAAATCGGGAATGAATGTCGCCTCACAATAATTTTTCCAATAATAAAAATTTTGGAGCTGTTGGCTTAATAAATTGTTCGGTCCCAATTGTGGGTGTAAATGAGATAGGTAATCTAAAATTGCTGAGGTTTCAGCTAAGATTGAAAACTCTCCTTGTTCAATGATTTCGATAGTAGGAAATTTTGATAATTGGTGGGGTGAGTTTTTATTTTCGTCTACATCTGAATGGTATTTAATAATGAGTTCATAATTGAGTCCTAATTCTTCTAAAAACCAAATAATGCGTTGAGAGCGTGAATTTTGTAGATGAAATAATCGAATTTGCATGTCATGTTCAAATTATAGTTTTGATCTACTCTTAGTATAGGACAGAAGATAACTTAAGTATAATAAAGTATTTATAAATCAAAAGATTATATTTTTTATGAGAGAAGGTCAGTAAAAAGCCACTGCCTTAAAAATGCAGTGGCTTTTTAGAGTTTGACATCCTTATGGGATTAGAGCTTGGGTTATCGCCGTGAAAGGATTTTTTATATTTTCAAGTTAGAACGTATAGCTCATGCCAAACTGAGCGGTACGTGGTTCACCTGGATAAGCATATAAATTAAAGGCACTTTCATCATAAACTTTATCAAAAATATTCTTCAAATCTAAGTTAAGACGAAGTTTTGGTGTTGCTTGATAATAAGAAACCAAATCTGTAACCGCATAACCTTTCATGGTGTAGGTACTATTGGCTGTTTGTCCTGAACGCTTATCAATATATTTTTGATTAACTCCTAGACCTAAACCTTGTAAAGCTCCACCCTGAAATTCATAAATATTTAAAAGATTAAAACTGTTCTTTGGAATATTGGCTAAAGACGTTCCTTTTTGCAAAGTATTGTCTTTAGTCACTTCAGCATCTGTATATGCATATCCACCAATAATTTTCCAAGCAGGCGTAATTTGCCCTGCAATATTTAATTCAATACCTTGGCTGCGAACTTCACCAGCAGCAACTTTTTTATTTTGATTTGGGTATAAAGGATCATCCGTTAAGACATTTTCTTTTTCAGCATAAAAAATAGCAGAGTCAACCGACAACATATTGTCGAGAGCTAGCCATTTAAACCCTAGCTCATAAGCCATACCTTCTTCAGGGTCAAAGCCTTCGCCACTATGACTTGCACCTGTATTTGGCTTAAATGATTTTGCTGCGTTACTGTAGATTGAAAGATCATCACGGGCTTTAAAAACTAACCCTAAACGAGGAATAATGGCATCATGACTGGTATTCCAATTTGTAGTATTCGGTAATAGGTTTTTATAGTCATGCTCATAGTGCTCAAAGCGTAAACCTAATAAAGCACTTAAACGTTCATTTAAATCGATTTGGTCTTGTACAAAAACGGCCGTGGTTTTTAAATTTTCACGGTCATGGGTAGTCACACGATTAAGTTCAGGTAGTGGTTGTCCTAAAACAGGATCATTAATATTAATAGGGTAGTTATTTGACTTTGGATCTGAACGAATAATGTATGATTTATAATCGTAGTTTTCGTATTCAAGCCCAGTCACTAAAGTATGTGCTAAACCTAAAAGCTGGAAATTACCTGTTAGGTTAATTTGTGCATCAGTATCTTGCCATTTTAATTCGCGATAGTTGTAATTTCTTTCGAGCGTTTCTCCATCAGCCTGAATTCCATTTGCTTCTACCGCATAGCCATGCAATTTACCATTTAAGTATTGCACACCCGCATTGAGCTTCCAGTCATTTCCAAGGTCATGTTCGACTCGTAATTGAGTCATATTGTTATCATTGTAGATTCGGTTGTTATATTTACCTGTTTCCCACAAATAGGTTTCTGGTGAACTGTTAAAAGACTTCTGACCTGCATAGCGTGTTTGACCACGATCAAGCGGATGTTGATTCCGTAAAATATCCGCTTCAAAGGTTACTCTAGTTGCATCAGTCGCTTGCCATTGAATGACAGGAGCAATCCCATATCGTTTAGATTCGACATGGTCACGATAACTATCGCCGCCTTCTGCAATTACATTTAGGCGATAACCGATATTCTCTGCATTTGGAATGGTGCCTGTAGTGTCTACAGTGGTGCGGTATAAACCTTCACTGTTAAGCTGAGCACCTAAAGTGGTTTGTTGCTCAGACTTCGGTGTTTTTGAAATTAAGTTAAACGTACCACCAGGATCACCACGACCATATAAGCTAGAAGAGGGGCCACGTAAAACGTCTATACGTTCCATGGTGTTGCTATCTGGTGCATTTGGATAACCGCGGTTAATTGGGAATCCGTTACGATAAAACTCACCACTGGTGAAACCACGAAGGTTAAAACCAGTTAAGCCTTGACCGCCAAAGTTATTAGCACGGGTAACACCGCCAGCTAAATCAAGAGCTTCAATTAAGCGTGTCGCACCAATATCTTCAATTACTTTTTGGGTTACAACACTGACCGATTGCGGTGTGTCCTTTAATGCGATTTCACTACGTGTTGCGCTACTAGAGCTATCGACTTTATAAGTTTGGTCAGAAGCCTGTTGAGCTTTAATTTTAATCGTAGCAAGAGTAGTTGAAGAACTATCTGTTTCTGCAAAAGCAGGTGATAAACAGCAGAATTGAGCAATGCTCAGGGAGAGGAGGCGAAGCTTAAGATCCATTTAAAACCTATTTGATAATAAATATCAGTATAAAAATAAGAATTATTATATTGTAAATCTATGTAAAAGAAATACTGGATTAGTGATATTTAAATACAAATGTATTTTATTTGGAAATAAGAGAGGTTAAAAAACAAATAGAATGTTAAGAAAATAAAAAGAAATTTTATAAGAATAGAATAATGGCGTCCCTACGGGGATTCGAACCCCGGTTACCGCCGTGAAAGGGCGATGTCCTAGGCCTCTAGACGATAGGGACGTTGAGGATGGCGGTATCTTAAGAAGCCGCCACCAAACTGTCAAGTAGGTAAGGAGACAGTTTGTTCAAAATATAGCAAAACAGTTCAGCAGTTTTCTGAGTATCGTATAAAGCAGAGTGTGCTTCTTTACCATCGAACTCAATTCCAGCTTGAATACAGGCTTTAGCAAGGACAGTTTGTCCAAACATAACAGCACTTAAAGTAACCGTATCCATGACTGAAAAGCTATGAAAAGGGTTCTGGTTTTTTGTGCTTGTACGTGCAATTGCCGCTTGAACAAAGCCAAGATCAAAATGGGCATTGTGACCGACCAGCACGGCATGCGTACAATGTTGCTGCTTACGAACGTCATTTACTGATTTAAAAATACGGCGTAATGCAGTCCGTTCATCTTCAGCCATTGCCATACGCATTGGATTGAATGGATCAATACCAATAAAATCTAGCGAACGACGGTCGAGGTTAGCCCCTTCGAACGGGTTGATGTGTGCATGAAATGCCGGACCAGGGACAAATTGTCCCTGAGCATCATACACAATTGGAATGCACGCAATTTCTAGCAATGCATCTGTCTGGGCATTAAAACCTGCCGTTTCAACGTCAACAACAACAGGTAAGAAGCCACGAAAACGTTGGCCAATGACCGGGACAGAGGTTTCTTGTGTCACACTTTTCTCCATTGCAGCGTTTTCCCGGCATGCAGCGGGATAATTTTTTGATCATCTAAATAATCAAAAGATTCTGGTACAAGATTATCTTCTTTTACCAAAGTAATAGTAGAAGTATTACGTGGTAGACCGTAGAAGTCTGCGCCAAAATGGCTTGCAAAGCCTTCTAGGCGTTCTAATTTACCCACTTGGTCAAATGCTTGTGCATAAAGCTCAATTGCATTTGGTGCACTATAACAGCCCGCACAGCCACACGCATTTTCTTTTGCATCTTGCGAGTGCGGCGCACTGTCTGTACCTAAGAAAAATTTAGGGTTACCACTCGTTGCAACTTCAAGCAAAGTTGTTTGATGTGTTTGGCGCTTTAAAATTGGCAAACAGTAAAAATGCGGTTTAATGCCACCGACCAACATATCATTACGGTTAAATAATAAATGCTGAGGCGTGATTGTTGCAGCAACATTACGGTCATGTTCTAAAACAAAATGAGCCGCATCGCTTGTTGTAATGTGCTCAAGTACCACTTTAAGTTTTGGAAACTGTTTTAAAAGCGGGTTGAGTACTTCATCAAGGAAACGTTTTTCACGGTCAAAAATATCGACGTGGTTATGAGTTACTTCACCATGAAGTAATAACGGAACTTGATGCTCTTCTAATTGCTCAATAACTGCATAGACTTTACGAATGTCACTTACACCGTTATCAGAGTTGGTGGTCGCGCCAGCTGGGTAAAGTTTAATTGCATTTACATGTCCAGATTCTTTAATTTTACGAACTTCGTCTGGTGAAGTGAAGTCAGTAAAATAAAGCACCATACGTGGGTCAAAATTGAGACCCTCTGGAACATGAGCAAGAATACGTTCACGGTAAGCTAATGCTTCTTCCACAGTTTTTACTGGCGGAACAAGGTTTGGCATACAGATCGCGCGAGCAAACTGTTTAGCCAAATCAGGTACGGTACGTTTTAATGCTAAACCATCACGTAAATGTGCATGCCAATCATCTGGCTGGAGCAGGGTAATAGAGTCCAAGGCAGTTCAAACTTCGAAATAAAACAAATGATAATCGATAAAGTGTGAAAATGGTAACGAGAATTACGGACAAATGGCAAAATAAAGCGCAAGAGGCGTTAAAAAATAATGTTATATTTTGTTAATGTGTAAGAGGCAGGAAACGGGTAGTGGTAAATAGGGGAAATGTACATGAATTACTCAAAGCAAAAGAAGAAATAGAATATCTGGTAACTTTACATACCCATCGTTATGCCAATACACCTTTGCCTCATCAATTAGAAAAAAAATTCTGGTGCTTAAATCTTGAGCGAACAAAACAAAATATCTCAAAATTTTTAGCAAGTGGTATCCTAACCTACCTTATTTTTATTTTGCTAGTGCTACCCACAGACTATTTGGTGATAGGTGTACCTTACATAACTTGGGATTTTATTTTCTGCATATTAAGTGCAATTAATATTGCTGGTGCGCTACTGTTATTTTGGGTTTTTGCCAAGTTTAAGAAACTCTCTGAATATTTTTATATTGCTGCGTGCGGGATTGTATTTTTTACCATTATTGTCAATGCAATGTTGCTTCTTAGTGTAGGAAATATCGCTCTTAAAAATCAGTCGATGTTACTACTTTCTTTTTTATATATGCTCGGCTTTATCTTGAGCGGTATAAAGCCTTTGCATATGCTTTATGTCGGTCTGATCGCAGCAATTTGTGTTTTTTCTCTATTGATTTTATTGCAAGCAAATTGTGACTATATCGCTTTGGGAAGGGCGCTGTTTGGTAGCTGTATTTTAGGTTTTTCAATTAGCACGATGCTCACGTCTAGAGAAAGAAGCCTTTTTTTAAATAATCAGCTTGCTGAGCTTAACGAACAGATTTTACGTATTGAGGCATCTGAGTTGCTTCATTTAAGTCAGCAAGATGCGCTCACTAAAATTTCTAATCGACGTACTTTCGATGAGATGTTCGACTTTTTTTACTATCGGGCAAAGCAAGAACAACGTCCTTTGGCAGTTTTATTTATCGATATCGATTTTTTTAAAAACTATAACGATTGTTATGGACACCAGATGGGAGACAAGGTCATCTCATCTATTGCCTCTGCAATTAAAAATTCGATTCGTCATGTTGATTTTGTTGCCCGTTATGGCGGAGAGGAGTTTGTCGTTCTTTTGCCAAAAACACCGGCTCAAGGTGCATATGCGGTGGCTGCCAATATTTATAAAGCGATTGAGCGTCAAGCGATTCCTCATGCGGCGTCGTTGGTTTCTAAGCATGTGACCATTAGTTTAGGTTTTACTGTTTACACAGAAGGCTTAAGAGTAACTCAGGAAAATTTAATTCATGCTGCCGATCAAGCTTTATATCGGGCTAAGGAGCTTGGACGTAACCAGATTTATTATCAGCCTTTACAAGTCGCCGAAATTGCCTGAATGAATTTTAAAAAATAAAAAGGCCACCTTAATAGGTGGCCTTTTTATGAGCTAAGAAAATTATTTTTTCTTACTGTCTAATTGAGGAATAGCAGAACCTTGACCGATTGAAAGTAAACCAGCATCTGTATAGATACCAAGTTTTGCACGTGTATCGGTAATGTCGAGGTTACGCATAGTCAACTGACCAATACGGTCCATAGGCGAGAACATTGAATCGCCTTTTTCCATTGTTAAACGTTCAGCTTCGTACGTTAAGTTCGGAGATTCAGTGTTCATGATGGTGTAGTCATTACCACGACGAAGTTCAAGCGTAACTTCACCTGTAACTGCTTTAGCAACCCAACGCTGTGCAGTTTCACGCAACATAAGCGCTTGAGAGTCGAACCAACGACCTTGGTAAAGTAAACGACCTAAACGTAAACCATTAATGCGGTATTGTTCGATTGTATCTTCGTTGTGAATACCAGTAACCAAACGCTCATAAGCAATATGAAGAAGGGCCATACCCGGTGCTTCATAGATACCACGAGATTTCGCTTCGATAATACGGTTTTCGATTTGGTCAGACATACCTAGACCATGACGACCACCAATACGGTTTGCTTCAAGAATAAGCTCAACCGGATTGTCAAAATTTTGACCGTTCAATGCAACAGGTACACCTTCTTCAAAGCGGACAGTCACTTCTTCTGGTTTGATTTCAACTTCATCTTTCCAGAAAGCAACGCCCATAATTGGGTCAACGATTTTGATACCAGCATTTAAGTATTCAAGATCTTTTGCTTCGTGAGTTGCACCCAACATGTTTGAGTCAGTTGAATACGCTTTTTCTTTTGACATTTTATAGTCAAAGCCGTTGTCGATCAGGAACTGTGACATTTCAGCACGGCCACCGAGTTCATCGATGAAGTTTTGATCTAACCAAGGCTTATAAATTTTAAGATTCGGGTTGGTCAACAAACCATAACGATAGAAACGTTCAATATCGTTACCTTTATAAGTTGAACCGTCACCCCAGATGTTTACGTCATCTTCTTTCATTGCAGTAACTAACATTGTGCCTGTTACTGCACGACCCAATGGAGTCGTATTGAAATAAGGAACACCACCTGTACTGATATGGAATGCACCACACTGAATTGCAGCAATACCTTCGAGCGCAAGTTGTAAGCGGCAGTCAATTAAGCGAGCTTTTACAGCGCCGTATTGTTCTGCTTTCTTTGGAATTGCATCGTAGTCATCTTCATCAGGCTGGCCTAAGTTTGCAGTGTATGCATAAGGCTCTGCGCCTTTTTGTTTCATCCACAATAGAGCAGCTGAAGTGTCTAGGCCTCCGGAGAAGGCAATCCCAACTTTTTTGCCTACTGGTACATGCTGCAAGATAGTTGCATTATCAGTCATTGCTAATCCTAACATTTATAAAAAAGACCCCGTATAGGTGGTCTCGAGAATTCTGAATGGCGGCTATTGTAGCACTATTCATGGTGCTTTTTTTGGCAAAAAAAGCATTAATTCACTTGTTCTGATTTGAAGTTTTAATTTCATAAAAAATCTAAGCGTATTTATAGAATGGGAAGGGGGAATGAAGTATTGTTATTCCAAATAAGAAAATACTTTTAATGACTTAAAAAGAAAATAGGATAAATATGAAGAAAAATTTTGGCTTATCGCGTGCACATTATGTTGTGGCTGCGATCACCGCGCTCGACGTGATTTATATGATTTACCATTATATGGCAATCAGTGGCTCAACCTCTACTTATTTATTCGGTGGAGTTACTGGAAAAGCGGTTGTGATTGGGCTTCATCTATATGCTGCTAAAAGAGTTTTAGATGGCTCAAAAAATTCTAGATATATTTCACTTTTCTTAACGGTATTTTTACTTTTTGCATTCCCAATTGGAACTATTCTTGGTGTGATTATGCTGTGCTTATTATATAAATGGGAAAAAGAGCCAGATTTCCTTAGTGTCATTAAATAAAAGTAATAGGAGTGGTTTTGATGGATTGACCATAAGCTCCGATAAATTTCTTTACTGGGTCATCCAAAATTACTAAAAAAGTATTAAAGTACTATGCAACAAGTTGCAAAAAACTATTGGGACGCAGCATGACAAGTTACGCCAATCTATTAAAACCATTACATTTAGGCTTTACCACTATTAAAAACCGTGTGGTGATGGGATCCATGCATACGGGCTTAGAAGACCGTTTCTATAATTACCCTAAACTGGCTGCTTATTTTGAAGAGCGTGCCAAAGGTGGGGTTGGCCTGATTGTGACAGGTGGTATTTCACCGAACCGTCAAGGGTGGTTAGCACCTGCTGGCGGAACCATGAACAGTCTATTTGATGTTCCTCAGCACCGTCTGGTAACTCATGCTGTTCATAAACATGGCTCTAAAATCTTAATGCAAATCTTGCATGCGGGCAGATATGGTTACCAACCGTTTGTTGTGTCTTCAACAGCCATTAAATCTCCAATTTCGCCATTTAAACCACGCCAGCTTTCTGAAAAAAATATTATCAGCACAATTGACGATTATGCACAGTGCGCTGACATTGCCAAAAAAGCAGGTTATGACGGTGTCGAAATTATGGGCTCGGAAGGTTATTTAATTAACCAGTTTTTAAGTAGCCACGTGAACCAGCGTACTGACCGTTGGGGCGGTGACATTGAAAACCGAATGCGTTTTCCGGTCGAGATTGTTAAAGCGATTCGTGCCAAAGTCGGCGAGAAATTTATTATTTGTTTCCGCTTGTCTTTACTCGATTTAGTTCATGACGGTAACACCATGCAAGAAGTCGTGATTGTTGCCAAAGCTCTAGAAAAGGCAGGCGTAACGTTATTAAATACGGGCATTGGCTGGCATGAAGCACGGGTACCGACGATTGTAACGTCTGTGCCTCGAGCTGCTTTTGTCGATTACACGGCTCATGTAAAACAGCATATTTCTATTCCGATTATTGCGTCAAACCGTATTAACATGCCTGAAACTGCCGAAGAGATTTTGGCAACTGGCAAAGCAGATATGGTTCAAATGGCACGTCCTTTATTGGCTGATGCATTTTGGGTAAATAAAACTGCGACTAACCGTGTTGATGAAATTAATACCTGTATTGCTTGTAACCAAGCCTGTTTAGACCATGCTTTTAAAAATAAGCGCGTGTCTTGTTTAGTGAACCCACGAGCAGGTCATGAAACTGAACTGGTTTATTTAAAAACCAAGCAGCCTAAACGTATTGCTGTTGTCGGTGGCGGGGTTGCGGGTATGTCAGCAGCAACCGTTGCGGCGAGCCGTGGTCATGCGGTCACTTTATTTGAAGCGACTTCAGATGTGGGTGGTCAGTTTAACTTTGCCAAAGTGGTGCCGGGTAAAGAAGAGTTTCACGAAACGATTCGCTACTTTAAAGTCCAACTCGAAAAAACTGGGGTGGATGTACGTTTAAATACTCGCGTGAACCGTGAGCAGCTTGAACGTGAAGGTTTTGATGAAGTGATTGTTGCAACAGGCGTAATCCCTCGTGCATTAAAAATTGAAGGAAGCAATGCACCACAAGTTCTTTCCTATGCTCAGGTTTTAAAAGGTGCAGAAGTTGGGCAAAAAGTTGCAGTGATTGGTGCGGGTGGTATTGGTTTTGATGTATCGGAATTCTTACTTAAACCTCCACATCAACCACAGCCTCAACCTTTAGCCGAGTGGCAACGTGAATGGGGCGTAGACCCAGATCCTAACTATATTTCTGAAGGTGGTATGCAGCCACCAGTAGTTGAACTTCCTGTTCGCCAGATTTATTTATTGCAACGTAAGACGACACCTCTAGGTATTGGCCTTGGTAAGACTTCAGGTTGGGTACATCGCGCACAGCTTAAAAAGCATGGCGTGCGTATGCTCCGTGGTGTGCAATATAAAGCGGTCACTGATGAAGGGCTTTGGATTGAGCACAATGGTCAAGACCAGCTTTTACGTGTCGATACGATTGTGGTGTGTGCGGGTCAAGAGTCAGTAAAAGACCTGATGCCAAAAGAAGGTGAGTCGACTTTAGCGAACTACTACATTATTGGTGGTGCAAAGCTCGCAGCAGAGCTAGATGCGAAGCGTGCGATCAAAGAAGGAGCAGAATTAGCTGCTCGATTGTAATATTTGATGAAACAATATGCACTTGAACACAAAGCGATGATATTTTTCTTGAATAAAATGAATAAGCTTTGTATTCTTACGCACATGGAAGCGTGGCAGAGCGGTTTAATGCACCGGTCTTGAAAACCGACGAGGGTGTGAGTCCTCCGTGAGTTCGAATCTCACCGCTTCCGCCAAATTCGAAAAGCCCTTGTTATTACAAGGGCTTTTTTTTGTCTGCTATTTTACCCCTCATCCCACCCCACATTAAAACTTGGATTAGAATAGCCAAAATAAGAACAATTCAGATGGCTTTGGATAATCAATAAATTGAGTTTAAGTTGTTTCTTACCAAACAAACTATCCTGTAGATGTACTGAGTACTTTATTCTTGATGCAGTTTTTACTATTAATAAACATTATGATCTTTTTTGTTGGGATCATATTGATCTGCGTACTTTGATATAGTTGTGACATTAGAAGTTGACTACGCTGACATCGTAATAAGAAAAAATATAATAATTATTGACCTAGGTGCTCTGGTTCAAGCTGAAAGATTTTATTGGCAACAGCATGTGATGGCACACTAGCCACCACGGCGCAATTTACCTCAATTCGTGTGGTGTGTAACAACACCTTGGCGATTGCCTTAAGTGGGCAGAATAGCAGTGCTGGTGTAGTGAAAGTTCCACACAGTACCAAGTTCGATGCCGAGAAAATTAAACAGCAACTCGGTATTCCGGTTCGTACATGGGATGAACACATGTATGAAATGAAACAACTCAGCCAGCGTAAAGTGACCCAACAGGAAGCAGCAGCTTATCTCGATGCTGTGTTCAATAACACGAACCTGAGTATTGCTGAACAGGATGGAAGTATCATTCAGTTCTACCGCAATGTAGCTAAACCGAAACAGATCAACTCATCCAGAGCCGATAGTAAAACTGAACCCAATGGACGTGCCATGTCTAAGGTCATGACCATGTTTAACGGGCATGGACGTGGGGCTGAGTTAGCATCAGCCAAAGATACTGCTTATGGCTTGTTATGCAGTATTACCGAGTTTGTCGATCACGAGAGACGTGCGATTTCAACAGATCACCGGATGAATTCGGCATGGTTTGGGGCAGGAGCCAACCTTAAACAACGTGGGTTAGAACAGGCATTAAGAATTATTGCTTAATTTAGTTTAAATTAAGCTTCTCACATTAGCCTAAAGACTTTCTCTTAAAAGAAATAACTTTTTGCCACATCTTAGGATGTGGCTTTTTATGCCCTAAATTTAGCTTCTTACAATTTTGGATATACAGGCCTAGTTCTTATGAGTAAGGATCTGAAGTCTAAAATATATTAAAAACCCACCTTTACAATCTCATTTACTTAACCTAAATCAAGAAATTTTGTGGGTTGGGACGAAGGTCAAACAAGACCCATAATTGTTGAGGAGTTATATACAACTGATTTGATCTATAGCAATATCAACAAAAAATGATTTGACTGTTATATATGGTGCCGATTTGCAGTAATAATTGTTGAAATATCCGTACTCATCATATCGCCGTCATCGGATATAAGTGTATTTATTTGGTGAGATTTCATGAAATGAATAAAAATGGCATCATATGGATCTAATGTTGAGGTACTCATAAAATTATGTGCCGCCTTAGTAGTTGCTAAATTTAAGTTTAGTTCAAGACACTCACTTGATACGCTGCAAATAACATTCCAAGCACTATTAATTTCCCTTAAAACTTTTTCTCTACATTCTTCTATTTCTCTAAAGTCTTTGCGAGAGAAGGTAGTCTTATCTACCTTATTTTTTAAAACATATTGTGTATATTCTGTACGTTCAATTAGATTGGCAAGCTCAGTATAGATGAGAGGAGATGTGAAAATTTTAGCGCCTACATTAAGAATTTTCTCTATAAAAGCAGGATATTCTTTGAGTTGATAAACACTAGGTCCACGACCAATAAACTTCTTATTAGATCCACAGTAGGTAAACCAAAACCAAACATTCGTATCTATAAAGTAGACATCATCTTTAGTGGGGGTTACTTTTTTTATATTAAAAATTTGACTCATTACCTCTTAACTCTTTCTGTAATAATTTATAGCATTAAAAATAACAAGATTTAGTAGCTCGTTACCAACCTCATCTAAATTAATAAAATCAAGTTGCTTTTGAAGTTCCTCAATTTCCATATCTTTAAGAAGATAGCCTATTGCTGTATTAAAAAATGGAGAAGCAAAAAGACTAACACCTGAAAAGTCAAGTGTAACCTTATGATCTGCTTTCATATTTTTTTTCAATAAGAGGTAGATTTTGTCGCCACTTTGCATCGAGATTGCATTCTTGCCAATCACGTCAAAGACTTTTATGGTTGTATTCATATTTGATCCTAAAAGAAATTATGAGGTTTTTTTTCAGAAGCAAAAGCATAGAATCTATCATCACAGTTTATTGTGATACTAACTAATGTACCTGAGATAGGAAATTTGTTAGTAGTAATTGTAAATGAACCATCTTTATTTACATATGCCATAACATCATTACTAAAAATTTGAAGTTGCCCTTTATTAATTTTAACAAATTCAACTAACAATGCTAAGCCAAGACCTCTCGCAATTGGGTCTTTAGAGTCAGTATTTGTTGAATTACCTAAAGTCAAAGCCCATTCCATAGCTTTAATTTTATCAGTTATGTTTGAATGCTTCATGACATTTTTGACAATACCTATTCCAAAGTCTAGTACACTAAGATGAAGTTTTCTTTCGCTTTTATCATATTCACTACAACTATATACACCAAGTTTTTTATGTTCTTGTCCTTTAACGCCGTGACCATAAGCGTTCATAAAAATTTCCATGATTTTGCTTATTATTTGTCCTTTTAATTTATTACTTAACTTTAACTTGTCATTAGATAGCCAATCGTATTCTAAATATTCAGTAAGTGCATTAACGTCTAATACACTTGTATGTTCTCGATAGCCGATATATCGCTCTGTATTGTTGTGTGAAATAGATTCAATATTTTTATTGAAATAGTTGAAGAAATTATAACTAGTTAAATTTTCAATAAGTAGTTGAGACATAGAGTTTTTCTTAAAATCTATCCCTACCCAAGAAATATTTTTTTTAAAAACTTCTTTTTTTAATACATTTTGATTCTCAATATAATTTATTACACCTCCCAATATTACAATACCATTATGAGATAACTTTGAACATTTAGTAAAATCGAATAAAAATTCATTGATAGAATCTTCTTGTATGGTGTTAACCAATTTCAATGTTAACTGAAAACCTGCCGAATCACTACGTATAGCTGGAATGTTAATTATTTTCTTTTGTGATGAAGTTATTAAAAAGACACTTTTCAATAAGATTAATATATAAAAGAAACAGTTTTCAGCTAAATTTTTGAATTTTATTAACATATTTTTTGATTTTTCAGAAGGCGAACTAGTTTTAAAGAGGGAATAGGATTAAATAATTATATATAAAAATTAATTAAATAGTATATTTTTTATCGATTTAAGTTGTTTTTTATTAAGTTTTTATAGTCTAAAATGAGTTGCGCAAAACGATCAAATAATTAAATAAAAGCTAAAGCTCTTCTTCGATTTCCAGATAAGCGTGGAAGAGGGGGTGAATAGTTATTAAAACACATAAAGGTTGTTTTTCAAAAGATTGATAGTTTTTAAATAATTGGCTGATGGATAAATTGAAGAAAGATCGAGGCAGTTTACGACTTTCCAGCGGTGTGTTGTTGGTAATATATTCAGACGAGTAATCCGATTGATTCAATGTTTGTTACTATTCACTTGAGAACACATCAATGGCGTAATACTGATAATGAGAAACGGTACTTTCGATAATTTTGAAATCAGCCCAAAGTGCAGAAAAGAAATTTAGACAGAACAGAGAATTCGATAAATTTGAAACTGGTTATAGAAAACGTTAAATTTATTGACTGACTCAGACAACCTACAAATAAGATTGCCGCTTAAAGAGATCATACACCAGATTTAATATTAATCTTTAAAAATAATTAAAAATTTCGATAAATAGTATATTAATATTTTAATAAGAGGGAGAAACCCCTCTTATTAAGCTTTATCTACTAAATATTGATTAGGCATAAATACTATTTATTATCTACAATCTCAATAAAGTTTTGTTGAGCAAGATAATATAAGGTTTCTTCAATTTTACTTTTATCCATAAGTTTAAATTCATCTAAAATTTTTTGTATAGGAAGAATTTTATGATTGATAATAAAATCTTTTAATTTTAAAAGTTCATTTTTAAAACTTATTTTTCCATCACTAGTTATAAGATATTCATCATGGAAATCTACTCTAAAAGTATTAAATCTAATTAACTTATTTTTAGGTATCCAATTTGTATTTTCGTTACCTAAGGTTTCAATATTTAATCTGGATTCAAGTCTCTGATTGGTAAAGAATTCCTCCATAAACTGTTTATATTTTTCTTCATTAATTATTGAGTCTCGAATATGTTCAGAAAGTTTTTCAAGTTCTTCTTTATCAAACTCATAATTTTCTAGAGCAACTCTTGCAGAATAATTTTCTGGTAAGTTCTTAAAAATCCATGTTACGAAATCTATAGCAAAAGCAGGAAATGTACCAATTGCTAGATGTACAGTTGGTTCGCCTAAAGGGCTCGGATTATGCCACCAACCTCTAGGAATGTATAATATATCTCCTTCTTCTAGAGTAACGTCCATAAATATTTCTTCTGGACATGGATAATCTTGTTCGAAATCTTTACTTTGCTGCATATATAAAGGTAACTCTAAAGATGGTTTATAAATTATCCATCTTTTTCTCCCCATTAATTGAACAGCAAAAACATCCCGTGAATCCCAATGTGCTCTATAAGAATCTTTATTCCCAAAAGCAATATAAGCACTAGTAATGGTTTGTCTTCCTGTATATTGAGCTATTTCTTTTGCAAAATCATTGAATTTAGGTTCATCAAAAATATTATTTGCAACAATTGTCGCACCTTTTTTCAAAAAATCATAAAATTTGGATTTAATGATTTTTTTATGTAATACACCAATATTATAGTATGTTTGAATATATCTTTCTTTAGGTACATTGCCATCAGCGAAAGATACTCTGAAATCATTAGAAGATGCATCACATCTGTTAATAATCTCATTAATATCAGACCATGTAACATTGTTTTTTTTAACAGCTTGCTTGAATACAAATGGCTGTTTTTCTTGGTAATTTTCTCTAAAATGAGAGTATGGCATATTTAGATTGATAAGCATATTAAATTCTCCTGGCTATTCACTTAAAATTTCTTCGCTAAGATATTGGTGTACTTCATCTTTTTTTAACTCTTTTTCAACTTTTCCATTTTTAATTAAAATAACTCTATCAGCGGATAAAATTGTCTCTGGTCTATGGGCAATGATTAATCTAGTTATTTCAAGTTTTTTAATTTCCTCATTAACGTTACGTTCTTTCAAGACATCTAAATGGCTTGTAGCTTCATCTAATAACAATATTTTGGGTCTTTTATACAATGCCCTAGCTAATAGGATGCGCTGTTTTTGCCCGCCAGATAGTACTGTTCCCATGTCTCCTACAAGTGTTTGATATCTCATTGGCATAGATAAAATTTCTGAGTCTATTGCTGCGATTTTGGCACATGCATTCATCCATTCATCATCAGGATTTTCATCAAAGAAAGTAATATTTTCTGCAATAGATCCTGCAAATAACTGATCATCTTGCATAACAATCCCAATATAATTACGTAGATTCGCTAATCCTATTTTTGTTATATCAACATTACCAATTATTAATTGTCCAGAAGTAGGAGTTAAAATACCAAGAATTACACTAAATAAAGTGGACTTTCCACAACCCGAAGAGCCAATAAATGCAACACTTTCTCCATTCTCAACTTTAAAAGTAATGTCATTTAAAACATTTTTTTCGTATAAAGAGTATTGGAAACTAATATTTCTTAACTCTACCGTTCCATCAAATATTTCATCTTGGTATATTTCTTCTAATAATTCTTCAGGATCTGTTAAAACAATATCACTTAATCTATCGGCTTGTAATCTCAAATTTTTAAATTGAATGATATTGTCAATAAATAATGAAACACGTGTATCAAAAATAGTTTTATAGGCGATAAAAGCAATAAATGAACCTAGTGTTAAATTATTCTTTATTACTAATGTTGCACCAAACCAAACTACAATAATATTTTGAAGATCAAATACTATATTTTTTGTAAAATTATAATAAATTTCAATTTTTTGAGTTGTAATTTTAGCATTGGTTTGATTAATAAAGTGACTAATCCATGTATCTTTTCGTTGCAAGCTTTTATTGAAAAGTTTAATAGGTCTAATGCCTCTCATAGTCTCAAGAAGATGAGTTTGCTGACGAGCATTATATATAATTTCATCTTTTGTTGCTTTCCAAATAGGGGAAAACCAAAACCACCTTATACATATATAAATAATTGCACTAAATATTACCAAAATCCCTAAAGTGAAGTTGTAACTCATCAAAATAGAAATAATTATTAAAGATAATATTCCATCAAGAAAAGTTTCAACAAAAGAAGTTGTAAAGGTTCTTTGAATTATATCAATTGAAGAAAGCCTAGAAGTTAAGTCGCCAACATGTCTTTTTTCAAAAAAACTTATAGGAAGGGAAATTAAATGATTAAAGACATTCTCTTTCCATTGGATATTAAGTAGTGTTCCTACATACATAATAAACCAAGATCTAATAGATATTATAATGTTTTTTAAAAGATATAAGATAGAAAATCCTAAAGCTAAAGTTAATAAAATATTAGTATCTTTTGTTGAGATTGAGTTATCAATAACTAATTGAATAAAAAAAGGGAAGCTTATTACTATTAATTCTAAAATAATAGCTAGTAAAAAAATAATAAAAATTGTTTTCTTTAACGCTCTAATATTTCCCAGAATACTACTTAATTTTAAAGAGTTTTTCTTTTTTTGTTTTCGGAAATCTTGACTAGGCCAGACTTCAATTAATATACCAGTAAATGCCCTAGACAAATGATCATAATCTATGGTTCGAACACCTAAAGCAGGATCAATAATTGTAACATTATTTGTGCTTACTTTTGATAGAATTACATAATGATTAAAATTCCAATGTAAAATACAAGGTAATCTTGCTTGCTTTAAAGCTGCTAAGTTCACCCGTAAAGGTCTATTTGTTAAATCTAAATGTCTACATACTCTTGTTAATGCACCTAAACTCATGCCTTTTAAAGAAACAGGGAAGCGCTGCCTTAATTCTCTTAACTCGATATTATTTCCATAATGATTTGCAAGCATTGCTATACAAGCTAAACCACATTCTGTAGCTTCAGTTTGAAGAATAACAGGAGTATGTTTGATTTGATAACCAAAAGATATTCTTTTAAAGTCCATTATTTATCTTGCCTTAATCAAATATGCTTACGATTGGATCTATAACCCAATGTATTATTGTCTTTTTTTCAATAATTATATTGGCTTCAGTTTTAATACCTGGTTTCAATATATAATTTATTCCATTTAAACTAAGAAATTTTTTCTCTAGTTTTACTTTAACAATATACATTGGTTCATTTATATTCTGTCTATCCGATAAATTTGACTCATCAGCAGAAAGTGATGAATTTGATATAAAATATATTTTCCCTTTACCTTGACCAAATTGCTGGTAGGGGTAAGCTGAATATTTTAAATTAACTGGATCACCAATTTTAATAGAGCCAATTGAAGTACTGGGAACTAGTAGGATTGCTTCAATTTCAGAATTCTTTGGAACGATAATTGCCATTGGTTTAGAGTTATTATAATATGTGCCAGGTTTTACTTGTAATGCACTAATATTTCCTGAAATTGGTGATTTTACGATTATTTCAGAATTAATATTTTTTTCATTTTTGTCATTAATTAAACTATTTATCTCACTATCAATTGAGTTAATTTGTATCTGTTCATCAATGGGTATATTTTTTAAATCATTATTCTTTGAACTGATTTCAAGCTCAGTTTTAATATATTGTTGCTCTAAATCCTTAATTTTAATTTCAATATCATAATATTCTGTTTCTTTTTGTGTTAATTCAGACAATGATAAAGCACCTTCTTTACGCCCATTTGTAAAATCCAAAATTTGTTTTTGTGTAATTGTGCTTTTTTTCTTTAAGAACTCTATTTGCTGTGTAATGGTGGTTAGTTGATTTTTTAATAACTGTATCTCATTTTTATATGTATTTTCTTTAGTTGAATTAGCCTCTTGAGTTAAACTTTTTTTATTATTTAAAATATTCAAGTTTTTACTATAATTTTCTTCTAAGGTTTCATTGATATCTTTGTAATTATAATTTTCATTTGATATAGAAAGTAACGGCTGTTGTTTTAATACCATACTCCCTTCACTAATAAAAGTTTTTATTACAAAACCAGATTTGGGAAGATATACTGGAACAAGGCCTTCTTTTGACATAAGTTCACCATTTACAGTAATTTTCTTTGAATAAGTACAATAAAAAGTAAAACTTATTAAAGCGACTATGATTAAAAAAATGAAAAAGTAAACAATGTAATAACTATTAGGATAGAAAAAAACTATTTCTCCTAATCTACTGTTTCTACTAGATTTTGCTTCAATGGCATTCTTTCTAAATAAAGTTTTTGGATCTTTCATAGTTATAACGTAGGCCATTCGCCAAAGAAAATATCAATATGATTTGCTATTATTTCATTTTTAAAATTAAAAACTTTCATTTCATTAGCTAAATTTGAAAAATATAAATTAACCAATTTTTTAAAATTTAGAATTAATTCTGAATTAGGTAATAACGGTTTTTCATCTATTTCACTTTCTAATTGTTTAGCTATTTTTAAAAGATGATTTAAGTCGACACCTCCTAAGTTTGGCATTGGAATATAAAGTGTATAGGTTCTTGTGAATGAATAATTTTCAAAAGAATTTTTAAATTTAGAAATTTTATGTGCAACCATGCAATAATTAATGGCAAAAAGTGGTTTAGGTTGAAGATTTATTTTCATCTCATAATTTTTGTTATAGCTACGCCACAGTTTTGCGCGTATAGTTTCATAGATCAATGCTATTAATTCTAACTGAAAGTTTAAATATCCATATTTAATAAATAATAGATTGTCTTTATCTAGTGTAGGTAATTTTAATGAATCAGTTATAACTGAAAAATACTGTTTAATTATTTCGCCTGGAGCTGCGCAGGCTCCTTTTGTATCTATAAGATTGCCACGTTCATTTGCTAAGCTATATAAATTATCGAAGGTTATTTGAAATTCCTTTTTTTCAGAACATATCTCATACGAGATTTCATGAATAAAATTTATAACGCCATGTGAAATTCTTGAAATAATTGAATATTCTACCGGTATTCTTATTTCATTATTGTTAAAGTTCTTAAGCATAGACAAATTAGCTAATTTGTATAATACATAATTAGTAAAATAGACACTTTGGATTGTATTTCTTTCCTTATCTGTAAGGATGAGACCAAGTGTAGAGCATATTTTTTTTAGAACTTCATATACTTTTTCTTTATGTTGCATGAATGATTTAAGAGAATCATAATTTATTAACTTCTGTGTATTTGCTCTACTGTCCTTATAGGGGCATTTTCTAAATGATGTACTCTTAGTTTTATAGATTAATGATCGGTTTTCTAATACAGGTCTATTGTCACTGTCAAGAAAATCAACTGGACAAAATGTTAGAAACATTAAGTTTTTCTTCATGAATTGAGCTTGAAAAGGGTATATTAATTCAGTTTTCATATTTTATATAAGTAAAGCTTTAATGAAAAAGCTTTACTTTCTCGCAGTTAATTAACAACCAACGTAACCCACACCGCCACAATAATAGGTTCCAATTTTTACAGCACCAGAAATTAATGAAATTTCATCTGCTGTCAATTCTCGTGCAAAAGCATCAACGAGATCGTCATAATTGGCACTGCCAGAATCTAATCTTTCAATACTTACACTGTTCATTTTAGTCTCAATTGTTAGATTTGAAGAAATTTCATTTTTCATATGTTTTTCCTTATATTTAAGATGCGAATTTTCGCACTAAAAAATATTATCATAATTATATTTTGCTAAACAATATTTAAAGGTTTCTAAATATAGATTTTTCTTAAAAACAATTCTGCTGTTAAGGAAATTTTACATTTTATTCTAGGGCATGTCCTCATTAGAAAAATTCGTTTTTAAAGGTTTAAAAGAGTGAGTCATAACCTTTTTAGTCGTATATTTTTCAATGGTACGCACTCTACTCACCGATGATATTGGGTGACAGACTCAATTTACAATTCAGTTTCGTGGACCTTTGTTGCGCAAATATTTCAAAAACTGGTTTCATCAAACCTTACTAAATCCAAGCCACAACTTGGGTGTGAGATCTGCTTAATTCAGTAAATTTATTGAGCACTGCTATACGTGCGTGAATCTCGTTTACTTGGCGTTAGAAATTCATAGCACTGAATTTATTGCCCAATAATTTGATGCGATGCATCTTAGTTTCTACCAAACTTCTTCGATGATAACCAACCCACTTTTTCCAAATCATTCTATATAAGCGTTTGATTGTTTTTAATACTTCATTTTTTTCTAAAGAACTCAACTTTTTTATCGTTCCATAGCTTTGCATTTTTCCTAGGTGGAATCACCACTTGTACTTGACGATCCGAAATGACCTGACGGCATCGTTTGGTGTCATAAGCACCATTGGCTTATACGGAGTCAATAGACTCATCTTGTAGGATTTGATTAAGCAACTCATTAAGCACTTGTTAATCACTCATATTGTTTGTTGTAAGCTGAACAGGTTGTATTTGTAGGGTCTAAGTATCTTTACTTATATGAAGTTTTTGCCGTTGTTGATGGTATTCAGGCTGATGTTTCTTACGCTTCCATTCACCTTCATCTAAAAATTTCAAACCAGTAGAATCACAAGTAGATGAAGCCCATCTGTGCTTGGCTGGTATGTAATTGCAATATCAATATGCCTTTTCTTCTGCAAAGAGTTGAGTAATCTGGTGCTGCCCAATCTGATCCACAAAGGCGAATGAGACTTTAAGTAAATCCTGTGATCATTTGTAAAGTTAAACGGAACAAAACTTTGATCATTAAACAACATTGAATGGCTGCATCAGAATAGGTTTGATTTAGTCCTTGTTTAATACTCTCTTGTTCATACCATTGAGTCGTAGGATCAAACCAAATCGAGCTATTTCCACGATTGTTTAAAGTTTGATTGTAAGAAGACCAATTGGTCGTATGATAAATTTTAGATACAGGCTTATTCATCTAATAATTATATTGTTGAAGAAGCCTTCAGCGATAGATTTGTGCAACAAAGCCAAAAACAAGTGATTTATGTGATAGTTTAAAATTTTTGAAATGAGATTGGATATATTGGCTGAAATTTTAGTAAATTTATAAACGTAATCTAAATTTTTATTGTTCAAAGATTTAATTTTAAGTATTATTTAATACATAAAATATAGTAGTTAGAAATAGTTCTGGTATATTTGGTATTCATAATGAAGATTTATTAAACTTGCTATTAATTATTTCTTAAAAATCAATATTCATTTTTGGTGAAAGTGTTTGAAAATCAAAAAAACAACCTTCCTTAAAGGGTCTTATTATGCAAAAAGTTAAAAAGGATTTTTTAAATGATGCTAAGCTCGGTAATATTATCGTGGGAAAAAACTCTTGGAACAAGAGTGAAGTAAGAGAAAATTATTTTGTGAGTAAAATTAGATCTCATGCTTCCAAGTATCCTGTTACTATTCTAATAGATGGTCCAGATTTATGTGGTAAATCTACTACTGTTCAGGAGCTTTCTAAATTACTTGAATCTCAAGGTTTATCGGTTTTGTGTTGTAAGGGATTAATTAGTCCTTCTTTTTTTCATTCATGGTTGTGCAAATTAGATGCAAATAAGTCACATTCAAGTGGGTTATTGAATAGCCTATACTTGATATCAGCTTTTTTTGATAGAGGTTTTTCATTTATAAAGAATGATTACGATATTCTTATTTGTGAGTCTCATGTGGATAGAGTAATTGCATATGGATTAACATTTAATCTTAAATCCCTAGCCAAAATTTCATTATCTTTTAGAAATTTTTATAGAAAATTTGATGCTAGAATTTTACTAGTTGCCTCTCATGCTACTCGTAGCGATAGATTGTATAATCGAAAAAGCCCAACATTGATTGATAGAAAAACATGTACGACTGAGACTGTAACTGATTTTTTTTGTGAGAATTTTAAAAAATTATATCAATCTAGAGAATGTTTAATAATTCCAACTGATAAAAAAACACTAGATGTGGTTATAAGTGAAATTATAGATCATTTAATTACTGTTATATCAGAACAACCTTCTAATGATAATTTTTTTGAATTAGAGAGAAAGTAGATGCTTGTTGTAATTGATGGGGCTGATTTTTCAGGAAAGTCTACAATAATTTCCCTATTAGAAGAGTCTCTAATTAAAAAAGGTTATCAAGTTCATAAAAGCCGTACTTCACTTTCTGGTGGAGTGTTTGCTAATATTGTGGAGTATGCACAAAGAGAAACTACTCGGCCAATTGTAAAATACTTTACTTTTCATCTTGCATATTTGATTGATTTTTTTAGCAATAAGCAAGATGATAATATAATTTTCTTGCAAGAAACATATTGGTCGCGTGTCCATGCTTATGATGTTAATTATAAGAGAGTTTGGGGGATATTTTTTTTCTTTTTATTTAAGAAGTTTATTATCCAACCTGATATTTCTTTCTTTCTACATGCTAATGCTAATATTCGTTTTGAAAGATATAAGAAATCTGGAAGTCAGGATCAGAGAGATTATTATCGGTTCAGTTCTCTAGGTTTTAAAAAATATAATAGACTAATTGCAACATACAGACTTCTATGCTCTAGGCAAGGATATATGTTGTTTTTCAATAATAGTGATAACCCTAACATATTATCTAATCAAATGTTAGAGATAGTGGAGAGTAAATATGTCAAAAACCACATATGATGTAAAATGGAAAATGGAATGGCCTTCTGAGAATATACCTGTTGAACAGGTGTACGGTATATTATTTTCAGATGATGGTAAAATATTAATATTGGATGATCAAGGGAGATTTAATCTGCCAGGAGGACATCCTGAAAATAATGAAACATGGATTGAAACTCTCAAAAGAGAGTGTATGGAAGAAGCACAAGTTGAAATTGTTAATCCAATGTATCTTGGATGTGTATCTGTGATTGAGAAAAATGAAAATGGAACGAGATTATTTTCGCAGTTAAGGTTTATTGCAAATATTGGTAAGTTGTTACCATCATGTGCTGATCCCGTTACTGGTAAAATCTATAGACGTGATTACGTAAATCCGAGTAAAGCTGCTGAACTGCTTAATTGGGGAGAGCATGGGATCCAACAGCTTGAAGATGCTGAAAAACTATGGGAACTGGTGAGCAAATATAAATAAGATTGTTATAAGAATGGGTTTGGAAAAATTTATGAATGTATCATCTTATACTCAACTGAATGAAAAACTTTGGATTGGTCCTCAGCCGAATGTAGATATACTTAAACACTTACAGGTAGATGAAATTATTTCGTTACGTCGCTCTACAGAATCTAAATTGGCAACTTTACATTACCCTCTTACTTATTGGGAAGAAAGTTTCAATGGGGAGGATATAAAACAACTTATACTTCTAGTAAACAAATTAATTATTGAGGGTAAGAAGATCTTAGTTCATTGCTATAGTGGAATAGATAGAAGTGGTGTTTTTGCAATTTTATATTTAGTTAATGAGGGATATACTGTTGAAGATGCAATAGAATATTATAAGAAGTTAAGGAATCTCCCGCTTCCTGGTTTTGGTGCATTAGATAAATTAGAAGTTTGGTCTAAAAAAATATTATCATGAAAATTATTTTCCTAACTCCTCGTTCGTCACTCATTTCTAAAACAGCTTTTTTTAAAGGAATCGGTGGAAATGAAACTACTATTGTCTTATGGGGGGAGTATTTAAGCAGAATTGGGCATGAAGTAGTTATTTACTCATCTGATACCAATAAGGAAGAAGTTGATAATATTAAATTTCTACATTGGAATGATTATATTTCCTCAGAAGTCAATTGTGATGTTCTTATTGCTTGTAGACAGCCAGAGTTATTAAAAGGACCAAGGTTAGCGAAAGTACAAATTCTTTATCTTGGGGATAGAACAATAGAGAATACGAATTACATTACACCAGATACTTGTGATTTAATTTGGTATGTATCTCATACCCAATTTGAGCTGCTACATCATAAATTTGATCCGAATGTTAAATATTATATAGGCACATGTGGTGTTGATGATAGTTTATTTAATTTAAACACTGTCAAGCGCCCGCTTTCTTTTGCTCATACTTCAATACCTTATCGTGGATTATCTAGAGTTCTTAGTATTTGGCCATTAATTAGAGAGTACTTCCCAGATGCAACTATTGATATAACCTCTGATTATACATTATGGGGTTATTCAGAGTGTCAATCTAATACTTTTAGAAAACAGGATCTCTCCATTAAACATGAGAGTCAACTTTCTCATAGTAATAATGGAATCTTTTTTCATGGGGCACTTCCAAGAAATAAATATATATCCGTTCTTTCTTCATGCCAATATTTATTGTATATAACAGAATATGAGGAAATGTGCTGTATATCGGCTCTTGAAGCTGCAGCATTAGGAGGTATACTTTTCCTTTCACCTGTTGCAGCACTAAAAGAAAGAGTTTTGGATAATGTAACAGGCTTATATGTTGAAAGCGAATTGTCAGATAGTGAAATTGCAAAAAAAATATACGATATTGTCCAAAGTGATAGGGTTAATTTTATGTCAATTGAATCGAGAAATAGAGCAATGGATTACTCGACCTCAAATACAGTTAATAAGCTAATGCAGGAAATATACGAAATATATAGTAAATAAATTATTTGAAATTTAATTAAGTTTAGAGCTAAAAAATGTTGAATTCGATCAAGGGAAAAAAATCACCAGTTATTGGTATTATTTCTTATGAACGCCATGAAAATGTTTACGAAATCATTAGATTGTTAAAAGAAAATAAACTCTTTAATATGCCAATAATCGTATTCCTTTCAGCTGGAAAAACAAAAAGTACAGAAATTGCTAGTGAGAAAATCAAAAATCTAGGTGAAACTTGCTTTATTCCAAATCAAAAATGTTCAATTGGGAAGTCGAGGCAGGCTCTTGTAGAAATAGCTTATTCAGAATTTAAAGCTACCCATTTGATTTTCTTGGATGATGATTGTTTTCCAGAGAATAATTGGATCCAAGCATTATTAAATCATTTAGAATATTTCCCTGAAAGCGGTATGTTTTTTGGTCCTCGTAAAGAATACTCAAGTGATTCTTTGGGTGGATTTATACGTCAACGTGAATCTAGAAAGTCTAGTAAAATAAAATTATTATCAAATGATAAAGAGACAATAGAGTTACCTCTTGCACTATGTGCAGGGGGCAATATGGGAGTTAGAATTGACTTAGCTCTTCAATTTGGAATTTTTGATAAAAGGTTTGAAGGATGTAGTTTTGAAGATGTTGATTTTCAATTGATATTAGAGAAAAATAATATTTCAACACATTATATTTCTAAGTTTTGTGTAGTTCATAAACATCCTCTTTCAGTTTTACAATTAATGAAAAAGTCTATTGCTTCAGGTAGGGGCATTGCTATTATGCAAAACAAACATGGAGTAAATTTTTATAATAAAACAAGATGGGCAAATTGGAAATATTTTTTTTTATATCCTATTTTATTATTAGTAGTATTTTTTCTTTCTTTATTTCTATCTAAGTTATTTTTTTTATTTATTCTTGTTTATTTGTTTTTAGAGTTTGTTAGATCGAAAAAAACGTTTTTTTTATGGTTCGTGATAAAATCATTTAGAGATTTTTTTATTATAGTAGGCTTGATTGTTGGCAAGGTAGAATTATTTTTGCTGAACGAAAAATCAATTGAAAAAAGAAATGTAAATGAACTTAAATCTGATATTTGATATTGGTATGCATGATGGTACAGATACTGACTTCTATTTGCGTAAAGGTTTTAAAGTAGTCGCCATTGAAGCTAATAATGACTTATGTGATCTAGCTAGAGAAAAATTTAAGAACCAAATTGAAAGTGATCAATTAGTAGTCATTAATGCAATCGTCGGTAGTGATCAAGATGAAATGACTCTTTTTAAGAATATAAAAAATACACAGTGGAGTACCACAAAAAAAAGTTGGCTGGATAGAAATAACCAAATGGGTGCATTAAGTGTACAGGAAAATGTCCGTTGCATTAAATTGCTAGAATTAATAAAAGAATATGGCTGTCCGTATTATATAAAAATTGATATAGAAGGGAGTGATTACGATGCATTGCTTGATTTAAAAGAAAGTAACGAATTACCATATTTTATATCTTTTGAACTGTCAAAATTTTCTATTTGGAATGTAGTAAATGAATTTAAGCTGATAAATGAATTAGGGTATAAAAATTTTAAACTGATACCTCAACATTTAGTACATCAGCAAAAACCGCCCTATCCTTCTTTAGAAGGTTGTTATGCTGATCCATATTTTAATTGGGCAAGTAGTGGACTTTTTGGTAGAGAATTACCTAACTCTTGGTTAGGAATAAGATTTGCATTTATTAAATATATACCAGTTATTATAAGACATCATTTGGTTGGTGATTATGCAAAAGCAAATTTTCCTAAAATATCTTATTTGCTTAGGAAGATTTTAGGTAAGCCTGGATGGCATGATTTACATGCATGTAGGAAAAATTTTTATACGGAGGATATTAAATGAGAAAAGATATAATAGACTTGGTTTTAGAGTATGTGAGTAAAAGAAAATATAATGATATTATCAGTTTGGCAGTATCTGGTTCACAAAGTATAGGTGTAGCAAATAATTACTCTGATATTGATATAATTGCTATTACTCAATCAGAAAAAAATGATGTAGCGATTGGTGAATTTTCGGTTGTTCAATATAAAAATAAGCGTATAGAAATACTTTGGCATACAAAAGAATCTGCTTTAAATTTTATCCGGACTTATGAAAAAATAAAATATGTTGGGCTTAATGATGGAATGAAAAGAGATGTTGAGCGTTTTGTGTGCGCCAAACCAATTCTTGGTGAAAGTATTTGGGATGAGATTCTTCTTAATATACAACATGATATTTATAGAAATCAGTTGGCTTTAGATTATAGAAGAGTTGCGGCGGCTAATTTTGAAGATCTCATTGGAGTACTTTCTGCTGGTGAATATGTTATTTCTGTAGATTTTGTTAGGTTTCTGCTCCAAACTGAATTAGAAGCTTTATCAGCTATAACAGGAGATACATATGGCCGACGAAAATGGTTGTTAAAGCGATTAAATAAAAATAAAATTATTAGTCGTTCTATTGTTGAAGGTTTTAAAAGGTATTACTACGGGATATGTGTTGATGAAGTAAAAATTATAAATTGGCTTGCTGAAGCTATTAGATTTTGGCAGAACATACAATTTGAGGTAAATTCAAAAATATTCAATTTAAAACCACTTAATAAAAGACTTATCACATTAATTCGTCAAGAGTATGGGGACTTTTGTGTAACAGTACCTGATTTATTAGTTTTTAAGTTGGGGACTATATGGGGCGCTAGAACTTCTGAAAAAACTATAACTATAACTACAGAAATGGCATCTATTTTAAGTTGTTTAATAGATTTAAGGCCGATCATTAAATTTGATGAGGAACAGGAACAGGAACAGGAACAGGAACAGATTTTAGAATTGGTACAAAAGTTAATTGATTTAGAGCTCTTAGTTGTCTATGAAGATATTAACAGCTTTAATCAATGTATTAAAAAGAGGTTTGGTAATAATATTGAGTAGAAATAATTAATTTAGCGGACTAAAATTATTTTATTTTTTATTAATTAATATTGTAATAAGCAATGACGAATTATTTGAATATTGTAAAATGCTTTGCGGTGTTAAGGATTTGATATGTGTAATGATGTAATTCTCCCTGTTATATTGGCAGGTGGAGGGGGGAGCCGTTTATGGCCTTTATCTAGAAATTTTCATCCAAAACAGTTTTTGAATTTAACTGATTCAGATTTATCAATGTTACAGATAACAATTAAAAGATTTGAAAATATTGGAATGAGAGTTCTGCCTCCTATTATTATTTGTAATGAAGAACATCGCTTTTTGGTAGCTGAACAATTAAGGCAGTTAGATATCAATAATGCTTCAATTATCCTTGAGCCGATGGGTAAAAATACCACTCCTGCTATTACTTTAGCCATGTTGCAGGCTCAGGAATTATATAAAGATATTTCCCCTGTGGTTTGTGTTGTGTCATCAGATCATTATATTGCTGATGTCTATGCCTTTGCGAAAAGTATTGAGTTGGCTTTAATTTATGCAAAAAAGAATCTTTTTATGGTACTAGGAGTGAAACCAAGTTCTCCTCATACTGGTTATGGTTATATAAAAACGGGAAAAGAAATTAATAATAATTGTTACGTAGTTTCATCTTTTTTTGAAAAACCTGAATTAAATTCTGCTATAGAATATGTAAATTGTAGTGATTTTTTATGGAATGTTGGGATTTTTGTCTTTGAAATCCCTCTATTTTTTAGTGAATTAAATAGATACAGACCTGATATATTTGAAGCTTGCAGTAAGGTATTTTTAAAACGTAAAAGTAGTTTTGGTTTTATTTGGATTGACAAGGAGTTATTTGATTCCTGCCCAGCTTCCTCAATTGATTGTACAATTATGGAAAAGACTAATATGGCAGGAGTTGTTTGTTTGGAATCTGATTGGAAGGATTTAGGTTCATGGCAATCTTTATGGGAGCATGCTTCAAAAGATTCCTATAATAATGCTTGTAGCGGAGATGTTGTCTTAGCAAATTGTAATAATAATTATATTCATGCAAATAGTCGACTGATTACAGCATTAGGTATTAATGATCTAATTATAGTTGAAACAAAAGATTCAGTTTTAGTTGCAGATAAGAACAAATCCGAAGAAATTAAAATAATAACTGATTATTTATCTAAGAAAGATAGAAAAGAGTTGTTTTTGCATAATGAAGTGATGAGGCCATGGGGGAAATATAGATGTCTTGATTCGGGCGAGGGATATCAAGTTAAGTACATTACTGTAAATCCTAAATCAAAGTTGTCATTACAGAAGCATCAGTATAGGAGTGAACATTGGACCATCATCAAGGGACGTGCTAAAGTAACTAAAGAAGATGGACAATTTTTTATTTCAGAAAATCAAAATATAACTATACCTATCGGAGTAATACATAGTTTAGAAAACCCTGATCCGATTCCATTGATATTAGTAGAAGTACAAATTGGTGATTATCTGGGTGAAGATGATATTGTTAGATTCCAAGATGATTATGGGCGTGTGTAATTTTTTATACTTATATTTATTTTTTATAATAAAATGTACAAGCTTGTATCTTATCCAACATAGTGATTAATTATTACTTGAACGGGAAAGGATTAGGCTAGCTGAAGAGTTTGACTCTTATACACAAGAAGACTTCGCACGACTACCAAAATTTGACTCTCGTAAATATTTTTTAATAAAGCGTAGTGGTCGGTTTTGGTTAATACCAAGAGAGTATCAAGGAGATAGTGGATTTAAAATCAGATGGCCTACAGATGTTAATAAATTATTGGCAAAAGACTGGAAAAATGATTTTGATAGGGATTATGCATTTAATGTATTTATGTATTCACCTCAATATTATAATCGTACGACAGATTATTGGGGGCGAAAAATTTATAATAATACATCCTGTCAACCAAAACCTTATGTAGGAAAATTTAAATGGAATGGTGTGCTCATAAGAATTTATGACTCTTACCATAGAAATATTAAAGATGAGCAATATTTAGATGTTTGTCTAACTGCATTAAAAATTTTAAATGAAGAAGTAAAGGAAATACATTATGTTAACTAAATTAAGTCAAACTCATAAAACTTTGCCATATTTATTAAAAGACTGAACTATGTTGATATAAGAAATCTTGATTAAAAATCTGCTTTATAACTTTTATAGACTTATTTAATACGTAATGTTGTTAAGTTTTTACCTGCATGATCTAAAAGAGTTTTTTGAAGCAATATTATATCTAAAATGGTTATTTCATTAATTTTATGCAATAGCGATTTAGCTACCAAGAATATGTAAGTAATAGGATAAAAATGTTAGAAACTGATGTTTTAATTGTTGGGAGTGGTCCAGCTGGTTCTTCTGCTGCACTTATGTTAAGTAGTTATGGAATTAGAAATATCATAATAACTAAATATAGATGGCTGGCAAACAGCCCTCGTGCTCATTATATGAGTCAAAGAACAATGGAAATTGTTCGAGATTTGGGAATATCTGATGAAGTAATCGCAAAAGCAGCACCAAAAGAAGTTATGGGAGATGTTGTTTATTGCACATCTTTAACGGGTGATGAAATTGGACGTTTTCCTTATGGAATGAATCATCCAGAAAGAATGTCAGAGTACGCTAAAGCGAGCCCTTGTGAACAGTGTGATCTTCCTCAACACCTATTTGAACCTATTTTGCTTTCAAATGCGGCATCACGAGGAAGCCACCCAAGATTTGATACGGAATATTTATCTCATGTACAAGATGAGAAGGGTGTAACAGTTACTGTTCTAGATAGACTGACTAAAGAAACATACCTAATTCGATGTAAGTATTTAATCGGAGCTGATGGGGCGAGTAGTAAAGTCGTAAAAGATTTAGATTTACCTATGGCAGGTAAAATGGGGAAAAGTGGCAGTATCAGCATTATTTTTAAAGCCGATTTAACCAAATACGTCTCGCATAGACCTGGATACCTCTGGTGGATTATACAACCTGGAGCAAACATTGGCGGGATTGGGTTAGGTTTGTTGCGTATGGTCAGACCTTGGAATGAATGGCAGATTGTTTGGGGGTATGACATTGAAAAAGAAGAGCCATCTCTTACCGATGATGAGGCAATTGCAATTTGCAAGCAGCTTATTGGTGATAACGACATTGAAATAAGCATAAGTAGTAAGTCGTTATGGACAGTAAATGAAATGTATGCAGAACAATACTCGAAAGGTCGAGTTTTCTGCATTGGTGATGCTGTCCATCGTCATCCACCTTCTAATGGATTAGGTTCAAACTCATCTATACAAGACGCTTATAACTTATGTTGGAAATTAGCATTTGTATTAAATGGCAAAGCGGGTAGTGGTTTATTAGACAGTTTTAATGAAGAAAGAGCACCTGTTGGCGAGCGAATTGTTAAGCGAGCAAATCAAAGTGTTAGAGAGTTCTCTACAATCTTTTCTGCTTTAGAGTTAGATGGAAAGTACAGTACAGAGACGATGCAAGGAAGCATAAATACCTTAAGCGAAGGTAATGAAAAAGGTGCTGTTAAACGCCGTGATTTAAGATCTGCAATTGAATATAAAGCTTATGAATTTGCTGCCTTAGGCGTAGAAACTAACGTACGTTATCATTCATCAGCAATTGTTGGAGCAGCGTACAATATTGAAAATAATATAGATTCTAGTAGAGATGAAGATCTTCATTATTATCCCTCATTTACTCCTGGTCATAAACTCCCTCATACATGGCTAGTCAAAAATCATAAAAAAATATCAACCTTAGACTTAATCGGAAATGGAAAGTTTACGCTTTTCTGTTGGCTACAAGGTGACAAGTGGAAGTGGGCTGTAGACAAACTTAATAACCAGCTCAACTTGGATATTAAAGTTATACAAGTAGGCCCAAAAAGAGACGTTGAAGACTCTTATGGAGAACTTTCTCGCTCTTGGGGTAATGATGAAAATGCTTGCATAATGATCAGACCAGATGGCTATATTGCTTGGCAAAGCAATAAAATTGAATCGGCGGAAAATGAATTGCACAAAGCCATGTCATCAATACTTAGTTTGAATTAGGATTTCACCGCTTCCACCAAATTCGAAAGCCCCTGTGAAAGCAGGGGCTTTTTTTATGTGAATGTTTTTTAGTACTTAGCAACCCATATAAAAATTTGGATGGAGTTGGGCAGAATTAAATTTCAGTTTAATTTTATATTTTGTAGTTAATTGCACTCTCATAATGGTCAATATCTTGTAATTGTTTGAAGAATTCTTTCGGGTCAACTATTGCTGCTATATGTATAATTATGGGTAGAATAGCTCCTTATAATACTAACCCCTTTGCATCCCTAACTTGCAAAGTAAAATCGATCTCGGTATATGCTGAATTTAAATTAATAGATATGGATAATTCATGAATTTAATAAATCCCTGTAGTAAGTTATTTTTTGCAATTTTTCTTATGATGAATCTTTCAAATATATATGCAGCAAAGATACGGGCTGTAGATGCTGAAGTACAGGAGAGTGCTGGAGATGCAATGGAAGCTGCTGGAGCAGAAGCTGTAGAGGCTAGTGGAGGGGAGGCTGCATGCCGTGCTGACGAAGCGTGTGATGTTGCTTCTGCTGTATCTGAGGATGAAATTTACGGTGGCATTCAACAGGAATATGTCGTAAAAGGCTGTAAGGTAACAATCTACAATGATGGGCCTGTGAAAATGGTCAATGTAAAGACGGATCAACCATGTGATGCTCCACTTCCTAAAGACCATAAATTTTCTAGATAGACTCTGTGAGCCTATAAATTATTTTGTGTGCCTTTAAAAAGTTTTAGTCCTTAGCAACTCATATGGAAATTTGGATTGAGTTGGGCAGATTTAGTTTTCAGCTTAATTTTATATTTCATAGTGTCTTGGGAATGAATCTTCGTTTTCTGCTATTTAATCTTTAGCATGTTGTTTTTTCTCAAAATCATGAACCATTCGAATACGCTCTTCAGTTGCAGGATGAGAAGATAAATTATCAAGAACAGCTGTAGATAGTTTATTAGTTGAAGATTCTTCTTGAGAAGTTGGTGGGTTGGACTGATTTTTTTTATCGATACCTTCTTCTGTTGTATCGCTTAAACGTTGTAAGAAATTTGCGAAGTGCGAGACTTCGATATGTTTCCTATCCATCAGTTGTAAAGCATATAAATCGGCTTCGGACTCAAATTTACGCGAGTAATTTGCACCAATCATAGCAGCAGGTAATGACGTAAATAAGTCTGAATTATCTCCTGTCATTGCAATGTATAATATACTTAGGCCTAAACTAGTTAACCCTTGTTGCAAACTATGGCGATAAACCAAATGGCCTTGTTCATGGGCTAATACGCCTAAGATTTCCTGATTAGTATGGGCCATTTTGATCAGTTCATCTGTGACGATAATCGTATTATTAGGTAGTGCTACAGCATTTGCTCCTAAATGATCGCCTTTACGGAAGACTAATTTGGCTGGTCTGTTTTCAGCAATAGTATTCAAATATTGTTTAGTAATTTGGTCTTTTTGAGTTTGTGCTAATTGGCTGGGTGCAGTCCAATTATTTAATACATAATTCTCGGCTTCATCGCCTAGTTTCTTTAAAGTATTCTCAGGTAATTGAAAAGCAAGATAATGGGATGTAGCTGGAACACCCCATTTCACTAGACTGATCGCAAAAGTAATCACAAAAATTACACTAAAAAGAATAAGAGCTGGAGAGCGTTCAAATTTCCAGATCGAATGTTGAACCTTTTTAGTTGTGTAATTAAACCATTCAGGTAATGCACTATGAAATTCAATCCGTGCATCATCAGATAATTCAATCACTGGGTGTAACTGTCCCAGCGCACCAATCAATTTCATATCAGTATATTGATAATGACGCTGTTGTTCTAATTGCTCACCATACTGAATGAGGACTTCAGATTGAGATTGAGCTGAAATCTGAGCACGGTGAGGTTTAGACACTATGCCATCATAGAAAATGATATCTACTGCTTGGGACATAAATTATTAAACTCAGATTATTATAGAGAGATGTCAATATCAAAAATATCACTGATTTCTTCAGCTAAAGCACTTTGTTCTTGCTGAGCGAGATTCATCATTTGATCTGGATCATCTAATAAAATTAAACTCATCGATTCAATCTGATATTTGTGAATACGAACCGCAGCCCAAGCAGACATTAAACCTATGGTTAAGATTTTTACAATCCAGTTTGAAGCTACAATCCATGCAAAACGCCATTGATTACAGTCTGTTTTAAATTGACTGTTTCCAACTGTAGTATTGTTCCATGTAGTAATAAAAAGACGTGCAGCAATTAATGGATAAATAAATAATCCAATAAATGCATATACCATAAACATTCCGAAGACTACAGCGTTCGGTGAGAAACCAGAAATTGTTCCTGCTATAGCAAAGTAAATGATTGAAAAAATAGCAATTATACCAATTGCAATAAAAACGGGTATATAAACTGCAGCCATATAGGCAGACCATTTCGCGTTTAATTTAAAATTTAATTGTCCAGCATATAAGTTGTTTAGATAATATTTTTTATATAGCCAAATAGCTACAGGTGTAAAGATTCCTAATGTGAAAATATATACCAATATACTCAAAAGAAAGACTTTATAAGATTCTTTTATCGTTCCACCAAAATAAAAACGTGCGTTGCCGAACTTACTATTTCTTGCAGTAAAACGCAAAGTAGCACGAATTAGCCAAGGTACTGCTGTATATAATGCAATTAGTCCAACCACAGTCGCAATCATTGAATACTGTGATGAAATTGCAAATACGGCGTAAATTCCTAATGCAATTAAACGTCCAATCAAAATCTTGGTTGGAATGCCTGTAAAATCAAAGCGACGTTCAAAAAATTCTGTATTGCCATAGAAATAGCGTAAGCGACGAACTTTAGCCCACGGTGCATATAAGCTTAAAGTAATAATAGTCAAAAGAATATTAACGATCCAGATTCCAAAATATTCTGAAGCTTTACCATGAAACTTAAAATGATAAATTCCTGATTGAGAAATTGGTGGTGACGTAATATTTTGATCCTCATTCAAATCTTGAGGAGATGCGGGTAAAGCTTGTTCTTGCATTTTATTCTCTTTATTGAAACTAAATGATCTTGATTGAAAGTAATGGATAATTAGAAAACTATTGAGAATATTATATATTTTTTATAAATTGAAAGAAATAGAATGAAAAGCAAACAACTATTTTTACCATTATATTCTTATTGAGTTGTTCGGAGCAGAAAGCTGATCGAGAGAAGTATAAATAATAGGTTTAAAGGCATATTGGTGACTTATTGCGATTTCTAACTGAAACTTTCTACATCATTCATTTCATCATTTAGCATTTTATATTCTAATCTTACCTGTCGAAACTAATATATCTATATAAATTTCAATACCGTTATAAACCCTTCTTTAACAATAACTCACTCATTATTTATCCTTACTTTTTAATGATCTATTTTAAAGCAAATGTCATTTTGCATGCTTGACTGTAATAGGGTAGAGCACTATCCTTTGCCTGCTGGCCACATTGCCAGCCGGCTTTGACAGGCTGATTCAAACGAGCACTAAAGGTTTTATACTTTTGGTGTGTGCACCCTCGTGCCCCCTCTGCGGCGGGATAATCTGACCCCATAAAGTTGGACAGCTAATTAAGCAGTTTTTAAAAACTGATTTCTATATTGTACAGGGGATAAACCTTGTAACTTCACCTTGATTCTCTCATGATTATAATAATGAATGTACTCTTGTATGGTTTTCTCTAATTCATCAATTGATTGAAATTTTTCACCATGAAAGCACTCCGATTTTAATATTCCGAAGAAGCTTTCTATTACAGCATTATCCAAACAATTTCCCTTACGAGACATACTTTGAATTAAACCCTGTTGTTTTAATTGCTGTTGGTAATGAGCCATTTGATATTGCCATCCTTGATCGGAATGGAGAATTGGTTTTTCATGTCGTTTAAGTTTAGCCAAAGCATGAATGAGCATATCTTTTACTAACTCATAATTGAGTTTGCGTTGGATTCGGAATGTAATAATTTCCCCATTAAATAAATCTATAATCGGGGATAGGTAAAGTTTTTCACCGTTCACATTAAATTCCGTTACATCAGTTGCCCATTTCTGATTTGGTCGATTTGCTTTAAATTGCCGTTGTAAAACGTTATCAGCCACTATCCCGACACAACCACTTTTATATGAGCGATATTTTAGTGCTCTGATACGTGATTTAAGTCCCATAGTTTTCATGAGTCGATATACACATTTATGGTTAATCATTATTCCTGTACTTTTCAGAGCAAGAGTAATTCTACGATAGCCATAGCATCCCTTATGCTTATGGTATATGGACTTAATCTGCTGTTTTAACTCAGTATATTTATCATTAGAGCGTATAGCTTTCATGTGGTAGAAATAAGTACTACGGGCTATCTTGGCAATACTGAGTAAGAGCTTTAATGGATAAATTTGCCTTAATTCTGAAATAATTTGAACACTGTCTGCAGTACAAATTGAATTTAAGTACGTTGCTTCAGTTTTAAGGCTTTTAGCTTTTTTAAAAAAGCGACCTCTGCGCGTAAAGCTGTAAGCTCATCAATGAGCTCTTGCTGAGACTTGTCTTTATCATCTCTTGTTGGTTTCACTGTTTTAGTTTTATCTTGCTTAGTCATATTGGTATAAGTCCGTTTAGTATTAAACCCAGCAATCCCTTCTTTATGATACAGAGCTAGCCATCTTCTTAAAATTGACGTCCCGCTCAGATTTAACCGTCTTCTTACTTCTCTTACGGGTATCTTATCAAGAAGCATTTGTATTGCATTGATTTTAAATTCTGAAGAATAATAAGTTTTTTGAATTTTAATATTAAGCCCATCAGTACCATGTGCCTTATAGTTTTCAATCCATAACCGAATGGTTTGGAGATCTACATTAAACTCTTTGGAAAGAATTTTATAGCCTTTACTACCATCTAAATAAGCCTGAATTACTTTGAGTTTTAACTCTTTTGAATGCTTTGGAACTGGCATAGGTCACACCTTATAAGTTTAAAAAGTCTAACTTATGGGGTGCAGTTCAG